>JAFSHU010000154.1 GCA_017440145.1 Bacillota bacterium
CATTGTGCAGAGGGGAGAGCTGCAGCTCTCCCCTTCTACAGTACCACTCGCCCATCAACCAGAAATGGGCCTTACTTTGGCAATTTCAGTCCCGCTTTATTCCGCCGGAGCAGGCTCAAAATCATATTTCAGCACAGGCGTGCGGGCAGCGCGGACATCGTCCAGACGGCGTACAGGCGTGCTCAGCGGTGCATTGTGCAGCGCTTCCGGATCCTGATAGGCCTTCTCCCGCAGGCTGCGGAAGATCTCTGCCACCTCTTCCAGGGTTTCCTTGGATTCGGTCTCCGTGGGCTCGATCATCAGGGCTTCATGAACGATCAGCGGGAAATACATTGTGGGCGGATGCACACCGTAATCCAGCAGCCCCTTGGCAATATCCATGGCGGAGCAGCCGGTTTCCTTCTTCAGCTGGGAAAGATCCAGCACGAATTCGTGCATGCAGGTATCCACAAAGGCCACGGGATACACATCCTCCAGCAGCTTCTTCATATAATTGGCGTTGAGAACAGCATTCTCTGCCGCCTCGGCAATGCCCTCGCTGCCCAGAGTCAGTACATAGGACAGGGCGCGGAGCACCACCAGGAAGTTGCCGTAGAAGCTCTTCACCTTACCGATGGACTGGGGGAAATCATTGCAGAGCACATACTGCTCTTCCTTCTTCACCACACGGGGGATGGGCAGGAAGGGGGCCAGAATCTCCTTGCAGCCCACTGCGCCGGAGCCGGGGCCGCCGCCGCCATGGGGGGTGGAGAAGGTCTTGTGCAGGTTCAGGTGGATCACGTCAAAGCCCATGTCGCCGGGGCGAACAACGCCCATAACGGCGTTCAGGTTGGCGCCATCATAGTAGCAGAGGCCGCCTGCCTCATGCACCAGACGGGTGATCTCCGTGATGTTCTTATCGAATTTGCCAACGGTATTGGGGTTGGTCAGCATCAGACCAGCAGTATCCGGGCCCAGAGCAGCTTTCAGCGCTTCCAGATCGATGCAGCCGTCCGCAGCGGAGGGAATGTTCACGATGGCAAAGCCATTCATGTTGGCGGAAGCCGGGTTGGTGCCATGAGCGGAATCGGGAACGATGATCTTCTTCCGGCCCATGTCGCCGCGGGATTCGTGATAAGCCTTGATCAGGGCGATGCCGGTGAATTCGCCGTGGGCACCGGCAGCAGGCTGGAAGGTCATATCATCCATGCCGGTGATGGCGCAGAGCAGCTGGGAAAGCTCATCCAGCGCCTTCAGGCAGCCCTGCATGCTGGAAACGGGCTGCAGGGGGTGGATGCCGGTGAAGCCGGGCAGATTGGCCATTTCATCGTTGATCTTCGGGTTATATTTCATGGTGCAGGAGCCCAGGGGATAGAAACCATCGTTCAGACCATGGGCTCTCTTGGAGAGAGCAGTATAATGCCGGGAAAGCTCCGCTTCGGAAAGCTGGGGCAGACGGGGCGCGTCCTTCCGCAGCTGGCAGTCGCAGGGCTGAACTTCCGGTACATCGCAGGCAGGCAGCAGGCTGAGCCCACGGCCGCAGCGGCTTTTTTCAAAGAGCAGTTCCATTATTTCGCCACCTCCTCAGCATACTGTGCCACCAGTGCGGCGACCCGATCCATTTCTTCCAGGCTGCTCTTTTCCGTGCAGCACCAGAGGCTCTGCTTGTTGCCCAGGGGCAGGCCGGAGAGAACGCCATGCTCTGCCAGGAAGCCTTCCAGCTCGCAGGCGCAGAAGGGGGTACGGATCACAAATTCATTGAAATAATCGCCGCTGTAAACCAGCTCCACGCCGGGGATGCGGCAAAGGGCAGCAGCCAGATAATGTGCCTTGCTGTAGCACTGGCGGGCAGCTTCTGCCAGACCTTCCGGGCCCATCGCTGCCAGATAGACAGAAGCAGTCAGGGCGCAGAGCGCCTGGTTGGAGCAAATGCTGGAGCTGGCCTTTTCACGCTTGATGTGCTGCTCGCGTGCCTGCAGGGTCAGCACATAGCCCCGTTTGCCATCCACATCCAGGGTCTCACCCACGATGCGGCCGGGCAGCTGGCGGGTCATATCGGCCTTTGCAGCCATGAAGCCCAGGTAGGGGCCGCCGAAAGCCAAAGGCATGCCCAAGGGCTGGCCTTCGCCCACAGCAATATCCGCGCCCAGCTCTGCCGGGGTCTGGAAGAGACCCAGAGCGATGGGGTTCACGTTCAGGATGAATTTTGCACCGGCCTGGTGGGCAGCATCCGCGAAAGCAGCGGCATCCTCCCACTGGCCGAAATAGTTGGGGCTGGAAAGCAGCAGGCAGCTTACATCCTCCGTCAGCAGGCCGGAGAGGGCTTCCAGATCAGTGCGGCCTTCCTTCACCGGAACCAGCTCCACCGGGATCCCGGCGGAATGGCAGTAGGTCTGGATGGTGCTGATGGTATCCGGATGCAGGGCAGCGGAGACCAAGGCTTTGTTTTTCTTGCGGCTGCGGCACATGATGATGGCTTCCGCAGCGGCAGTGGCGCCGTCATAAACGGAAGCGTTGCTCACATCCATGCCGGTGAGCTCGCAGATCATGGTCTGATACTCAAAAATGGACTGCAGAATGCCCTGGCTGATCTCTGCCTGATAGGGCGTATAAGCAGTAACGAATTCTTCCTTGCCGGTAATCTGCTTGACGATAGCGGGGATGTAATGGTCATAGGCACCTGCGCCGCGGAAGATGGAAGAGAATACACGGTTTTCTGCGGCCAGGCCTTCCATAGCCCGACGCACCTCCAGCTCGGATTTCCCGGCGGGGATATCCAGCTGATCCAAAAGCAATTCCTGGGGAGCGTCCCGGAACAGGTCCTTCATGGAGGACATGCCCAGGGCAGAGAGCATCTGCTGCTGCTCCGCAGGGGTAGAAATCACATAATGGCCCATGATAGCCTCCTTGTTTTGGTCTGGGTGTGGAAACTTGTGAAAAAAACGGGCCCGGCGGGAAAAGCCAGGCCCGTCCTTTGGCGGTGCTATCTTTTTTCAGGAGAGAGCAGGCAGACATTTCGCCTCTGCGTTCTGCCGCCGCCCCACCTGCGTTTCGGCTTCAGAGAAGCCCAAAGAGAAAGGCTTATTCAGCGCTGGCAACAAAGGTCTCGTAAGCGGTGGAATCCATCAGATCATCCAGGCCGCCGACCTCTTCCAGCTCCACGATCCAGGCTTCATAGCAATCGGAATTGATCAGAGCAGGGTCATCTGCCAGCTCTTCGTTGACAGCCACGATGCGGCCGGAAACGGGGGCATATACGTCGGAAACAGCTTTCACGGATTCGATATCGGTAAAGGCCTCACCGGCGGTGACCATATCGCCTTCTTCGGGCAGGTTCACGAAAACGATGTCGCCCATTTCATGCTGTGCGAAATCAGAAAGACCAACGCGAACCCGATCGCCTTCGACTTTGACCCATTCATGAGTTTTGGAATAGAGCAGACCTTGCATAATGTTCATTTGTATACCCTCCTGAAAATTTAGCTTTTTGTAGTTTGCAATACTTTCTATTTGATTATGCCCCGAGGGGCATCACTGCTTATTTTTCGCGTTTATAAAAGGGCAGCTTCACCACTTCGGCGCTGATCCGGCGGCCGCGAACCTCCACCTCCATCTGGGTGCCCACTTCTTTATAGGCAGCATCCACCAAAGCCATAGCCACAGGCATGCCCAGATAAGGGCAGTGGGTGCCGGAGGTGCTGTGACCGATCTTCTGATCGCCCACATAAACATCACAGTGCTCACGGACGATGCCGCGGCCGGTGATCTTCAGACCAACACGGGCGCGGGGACGACCGGTGGCTTCGATGGCAGCCTTGCCGATGAAATCTTCCTTAGCCATCTTCACAGCCCAGCCCAGACCGGTCTCCCAGGGGCTGATGGTCTCATCCATCTCATGACCGTAAAGGGGCATGGCGGCTTCCATACGCAGGGTATCGCGAGCGCCCAGGCCGCAGGGGATCAGGCCGAATTCCTCGCCTGCTTCCAGCAGCTTGTTCCAGAGCGCAGGAGCGTCCGCATTGGCGGTGTAAAGCTCAAAGCCGTCCTCACCGGTGTAGCCGGTGCGGGAGATCAGGCAGTCAATGCCGCCCACAGGGGCTTTCCGCACGAAGGTATAGTTCTTCTGGGGGATGTCGCTTTCCGCAGCCAGCTTCTTCAGCACAGCTTCGGCCAGGGGGCCCTGGAGCGCGATCTGCGCCACATCATCGGAGATATCCTTCAGCTGCACATCGCCCTTCAGGTTTTTCTGCATCCATTCCACGTCCTTGTGGCGGTTGGAGGCATTCACCACGATATAATACAGATTGTCCTCCAGCTTATAAACCAGCAGATCATCCACAACGCCGCCGTTTTCATAGCACATGGGGCTGTAGCGGACAAAGCCATCTGCCAGGTCACTGTAATCGTTGGTCATCAGATTCTGCAGATTTGCCAGAGCATCCGGGCCGGAAAGAATGACTTCCCCCATATGGGAAACGTCAAACATACCGACCTTTTCACGGACGGCCATATGCTCGGTGATGACGCCGCTCTTTTCGTACTGCACCGGCAGCTCATAACCGGCAAAGGGAACGATCTTCCCACCGGCGGCCAGGTGGCATTCGTACAAAGGCGTGCGCAAGAGTTTTTCTTCCATAAACAGTTTTCCTCCCCTTCTTTGTGTAGATAAAAACCGAATACAGCAATAGTTTATCTATAAAACAAGCAACTAATCACATTCATCAATAGCTGCCCAAAAACAAAAACAGACCCATCCGCAGCATGGGTGAAAGCATTGTTTAGCAGGTTGTTTTCGTGGAATACTCTCTTCAAAAAACAATAAACGGAGGCAGAGCAATTAAGCCTGCCTCCGTTGATTAGCCTGAAAGATTTTCACGGTCGGCAGAGAGTCGAATCGTGTTTGCTTCTTCGGCGATATGGCAAAAGCCATGATACTTTCCGGAGTTTCGTCCGCTGCCGGTCCTGGAGCCTGAGAGTTTTTGCATCCCCTTCGGCGCTGCGGCAAGCCGCAGTCTCTCCCGGCAGCATCATACGAGATATACATATTTTAGCCATATATAGGCCGCTTAACACCCACATGTTACCATCATCATCCGCCCTTGTCAAGGGCAAATGAAAAATTTCATCCCCCGTCTGGGCTGGGCTTTCGCTATTTTAATATCGATTAAAGGCCGGGGTCTATTCTTCCTCCCCATGGAGTGCGCTGTAAGCCGCGGTGAGCGCTGCTGCATAAACTTCTTTAAAAGGCACACCGGAGCGTTCCGCCACAGCCTTGGCGCAATCCGCCTCCGGCGCGATATTGTTGCCGCTGATCTTCACCGCCACCCGACCATATTGGGTATACACATTGATGATGCTCCGCTCTGCCACCAGACGGCGCTCCCGGTTCACCCGGCAGCCGATGGAGCCGGTCTCTTCAAAGATCAGGCGGGCCAACTGATCCGCAGTGCATTCCGGGACGATCATCTGCAGCTGCCAGGCAGGGCGTCCCTTTTTCATCAGCAGCGGCGTATAGCACATATCCAGAGCCCCCATGGCAAAAGCCTTTTCCCAGAGCATAGCCAGGGTCTCCCCGGAGCTGTCATCAATATTGGTGCGGATCACGTCCACCACATCCCGGTGATAGCTGCGGCGGCCACTGTCCCCCAGGACCAGATGAACTGCATTGGGCTGGGGCAGCACCCGATGGCCCGCACCCCGCCCATGGGCGATGATGCCAAAGGCAGGCGGCGGGATCTGCTTTGCGCCCATGGCCTTGAGCAGAGCAGCGCCGGTGGGGGTGATCAGCTCCCCTTCCAGGTGGCTGCCATGAACCTGCATGCCCTCCAGCAGATTGGCCACAGCAGGGGCAGGCACCGGCAGGCGGCCATGCTCACAATCCACCAAGCCCTGGCTCAGGGGCAGCGCAGAGCAGAACACCTCGGCAATCTGCAGCTGGTGCAGGGCCAAAGAGACCGCGCAGATGTCCAGAATGGAATCCACCGCGCCCACCTCATGAAAATGCACCTCTTCGATGCTGCAGCCGTGAGCTGCTGCCTCGGCCTGGGCCAGAATCTGGAAGGTGCGCAGAGCCATCGCCTCTGCAGGCTGCGGAAATTCCGCCGCCTGGATCAGCTTCCGGATATCCGAAAGATGCCGGTGCTGATGCTGGTGGGGGTATTGGATATCCACCTGCATGGCCATGATCCCATGCTGGGAAACTCTCTCCGTTTTCAGCTCCCAAGGGCCCAGATCCAGCTTCTTCAGTTCCTTCAGGATCGGTTCCAGCGCAAGGCCGCAATCCAGCAGGCCAGCCAGCAGCATATCCCCGGCCAGACCGGTGGGGGCATCAATGTACAAAAGCTCAGCGGTCAAAGGAGCCACTGTGAAATCCCTCCAAATCATAAGTGATGTATGCAAAGCCCAGCTGCTTCAGGGAAGCACAGATCGTCTGGGCCTGAGAAAGCAAAACAGAGGCCTGCTCCGGGCTGCATTCGATGCGGGCCAGTTCCCCGTGACAGCGCAGGCGAAAGCCCCGCAGCCCCCGCTCCGCCAGAAGGCGTTCCGCCTCCTCCACCCGGCGCAGCAGCGCATCTGTCAGCTCCGTATCATAGGGGAAGCGGCTGGCCAGGCAGGGATTGGCAGGCTTATCCCAGCAGCGGAGCCCCCATTCCCGGGCCAGCTGCCGGATCTCTGCCTTTGTCAGGCCCACTTCCGCCAGGGGCCGGGCCACGGAAAGCTCTGTCCCCGCCCGCAGGCCGGGACGCACAGCGGAGAGATCATCGCCGTTGGCCCCCTCCACCAGGGCAGAAAGGCCCAGGCTGCGCGCCTTCTCCAGCAGGGTGGAAAAAATCAGCTTTTTGCAGTGATAGCAGCGCTCCCGATGGTTTCCCGCCACCGCAGGCAGAGAAAACACATCCAGCTCCAGCAGGTGCAGGGGAAGGCTCAGCTCCGCAGCGCCCTCCCGGGCTGCTGCCAGGTCATCCCGGCTGTGCAGCAGGGTATGGCAGCTGGCCAGCTCCACCCGGGGCAGAGGGGCGCGGACTGCTGCCGCAGCCAGCACTGTGCTATCCACCCCGCCGGAAAAGGCGACCAGAAGACCCTTTTCCCCGGCCAGCTCCCGCAGGCGGGCAAAAAGCCGTTCTTTTTTTTGCAGCAAGCTTTCTTCCATTGCAGAGAAATCCTTTTCTTCCCTTTATGCAGGCTTTTTTCGTTTATACGAAAAGACAATATTTCTTGTTTAAACATTCGCCGAAATTATGCTTCTCCCTGCCGGAAAGAAAAAATTCTCCCAGCAGAAAGGAGCAGAAATCAGGCTCTCACGCTCCTTCCCCCGCTCCCATCCCCGCCACCACGGGCGGGATGGCTCCTTCCTGCCACAGTTTTCGCCAAGGAGAGAGAAAACAAGCAGAAAAAAAGTGAATCTGTCGTTTTTGTGATCCCAGCCGCTGAGGCTGGGTAAAAAGCCTTCCCCCTGCTGCAGCCTCTTCTCCCCGCTGAAAAACACGAATACGAAAAACCTCTGTCGTTTTTGTGATTATATAAGGAAAAAAGAGGAAGAAGGCCACCCGGGGAGAATTATAATAAGTTAAATACGTGTATCCAAATCAGGAAGCTCTGCGGCAGCACAGCAGCCGGGCATCCTGCTTCTTACACCAAAAAATAAAGCCAGAAAAGGAGTAAACACAATGACAAACATCGATTTCTCCCGCATTGATCAGGTTCTGGACGGCTATTACCCCCAGATGGAACGGGATCTGATGGGCCTGCTGGCCTGCCCCTCTGTGAAAGCAGAGCCCGCCGGTGAGGGCGCTCCCTTTGGCCGCGGCGTTGCAGACGCTCTGGAATACGCACTGGCGATGTCCTCCACCCTGGGCTTCCAGGCAAACAATGTGGATGGCTATGCCGGCTACGCAGATCTGCCCGGTGAAACGGAAGAGCAGATCGGCATTCTGGCCCACCTGGATGTGGTCCCCGCTGACGCAAAGGATTGGGATTCCGACCCCTTCAGCCCGGTGATCGTGGATGGAAAGATCGTTGCCCGCGGCACCCTGGATGACAAGGGCCCCCTGGTAGCAGCCATGTACGGCGCACTGGCTCTGGCCGATTGCGGCATCAAGATGAATAAGACCGTCCGCTTCATCATGGGCTGCGACGAGGAAAGCGGCATGTCCTGCATGACCCATTATCTGAGCAAATACGCTCCCCCCGCCTGCTCCTTCTCCCCCGATGCGGAATTCCCGCTGATCGTGGCCGAAAAAGGCGTGGCACATTACTCCCTCTCCAAGAGCTGGGATGCCTGCCAGGCCTCTCCCTGCCTGCTGAGCCTGAAATCCGGCTCCGTGGCAAACGTGGTGCCCGGTGAAGCCCTTGCTGAGCTCTGCTGGCCCGCAGAAAAAGCCCTGCCCGAGCTCCCCGCCGATATCAGCGCTGAGCTGGCAGAAGGCAAGCTCAGCGTGAAGGCCGTCGGCCATGCTGCCCATGCCTCCATGCCGGAGGATGGCGAAAACGCTCTGATGAAGCTGGTTCGCTTCCTGAACACTCTGGAGCTGCAGGGCGGCGGCGCGGATTTCCTCCGCAGCATGGGCGCACTTTATGACGATGATCGCTACGGCGCAGGCCTGGGCATCGCGGAAGAAACCGACAAAGGCCGCCTGACCAGCGTTCCCTCTGTGCTGAATCTGGATGAAAAGGGCGCTGTGCTGCTGGGCGATATCCGCTTCCTCTATGAGCATACGGAAGATGAGATCCACGCCATGCTGGAAAAAGCAGTTGCCCCCCACGGCCTGATCCTGGGCGATTGGCTGGCACAGAACCCCCTCTACCTGGGCGAGGAACATCCCCTGGCTCAGAAGCTGCTGGGCGTTTACCGGGAATTCACCGGGGATATGACCCCCCCGCTGATGATCGGCGGCGGCACCTATGCAAAGACCTTCCCCAACTGCCTGGCCTTTGGCCCGGAAAAGCTCGGCGAGCCCAATCTGGTGCATCAGCCCAATGAATTCATCACCCAGGACAATTTCCGGGAGCTGGCAAAGATCTATGCCCGCGCCATCTACGCCCTGGCAAAATAAATCCACAAACCTGCAGAAAAACCGGGCCGCCCTCCGGAAGCGGCAGGGCAGCCCGGTAAAGCTGGAAACAGGAGGTTTCACCCACTATGCAGATGCTCATTTTCGCCCTGATCGGCCTTTGCGGCCTGGGCCTTTTGGTATATCTTTTTTCCTTCCTGGGCAAACAAGAACAGGACAGCGACCCCAAACGTGCGGAAGAACAATGGGTCCGCAGCCATGGCGATGCTGCTATGGTCAAGATGT
This sequence comes from Bacillota bacterium, assembly GCA_017440145.1. GTDB lineage: Bacteria > Bacillota > Dehalobacteriia > UBA4068 > UBA4068 > RGIG3155. The sequence goes on from JAFSHU010000154.1 coordinate 9,276, forward strand.
ATTACAAAGCCCACAGCGATGAGGAACGGGCGCAGATCGTCAGCTTCATTCGCTCTTCCTGTGAGCAGCCCCCCAGCCCGGAGGAAGCTCCCGGCCCGGGACGGCAGCCCCTCTTTTTCGGCGGCCCTGCCCCTCTGGAAAGCACAGCGGAGATCCGCCGCCAGCAGGCAGAGGCACAGCTTTTTGCTGACCCGGATGATGAGGAAGAAGCCGAGGCTCTCCCCCTGAGCCGTAAGGAGCGGAAAGCCCTGCGTCAGCAGGAAAAAGCGGAAAAGGCCGCCGCCAAAGCAGCCGCAAAGGAGGCCGCGCTGGCAGCAGCGCTGGCTGAGGCGAACAAGGTGCGGGTGAGCCAGGGGGATTCCGGCGAACAGCAGGAATATGCTGATCTGGAATCCGCCCTCCATGCTGCCATCTCCCAGGTGGATACGGAAGCAGCCCAGCAGCTGCCGCCCCAGCCGGAGGCAGTCCCCAGCCAGCAGACAGGCAATCTCTGCCCCGCCTGCGGCGCGGAAACCCTGCCCAGCTGTCAGTTCTGCATCATCTGCGGGCAGCCTCTGGGCCAGCCCACAGCGGAGCAGGCGCAGAGCTTCCCCAGCGAAAGTCCTGCTTCCAGTCAGGCACAGCCGGAAGCGGAGCTCCGGGAGATCTGCCCGATCTGCGGCGCTGCGATCCCGGCAAACAATCCCTTCTGCATCATCTGCGGCCAGCCCCTGCGCCAGCCTGAAGCTATAGAAATCCCTGCTCCCGTCATCGAGACCGCGGAGCAGGCTCCCGAAATCACAGAAGTCCCTGCTCCCGTCATTGAGACCGCAGAGCAGGCTCCCGAAATCATCGAAGCCCCTGCTCCTGTCATCGAGACCGCAGAGCAGGCTCCTGAAATCACAGAAGCCCCTGCTCCTGTCATTGAGACCGCAGAGCAGGCTCCTGAAATCACAGAAGCTCCTGCTCCTGTCATTGAGACCGTAGAGCAGGCTCCGGTCTTCCAGAGCTTCAATCTTTTCCAGGCCTTAAACAGCGATGCGGAAGCAGAACAGCCGGAGGAAAGCATAGCCACTCCGGAAGCTGCATCCGCCGAAGCTCCTGCAGAAGTAGCTATAGAAGCTCCCGCAGAAGCCCCTGTTGAAGTGAAGCTGGAGGAAATCAAGGCAGAACGGCAGAATCAGGCCTACCGGGAAATGAAAAATGAATTCCGCAGCATGGAGGACGGCATCTCCGCCTCCGCAGCTGCCCTTTCCGCAGAGATCGAGGCCATGCGCGCCCATATGGATTCCTGGCAATTCTCTGAACGGGCCAGCGAACCCATTGCCCCGCCGCCGAAAAAGGCAGAAGCCCCTGCCCCCGAGCGCAGAGAAGCAGCCCCCAGTGCCGCTTCCCCGGCCAGCAAGGATTATTCCGCCACCCTGGGCCTCTCCGGCGCTCTCTCTTTGGAAGAGATTCTCCGCAATGTGCAGGAATTGGAAAAACGCATCAGCAAAGGAAGCGAATTCAACGATGAAGAATAGAAACGAAATCCCCCAATCCGAAAAATGGGCTGTGGAGCGCATCTACCCGGATCAGCAGAGCTGGGAAGCAGATTTCCTTCTGGTGCCCGGCCTGCTGGAGGCTGCCGCGGCCTGGGAAGGCCGTCTGGGCGAGGGTCACTCTGCCCTGCTGGCTTTCCTCCAGGCAGAGGAAAAGCTGAGCCGCCTGGTGGATAAGCTCTATCTCTATGCAGCCATGCGCCAGGATGAGGACAACAACGACCCGCTCTTTCAGGGGCTGCGGGCCCGCATCGAGGCTCTGGCTGTGGAGGCCAATGCCCGGCTTTCCTGGTTCGGCCCCCAGCTGCTGGCCCTGCCGGAGGAGCAGGTGCAGGGCTATCTGGAGCAGCCCGAGCTGAGTCTCTACCGCAGAATGCTGGAGGATATTCTGCGGGAACGCCCCCATGTGCTTTCTGCGCCGGAGCAGCGGCTTCTGGCTGCCAGCGGAGAGATGGGCGGCGCCTTTCACAATATCTTTTCCCTGCTGAATGACGCGGATCTGCCCCTGCCCAGCATCGAGGGGAAGGACGGCCAGCCCCTGCAGCTGAGCCATGGGAATTATGTCCCCCTGCTGCGGGATCCTGACCGCCCCCTCCGGGAACGTGCCTTCCGCGCCATGTATCAGACCTATGCCAAGCTGGGAAACACCATCGCCGGGCTTTACAGCGCCTCTGTGAAGAAGGACAATTTCTACGCCCAGGCCCAACGCCACGATAGCGCTCTGGCAGCCTCCCTCTTCAGCGATAACGTGCCGGAGGAGGTTTATACCCAGCTCATAGCCACTGTCCGCGCACACCAGCCGGATATGGCCGAATACCTGCGCCGCCGCAAGGCCCTGCTGGGTGTGGATGAGCTGCATATGTGGGACATTTATACCCCCCTCTTCCCGGAGCTGCCATTGGATTTCACCTGGGAGCAGGCAAAATCCATCGTGCTGCAGGCTCTGGCGCCCCTGGGGCCGCAATATGTGGCGGATCTCTCCGCCGGTCTGGAAAACCGCTGGTGTGACGTTTGGGAAACAAAGGGAAAGACCTCCGGCGCCTATTCCTCCGGGGTCTATGACAGCGAGCCCTACATGCTGCTGAATTTCCAGAACGATCTGAACAGCGTCTTTACCCTGGCCCACGAGGCAGGGCATTCCATGCATTCCTATTACACCCGTAAAAAGCAGCCCTATGTCTATGGGGATTACCGCATCTTCGTGGCAGAGGTAGCCAGCACCGTGAATGAGACCCTGCTCAGCGACTATCTGCTGGCCCATGCGGATAAAAAATCTGAGGTTCGCTATCTGGTGAATCATTATCTGGAGGAGGCCCGGGCTACGGTTTTCCGCCAGACCATGTTTGCCGAATTCGAGCTGGAAACCCACCGAATGGCGGCAGAGGGCAAGCCCCTGACGGCGGAAAGCCTCTGCCAGCTCTATTACCAGCTGAATAAGGACTATTTCGGGGATGAGATCGTGGTGGATGAGGAGATCGCCTGGGAATGGGCGCGCATCCCCCATTTCTACCGCGCCTTCTATGTATACAAATACGCCACCGGCTTCTGCGCCGCATCCGCCCTGGCACAGGGTCTGATCGATCCGGATGCGGAAAAGGCAGTCGCCGCCCGGGAGCGCTACCTGGTCTTCCTCTCTGCCGGCTGCACCAAGGACCCCATCGACCTGCTGAAGGATGCCGGGGTGGATATGAGCAGCTCTGAGCCGGTTGACCGCACGCTCACCATGTTCGGCCAGCTGGTTCGCACGCTGGAATAAAACACTTGCGGCTTGGTTCGCCCAGGCCGCAAAAATTTTGCACAGAAAAAATACCATTCGCGGGCAGCTGCAGCCTGCCTGCGGAAATGAGGAGAATTATGAACGAGATCATCTGCGGCCGCAACGCCGTATTGGAAGTACTGAAAAGCGGTCGCTCCGTAAACCGCGTTCTGCTCTCGGATTCCACTGACCCTGCCTTTGCCGGGGCGGTGTTCAAGCTATGCAAGGAAAAGGGAGTTCCCTGCCGCAAGCTGCCCAAGGATCAGCTGCGGAAGATCGCCGGGCCGGATCATCATGGGGTGGCGGCAGAGATCGCTGCCCAGGAATACGCATCTCTGGAGGACATCCTGGCGCTGGCAGACCGCAAAGGGGAGGCTCCCTTCGTGGTGGTGCTGGATGG
>JAFSHU010000155.1 GCA_017440145.1 Bacillota bacterium
ATGCTGAACGGTTCGTTATCAGAGTTTGCGGAAGCCAATCGTGTTGATGAAAGTTTGTTTAAGGCAATCTTACGGAAAATGGATTTTTCACGAATACAGTTTGAAAAGAAAATGGAAGATTTTTCGGCGGGACAAAAGAAAAAAGTGTTGATAGCAAAAAGCCTTTGTGAACAAGCGCATCTGTATGTGTGGGATGAACCTCTTAACTATATTGACATCTATTCTCGAATGCAAATTGAAAATCTGATTAGAGAATTTTCTCCTACCATGATCTTCGTAGAACATGATCTTGCTTTTAGAAATAACATGGCGACCAAAAGCATTCGTCTGGCTACCGAATAGCAAAGCCAGCCGAGCCAGTCAACGGTCAAGATGAACGGCGCATTTCATGCGCCGCCGTTGACAGCCCCGCCCGTCTTTGCAAAAGGTAATCAAGGCGGGAAAGCCACAAAATGGCTTCCCGCCCATTTCAATTTTGCAAGGGAGAACGCTCCCAAATTAAAAAAAGTGCGGCCAAGCACTTTGAGGGATTGGCCGCCTTGTCTGCCCGTTCAGCGGGACGGAGGGCGGCGGTCAAGGCCGGGTATAAAACCGTTCATTTCAGCCTTGACGGTTGCCCGCTGTCCTGCTACTTTTCCGGGAGTGTGGCCACAGCTTCGGGACATTTTGTCCACAAGTCGGAGCGTAGGACGAGGGACGGGGCTTTCATATACCTGCCGCCGTTCTCTGAAACCAGCCCGATTTTTTGTTCATTCCCATTCACAAAAATTCAGCCTGTTTTCCTGCCGGAGCAAACGGGGCGCAAAAAGCACCGCACCCCGTTTCCCCCGTCAGCCACGCCAGCAGGTATAACACACTACACTTTGCTTCGCAAAGTCGTGTGCCAAATGGGGGCTTTGCCCCCTTTGGAAACCCCCACAAGAAAAGGCGGTACGCTACCCCTCCACGGGGCGCATACCGCCTTTTCTTGTTATCCAGCCCTCCAGCTGTATCGGTTGAGCAAAAGTCAGCATGGGATTGGTGTGGTATCTTTAATTATGTGAAACTCCCCGCTCCCATTTGCTGACTGCTTTATCGGAGACATGGAGCAGGGCAGCCAGGTCTTTTTGGGTCAAGCTCTTTTCTGTTCGCAGAGTTTTGATCCTGCTGCCTACGTCCACCGGGTCGATCTGTGCATTCATTCTGAAATCACCTCTTTTTTGATTTGCTTTGCTGGCTGAGCATAGCATGGACTGTCTTTTTTAGGCAAGCTACGGGAGCTGGATTTGCTCTACCCCCGGTAGAATGCCCAGCATACCCCATATATTACGGGGCAGAAATGCGGCACAGAAAAAGCCTGCCCTTTTGCAAAAGGGCAGGCTTTGGGGGGTTCGCTTATTCTGCTTCGGCAGAGTAGCTCTTCGCTTCCTCCTCCCCACGGAGAACGCGGAGCATGCCCAGCGCCAGAGCTTCCATTTCGCACTGGCCGGGCAGCACATGGATGGGCGCCAGCGGGCCCACATAGCTGCGGATTTTTTCCATGAGCATGCGGGAATAGGCCAGACCGCCGGTGAGAAGGATGGCATCCATGGAGCAGTTCAGCGCAGGAGCCAGATTGCCGATGCCTTTGGCGATCTGATAAGCCTGGGCTTCATAGATCAGGGCTGCTTTTTCGTCCCCGTTGTGGATGCGCTCTTCGATCTCCTGACAATCTGCTGTTCCCAGCCAGGCACGGAGACCGCCCTGGCCGCGCTGCTTTTTCGTGACCTGGGCTTTGTTGTATTCCCCGCTGAAGCACATATCGATGATGTAGAGCAGGGGGACGCTGCCTGCCCGTTCCGGGGAGAAGGGGCCGCCGTCATCGGTGATCACATCGATGATGCGCCCGCCCCGGTGGGCGCTGATGGAGATGCCGCCGCCCAGATGGGCGATGAGCAGGTTCATATCCTCATATTTCCGACCCTGTGCTTCTGCGAATTTTCGGCCCATGGCCCGGCTGTTCAGCACATGGCAGAAGCTCTGACGGCGAATCTCCGGGATGCCGGTGATCTTCGCCATCTCCGGCAGGTCGTCGGCGGAGACTGCATCATAGATAATGGCAGGCAGCCCTAGGGGCGCGGCGATGGCATCTACCAGCAGGGCGCCCATATTGGAGGCATGGGGGATGAGCTTCCCGCTTTCGATCACCGCTTTCAGAGCCTGATCCACCCGGTAAGCGCCGGTTTTCAGCCGGGGGATCATGCCGCCCCGGCCCACCACGGCAGAAAGATCCTCTGCCTGCAGGCTATGGGCAGAGAGGCTTTCCTGCACGGCTGCCAAACGAAGGGGCATCTGCTCCAAAAGCGCGCTGCATTGGGAAAGGGAATCCTCGCTGTGAACGATATTCTCCATGAAAAGCTCTTTTTCATCTTCATAAACGGCCACCTTGGTGGAGGTGGAGCCGGGATTGATGACCAGGATGCGATAGTCCATATAGCTCTCCTTTCGGTGATGGGCTTTGTGGATTAAAGGCAGGCATAGGCCAGGTTCAGGGAGTTCCGCTTGGCCTCAGCATCATCAGCCCGGGAGACCAGAACGATGGGGTGGGTTGCCCCCAGGATCACACCGGCCATTTTGGCCCCTGCGCCGTAGATCAGGGCTTTGCTGGTCAGATTCCCGGCCTGAATATCCGGGCAGAGGAAAAGATCCACCTCGCCGCTGATCTGGCTTTCGATGTGCTTGTGGGCAGCGGCTTCTTTGGACCAGGCCACATCAAAGGCCATGGGGCCTTCCAGCAGGCAGCCTTCCAGCTTGCCTTCCCGGTTCATCTGCTGCAGAGCCGCAGCATCCGCGGAGGCGGGGATCTTGGGATCCACCTTTTCATTGGCAGCCAGAGCCGCTACCTTGGGGCATTCGTAACCCATGCGATGCAGGGCGCCCAATGCGTTCTGCAGGATGCCCAGCTTCTGCTGGAGATCAGGCGTGGGGCACATGCCGCCATCGGTATAGAAGTGGAGGTGATCCTGACCGGGGATCTCCAGGGCGGCCAGGTGGGAAAGGAGACGGCCGTTCCGCAGGCCGCGCTCCGGATGCACCACGGCACGCAGGAAAACGCTGGTATTCAGCATGCCCTTCATCAGAACCTGGGCCCGACCGGAGGCCACCAGACCACAGGCCAGGGCAGCGGCAGCTTCCGGGGTGGAGGTTCTGAGAATATCCTCGGGCCGGAAAGCTGCTTCTTTGCAGAGTGCTTCAATCTCTGCGCCGTCCCCCACCAGGATGGAACGGGCCTGTCCTTCATCGGCCAGCTCTTTTGCCAGCTGGATGATTTCTTTATCTTCTGCACCGGCAATGGCCAGGATGGGTGTGGGGCGGTCTGCCAGATGCTCCCGCAGGGCAGCAAAATTTTGTATCGTCATAAGGCACCTCTCTATTGTTGTTTTTTGGTCTTGCCTGTCTGTTTAAAACAAATGGCCGGAAGACCGTTTCGGGTATTTC
>JAFSHU010000021.1 GCA_017440145.1 Bacillota bacterium
AGCCGATGGAGACCTTTTTCCCGGCGATCAGCTGCCGGGCGGCAGGCTCCAGCCGACAGAGAAATTCCAGGCTGCCCAAAACCGCAAACAAATTTATGTAAGCCAGTGTTCTTTGATCCATATCCTTCTCCTTCTTAAACAAACTTTAAAAATTATATCATAAAAAGCCAGCCTGGGAAAGACTGAAGCAGGAAAAAGAATTTCAGCATTTCTTCACAAAATCCGAGCTTTTTCCAAAGCAGCTCCCCTTCCCATAAAAGGCCAGTAAGACCTGGGGGGAATCCGGCAAAGAGAACGAAATTCTTATAAAAACGCATCTTAACTCCGTTTCGATAAAAATTCCCCTCTTGCAATACGAGTCTTTTTAGTATATAGTGAAAGAATAGTTCACATCCAGTTAATAGGAAAAAGAAATTGGAGCGATTATGAAGATCAAAATCACAAGCGACAGTGCCAGCGACCTGACAAAAGAGCTATACGAAACATATAATATTTCCATAGAGCCGCTGACCATCCTCAAGGATGGCCAGCCCTATAAAGACGGGCAGGAGATCAGCATTTATGATATTTTTGCCCATGTGGAGGCAGGCGGCGGCCTCTGCACCACCTCCGCCTTGAACATTGCTGATTATATCCGCCTGTTCACCCCCTTCATGGAGGAATACGATGCCGTCATCCACATCTCCATCGGCTCCGGCTTCTCCAGCTCCTATCAGAATGCCTGTCTGGCAGCAGAGGAGTTCTCCAACGTCTATGTGGTGGATTCTCAGAACCTCAGCGCCGGGGAGGGGCTTGTGGCTCTGCGCGCTGCGGAACTGGCCCGGGAAGGGACTCACTCCGTGGAGGAGATCCTCGCTGAGCTGCAGGATCTGATCCCCCGGATCGATACCAGCTTCCTTCTGGATCGTCTGGATTATATGGTAAAGGGCGGGCGCTGCTCTGCCGTGGCCGCCATGGGCGCCACCCTGCTGCACCTGCATCCCTGCATCGAGGTGAGCGAGGGCAAGCTGCGGGTAGCCCGGAAATACCGTGGCTCCCTGAAGAAATGCCTGGTCAATTATGTGAAGGATCGGCTGGAAAATACAGAGGGCCTCGAGCTGCAGCGCTGCTTCGTCACCCACTCCGGCATCGATGCGGAGATTAGCCGGGAGGTGCAGAGGACTGTGGCAGAATGCCAGCCCTTCGAATCTGTCCTGGAAACCGTGGCCGGCGGCACCGTCACCTGCCACTGCGGCAACAATACCCTGGGCATTCTCTACATTCACAGCAAATAAACACAGCATAAAGCAATACATACAGGCACAACAAAGCCCCTCCATGCGGAGGGGCTTTTTCGTTTGCCGGCCTGCAGGAGAAGCCTGCCCCATTGTCATTGCGAGGAAGCTTTTGCTGAGAAAATATGAAAGATTTTCCAGCAAAACAACGTGGCAATCTTTTGGATATAGCTGGCTGGACGGCGGCAAAAAGAAGTGTTTTTGCTGCTGCTTTTCTAAAAAAGCGGCGGTTTTGCTTTTCCCCAAAGCAGGGTAGACCCCCACTTTTTTGAAAAAA
>JAFSHU010000156.1 GCA_017440145.1 Bacillota bacterium
CCTGTGGCGACAGCTCCTTTTTGAAAGGTTTCCCGGCTTCGCCGGGAAACCGAGAGATTCGCCACGTCGTTTTGCTGGGAGATATTATATATCTCCGCAGCAAAAACTTCCTCGCAATGACAATCGCTTGCCTTCCCCTTTCCCATGCGCATCAAAGGCAAAGCCTTTGATACGCCTCCACAACTCATAACTCTAAGCTCATAACTCATAACTGTTTCCGTTCCGGCCTACTCCCATTCCACCAGCTGCGGCTCCATGTAATACAGGATGTGGCTTTCAGAAGCTTCTTCGCCCTCCCGGGCAAAATCCACATAGCAGTAGCCGCCGCTGATCTCTTCCATGATCCGCAGCAGAGCCGCCTTATCCACGCCCTGCTCCGGCAGCTCCCCGGCCAGCCAGAGCCGGGCATATTCATAGGCCGCCCGCAGCTCCAGCTCCGAATAGCTGATGGGGAAATCCGCGATGCGCCCATCCGGACCCTTCTCCCGCAGCTGCTGCCGGGCGTCCAGGTGGCTGATGGAATAGCCGGTCTTCAAATCGTCCTCTTCCCGGCTGCTGCCCAGAATATCCTCCGCCGGATCCACGAGCCGCTCCGGACAGACCGGCCCGGGGTAAATTCCCCCATGCTCCAGAACGGCAGCGATCAGCACATGCTGCAAATTCCCGGCGCTGCTGCAGAAGGCCGTCTTTTCCCCCAGCTCCGTCACTCTCCTGGCCAGGTCCTTCGGTACGAAGATGTAGCTTTCGTGGCCCATGGCCTCCGGGCCCAGCGCCGCTTGATAGGAAATCCCCAGCTCCCGGCAAATTTCCTCCATCCGTTCCAGCTCCTCCGCCACCTCCGGCCGGTTTTTCCACTCCCAGTACTCATAATAGACCAGATTCTCCGCGCCCATCTCCACAGCCTGCTCCACCATGCGCTTCGCCTGAGCGGGATAGTCAAAATCCAGCAGCAGATCAGCCTGGCGGGGAAGCCCCTCTACCATGCTGTCGCTCAGGCAAACAAAACGGGGGACCTCCGGCCGCAGCTCTGCTGTTTTTTCCAGGGCTGCGGCGATATCCCCATGGACAGAATTCATCAGGAGCAGGCCCACCTCCGGGTCATTCAGTGAAGCCTCAATGCATTCCACGATCTTCTCCGTTTCGAAGGGATATTCGTCAGACCAATAGCTGCAAACATAGTCCTCCGGCTTCGCGGTTTCGGCCAGGACGCGCAGGTTCAGATTCTGATAGGGGCTGATGATGCCGATCTTTTCTCCTGCCGCAGGTGTTTCCGGAGTTTCTTCCGGGATTTCTGTCTCTGCGGAGAGTTCCGGGCTTCCCGGGGCTTCCGCTTCATCGGGGGCTTCCCCGGCGCAGGCAGAAAGCAGCAGAAGCAGCAGGCAGAGCAGAGACAAACAGAGGCTTCGTTTTTTCATCGGGCTTCGCTCCTTTCTCTTTTTCACAGCAGTTACTGAAACAAATTAGAACACGTTCGCCAGTAAGTTAGAACCATATATTTTCATTTTAGCATAGAATTGACATAAATTCAACAAAGGCAATCTGAACATTAGATAAAAAGTGCTTTTGTGCAGATCATATGCTGGGAGAAAGG
>JAFSHU010000157.1 GCA_017440145.1 Bacillota bacterium
CCTTCGGGCAGGCAGCGCGGGATATTCTCATAGAAGCCGCCGCCGGTGATATGGGCAGCGGAGCGCACCTGCACCTGCTCCATCAGAGCCAGCAGGGGCTTCACATAGATGGCGGTGGGGGTCAGCAGGGCCTCGCCCAGCTCCATGCCCAGCTCGTCGCAGTAAAGGTGCAGATCCTTACCTTCCAGATCAAAGACCTTCCGCACCAGGGAGAAGCCGTTGGAATGAACGCCGGTGGAGGGCATGGCGATCAGCACGTCCCCGGCCTGCATGGTCTCCTGATCCAGAATGCGGGGGCGATCCACCAGACCCACGCAGAAGCCGGCCAGATCGTATTCATCCACAGGGTAAAAGCCGGGCATTTCCGCGGTTTCCCCGCCGATCAGGGCGCAGCCGGACTGCACGCAGCCCTCGGCGATGCCCTTCACGATGTCGGCGATGCGTTCCGGGATATTTTTGCCGCAGGCAATGTAATCCAGGAAGAAAAGGGGCTGTGCGCCGCTGCAGACCACATCGTTCACGGACATGGCCACGCAGTCGATGCCCACGGTGTCATGCTTGTCCAGCAGGAAGGCCAGCTTCAGCTTGGTGCCGACGCCGTCAGTGCCGCTGACCAGCACAGGCTCCTGCATGCCGGCGATGGGGGGCGCGAAAAGGCCGCCGAAGCCGCCGATGCCGGAGAGAACGCCTGCATTCATGGTGCGGGCAATGTGGGGCTTCATCAGGTCAACTGCTTTGTAACCGGCGGTGATGTCCACACCGGCCTGTTTGTAGCTTTCACTTTGGCTGCTCATTTGTTTTCCTCCTTGGCAGAGAGTTTGGTGGCGAAGCGGGCCTTGCTCACTTCCGCCGGGGTGGGCGTGGGATAGATGCCGTCAAAGCAGGCGGTGCAGAAACCATCCGGGCACTGATCCGCGATGCATTTCACATCCTCCAGCTTCAGGAAGCCCAGGCTGTCCACACCGATGTGCTTCACCATTTCCTCATGGCTCATGCGGTAGGCGATCAGCACATCCCGGCTGGGAATATCCGTCCCGTAATAGCAGGGATAGATGAAGGGCGGCGCGGTGACACGCATATGTATCTCCTTGGCACCGGCTTCCCGCAGGAGGCGGACGATGCGGGCGCTGGTGGTGCCGCGGACGATGGAATCATCGATGAGAACCACCCGCTTGCCCTTGACCGTGGAGGAGATGGGATTCAGCTTGATGCGCACCTTGTCCTCCCGGCTTTCCTGGCCGGGGGCGATGAAGGTGCGGCCGATGTATTTGTTTTTCAGCAGGCCGATGCCATAGGGGATTCCGGATTCCTGGGCATAGCCGATGGCGGCGTCGATGCCGGAATCCGGCACGCCGATGACCACATCCGCCTCCACCGGGTAGGATTTGGCCAGGAAGGCCCCGGCCCGGTTGCGGGCTGTATGCACAGCCATACCATCGATGATGGAATCCGGGCGGGCAAAATAGACGAATTCAAAAACGCAGAGGCTGCGGGGAACCGTCCCGCAGTGATCCCGCAGGGAGCGCATGCCGTTCTTATCAAAGACCAGCACCTCGCCGGGCTCCACATCCCGCAGCAGGCGAGCCTCCGCCGCATCCAGCGCGCAGGATTCGGAGGCAACCACCAGGTCGCCGTCCTCGGTCTGCCCCAGGCTCAGGGGGTGGAAGCCCCGCTTATCCCGGGCAGCGATCAGCTTGCCGGAGGACATGACCAGCAGGGAATAAGCGCCCTCCAGACGGGCGCAGGCCCGAACCACCGCTTCCTCGATGGAGCCGGTCTGGATGCGTTCCTGGATGATGAGGTAGGCGATCACTTCCACATCGCAATCCGTGTGGAAGAGGGAGCCCTTCAGCTCCAGCTCATCCCGAAGCTCATGGAAATTGGTGATGCTGCCGTTATAGCAGAGGGCCATATTGCCCTTGATATGCTTGACCACCAGGGGCTGGGCATTGACCCGGCTGGCGTTTTCCGCAGTGCCGTAGCGCACATGGCCCATAGCCATGGTGCCCTTGGGCAGGCGGGAGAGGACCTCCGGAGTGAACACATCCCCCACCAGGCCGGTATCCCGGTAGGAGCTGAGCACGCCGTCATCGTTTACCACGATGCCGCAGCTCTCCTGCCCGCGGTGCTGCAGGGCGAAGAGGCCGTAATACACACTGTTTGCCAAAGCGCGGGGCTGCTGGCTGCAAATGCCGAACACGCCGCATTCTTCATGCAGATTACTCATAGCTCCTCCTTATTCGCAGGCCTGTGCCAGTTTTTCCTGAAGCGCAGCGTCTTTTTTCCGTACCTGGGCGCGCATAGCTTCCCGTTTGTCGTTCATGCGGCCGGTCAGATCCGGATCAGAAAGCGCCAGGATCTGAGCAGCCAGGTGGGCTGCATTGGCCGCGCCGTTGATGCCCACGGTTGCCACAGGAACGCCAGGGGGCATCTGCACCGTGGCCAGCAGGGCGTCCATGCCATCCAGGATGGCACCGCCGATGGGGATGCCGATCACAGGCAGAGTGGTCTGGGCAGCCAGGGCGCCTGCCAGATGGGCAGCCATGCCTGCTGCGGCGATGATGACGCCAAAGCCCTGCCGGGCAGCTGCGGCGGCAAAGCCCGCTGCCTCATCCGGGGTGCGGTGGGCGGAAAAAACATGGGCCTCAAAGGGGATGCCATATTCCCGCAGGACGGGGAAGGCTTTTTCCACGATGGGCAGATCGCTGTCGCTGCCCATGATAATGGCGACTTTTTTCATGTTCTTGCACTCCTTTGCGAACGAATTCTTTTATAATAAATTCTCAAACCAATACCGGATCAAAAGCCCCTGCAAAAAGGGGATCGGCCTTTCGGGACGGCAGCGCATTTGCCGCAGCCCGCTCCAAAGGCGGGAAGCCCCTCTTTTTTGCCGGGAAAAGGACAGGCCGAGCCTGCATTTTGCCGAAAACTCCAAAATGATAACATTCGCGGAAGGATAGGACTCTTCCTGCAAAATTTGCTGTAAAAACAAGCTTCTTTCTGCTATAATATATGCATCTTCAAAAAGAGGAGGAAAAACCATGGCAAAACTGGAACGTGAACTGGTGGGAGATTTTGATCAGCTCCTGCAGCGGTTGGAAAAGGGTATTCTGCAGAGCAGCCTCAGCGCCAGCCTGGAGGAAGAGAGCGATTTTTACGGAGAGGGCTCCCGCTGCAGCGTCCGGGTCTTTGAGCGTTACAGCTTTAGCGGCAGCAACCGCCTCAGCCTGACGCTGGTGCTCTTCCAATCCGGGGATGTGATCCGGCTTTCCGCCTGCAGCACCGGGGGCAGCGAAGGCGTTTTCTTCAAATTCAACACCTGGGGGGAAGCGGCCTTCCTTTCCACCCTGGAAGAGCTGCTCTAAGAGCGGCAGCAGAGAAAGGAGACAGATTATGGCAAAACTGGAACAAGAGCTGACAGGTGATTTTGATCGGATCCTGCAAAAGATCCTGAACGAGCTCACCGGCGGCAGGAACAGCGCCAGCCTTGCCGGGCGGCAGGACTTCCGCAGCCCGGGCGCCCGCTGCAGCCATCTGGTCTTTGAGCGTTACAGCCTGCGGGCCAGCAGCTGCCTGAGCCTAAGCCTTTGCCTTTTTGAGGCGGAGGGGAAGCTCCGGCTTTCCGCCATTGTAAGCGGCAGCGATGAAATGCCCTCCCTGCTCAGCGGATGGGCGGAGGATTCCTTCCTGGGGAGGCTGAAAAAAGCTCTGGAAGAATAGGGGCTGCATCAGAAATTTTCCACCGCAGCCATATCGCCGGATGCCCCCAGCCGCTGTATGCCCTCGTATGCTTCTATTATAACACAAAAATCCCCCGGGGAAAATGACTTTCCCCGCGGAAAGAGGAAGCGAAAGCACAGTCCGGGGGAGAAATCTTTTCTTGCAGCTTACGGGCTTTTACAAACCGCCGCTTTTTTCGAAGGCTCCATTCCGGCTCTGTGATCCCCGGCAAGCAGCAGTCCAATATTAAAGTTCTTTGTGTCCCTTTCTTTCAAGAAAGGGACGGCTTACCGGTTTTTCCGGGGGAAATCCCCACTTTTTTTAGAAAAAAGTGGGTCAAAAAACACTTGTTTTTGGCCTGCTGCGGAAACACAGCTTGTGTCATTGCGAGGAAGAATTTACTGCAAAAATACGAAGTATTTTCCAGCAAAACGACGTGGCAATCCTAAGGTAACATCCTGCAGAAACTTAGCCCGAAGTTTGCCACGTTGCCAAGCTGGGCCTTGCGTTGTAAGCCCACAGCTTGCCTTCCTCGCAATGACACAAGGAAAGCCCTCCTTCTTTCCTTTCCATGCGTATCGAAGGCAAGCCTTCGATACGCCACCGCAACTCTCAACTCATAACTCTCAACTCATAACTGTTTCCCGGCAAAGCCGGGAAACAACTCCCTGTTCCCCGGGGGGATCCGCGGATAAAAAACTATTTTTTTGCGAATGCTTGACTTTGTTTTCCAGCCATGCTATGTTTATATCGCAGTAAATTGATAGGAAATCCAATGATTCGTCCCTGAACAGGGGATGAAGGAGGTATATATATGTACGTTTACGCAGATAACGCGGCAACCACCGCCATGAGCCCCGCTGCTCTGGCTGCCACCATCGCCGCCATGCAGGAATGCTACGGCAACCCCTCCAGCCTGCACAGCATCGGGCAGGAAGCTGCCGAAAAGCTGGAAGCTGCCCGCGCCACCATGGCCGCCGGCATCAATGCCCAGCCCCGGGAGATCTACTTCACCTCCGGCGGCTCCGAGGCCGATAACCAGGCCATTTTCTCCGCCGCGCTCCTGGGTAAGAAAAAAGGCAAAATGCACATCATCACCACCAGCATCGAGCATCACGCTGTGCTGCATACCCTGAAGCGCCTGGAAAAAGAAGGCTGGGAGATTACCCTGCTGCCCGTGGACAAGGACGGCATGATCAGCGCCCAGCAGGTGGCGGATGCCATCCGGGAGGATACCTGCCTGGTCACCATCATGTTTGCCAATAACGAGATCGGCACCATCCAGCCTGTGGCGGAGATCGGCGCCATCTGCCGGGAGAAGGGCGTGCTCTTCCACTGCGACGCCGTTCAGGCCGCCGGGCATCTGCCCATCGATGTGGAGGCCATGCAGATCGATATGCTCTCCCTGGCTGCCCACAAATTCCACGGCCCCAAGGGCGTGGGCCTGCTCTACGTCCGCAAGGGCATCATCCTGCACAATCTGATCGAAGGCGGCGCCCAGGAACGGGGCAAGCGCGCCGGTACGGAATATCTGCCCGGCATCATCGGCATGGCAGCTGCCTTCCAGGATTGCCTGGAGCATATGGAAGAAAGCACTGCCTATGTGCAGAAGCTGCGGGACAAGCTCATTCAGGGTCTTTCCGGCATTCCCCACAGCATCCTGAACGGCCACCCCGAAAAGCGCCTGCCCGGCAATGTGAACATGTGCTTTGAGGGCATCGAGGGCGAATCCCTCCTGCTCTGGCTGGATCAGAACGGCATCGCCGCCTCCTCCGGCTCTGCCTGCACCTCCGGCTCCCTGGATCCCAGCCATGTGCTGCTGGCTCTGGGCCGCCCCCACGAGGTCGCTCACGGCTCCCTGCGCCTCACTTTAAGCGAATACAACACCGAGGAAGAAGTGGATCACATCATCGCCACGGTTCCCAAGGTGGTGGAATATCTCCGGGGGATCTCCCCGGTCTGGGAAAAATTAGAGAAAGGAGAACTGCCCCATGTTATATAGCGATAAAGTAATGGATCATTTCACCAACCCCCGCAATGTTGGCAAGATGGATGACGCAGACGGCGTCGGCGAAGTCGGCAACGCCAAATGCGGTGACATCATGCGGATCTTCATCAAAGTCGAGGATGACATCATTACCGATGTGAAATTCAACACCTTCGGCTGCGCCTCCGCCATCGCCACCAGCTCCATGGCCACGGAGATGATCAAGGGCAAATCCATCAAGGAAGCCCTGGAGCTCTCCAACAAAGCCGTGGTGGAAGCCCTGGATGGCCTGCCCACCAATAAGATCCACTGCTCTGTGCTGGCAGAAGAAGCTGTCCGCGCTGCGGTGAAGGATTATTATGACCGGAACGGCATCGAATACGGCGATGAGCTGAAAAGCTGCCCAGGCCACTGCGAATCCTGCGAATCCTGTGCCGGTCACTAAGATCAAGCCTATAGCAAAAGCTGCTTTCCTTCGGGAAAGCAGCTTTTTTTATATTTGCAGTGGCCGGCTCTGATGCAAGGCGGCAGGCCAAAAATTAAGGCACAGCGGCTCGCTTCCAGAAAAAAGGAGCGCATTTTCAATTCAAGAGAAAAATCTATGGGGATTTGAAACTTGTTCTAGAAAAAATTTAGCTTATTTCTTATATATGACTTATATGCAAGTAAAAATCTTGTTATTTATGAGTTTCCATGATATGATTAAAATAAGAGAGTTTACTTTTCCCGGAAATCTTTCTGAAAAGGGGTGATACCCGTGGGCCAGGCCGCTTTTTCCTGACGCATAGCAGTTGATTTTCGCGCTCTATGGGCCTTGCGCGCGCAAGCAGAAAGGAGCTTATCCATGAAAGAAAAGCCTATGATGTGGCTGAGCCTGCTGCTCTGCTGCCTCCTGCTGCTTCCCGCCTGCGGGGAGCCAGCCCCACAAATTGATGAAGCCACCGGCGCCTATATCTACCCCACTTATCCCGGGGATGAGAACTGGGAGGCCTTCTGGGAGGAAATTTCCGAAGTAGCCAGCGAGGAAGCGCCGCCCCTTTCCCACGCCCGCCAGAAAATGAACATCCCCGAAGAGATATTGCAGGGGATGAGCACCGAAGCCCTGGTGTTGAGCGTGCGGGATTACCCGCTGATGAGCTACGCCATGGATATAAACACCCCCGGCGAGCCCAAGCTCATGTTCGAAAGCCTGCGGGATTTCAATGCAGTGCAGGAGCTCTTCCGGCGGGAGGATGCCGTGGAAACCATGGAAGCCCAGCTGGCGCTGCTGAAGGAGGAAAAGGTGGAGGGTTCCGCCTTTATCCATCTTCAGAAACTTGCTTATATGGAAGGGATCATCGAAGAGCTGAGAGACGAGGGAATCGGCTACAGCATCACCGAGCCCTATGATTTCAGCGTGGTCACAGAACAGCCGGGCTGGGGACACGGCAGCAATGAGGAAAAGCTGGCAAAATGCAATCTTCCGGAAGAGCTTTTGCCCGAGATGAGTACAGAAGCCCTGATCG
>JAFSHU010000158.1 GCA_017440145.1 Bacillota bacterium
GCTGCTCGGAGAAGCTCATGGTAAGCGTAGGCGAATCCTTATAAGAGCAGACTTCTCTGTTCGAGGAAAGCGTTATGGTAGGAATTTCGGTCTTGAAGGTGGCCGAAACTTCAACCGCATTTGCAGGCATGTTGAAAACATAGGTGAATTCACCATTCTGTACCGGCGTGATCCCGCCGCTGACGCTGAGGGAATCCAGCAAATAGCCATCATCAGGCTCAACCGTGAGCTTGACCTGCTCGCCCTCCACCGCCTTTTCTTTATCTGCGGTGACGCTGCCGTTTGCGATGCTGTCGGAGATGCTTACGGAGTAGGTGGGGGGTGCTGCCTTGATGACTACATCGCCACCGCTGATGCTCGTTGCATCATCCGCCGGGGTGAT
Organism: Bacillota bacterium; assembly: GCA_017440145.1. Taxonomy (GTDB): domain Bacteria; phylum Bacillota; class Dehalobacteriia; order UBA4068; family UBA4068; genus RGIG3155. The sequence goes on from JAFSHU010000158.1 coordinate 383, forward strand.
CATGCTATTGCCCTGCCAGTAGGCTGCGCCCTCGCCCAGGATGGCATTGAGGGTAGTGCCGCTCACTGTGATGCCGCCGGGGAAGGTCGCACCATCCCCGCCGCCTTCCGGTAGGCCCAGCGTGATGGTGCCGCTATAGACGTAAAGACCGTAACCCATGCCGTCAAAGCTGCCGCCCGTGATGTTCACGGTGCCGCCATTGGCGATCACGCCGTCGAAGGTACCGCCACTGATGTTCACAGTACCAGCATAGATATTTATGTCTCTTACCTCAGAGCTCTTTTCCTGGCTGCTATCAGTGATGCTCAGCACAGTACCGGCGTTATAGACGGCCAATGCGGCATCCATGAAGCTGTCGCAGATAATATCAAAGCCGTTCAGATCCAGGGCGAAAACACCGGAGCCGATCCCCTGGTAATCCTCGCCCAGGTCGATGTCATCCAGCAGGCTCAGGACTGCTTCGTCCGCAGCAGTGCAGGAACTTGCCCCGTTCAATGCTGCATCCAAAGCGTAGAAATAGGTCGGAGTGCCGCCGTCTTTGGTGAGACTGGCCACTGCCTGATTTTCGCAGACGCCGCAGATTCCACTTTCGCCGTATTCATGGAATACTCGCTGTATCTCTACCGAGCATTCGGAGCAGCTGATGCTGTGTGTGCCATCTTCATTGTCCGTGCCGCTTTCGTTGGTATTGCCGCTGTGGTCACAGGCTTTCTTGATGGTCACATCGCCGCCGGTGATCTCCGTAGCATCCGCCGTCAGGATGATCATCTTATTGCCCTGCCAGTAGGCTGCGCCCTCGCCCAGGATGGCATTGAGGGTAGTGCCGCTCACCGTGATGCCGCCGGGGAAGGTCGCGCCATCCCCGCCGCCTTCCGGCAGGGAGAGTGTGATGGTGCCGCTATAGACGTAAAGACCGTAACCCATGCCGTCAAAGCTGCCGCCCGTGATGTTCACGTTGCCGCCATTGGCGATCACGCCGTCGAAGGTACCGCCACCGATGTTCACAGTACCAGCATAGATATTTATGTCTCTTACCTCAGAGCTCTTTTCCTGGCTGCTGTCGGTGATGCTCAGCACAGTACCGGCGTTATAGACGGCCAATGCGGCATCCATGAAGCTGTCGCAGATAATATCAAAGCCGTTCAGATCCAGGGTGAAAACACCGGAGCCGATCCCCTGGTAATCCTCGCCCAGGTCGATGTCATCCAGCAGGGTCAGGACTGCTGCATCCGCTGCAACGCAGCTTCCCGCTGCCGTCACAGCTGCGCCCAGGGTAGTATAATATTCAGCTTCGCCATCGCCCTTGGTGAGGGAGACTACCGGCGGTTCCTGCTTCTCGAAGATTGCTACCAGCGTCCGGTCTGCCATTGCGGTGAAGCTGATGCTTGCATCCGTGCTGAGCTGGCTGCCGTTTTCCTGCCATTCCACGAATTCGTAGCCTTCGTTGGCCGTGGCAGTGAGGGTCACGTCCGCGTTTTCTTCATAGCTGCCGGCACCGCTGACCGTGCCGCCCTCTGTGGGGGAGGCAGTGGCCGTGATGGTATAGTTGATGATTTCCGGCTCTTCATATTCCGCAGTGGCCAGCTTCAAAATGCTGCTGTCATCGCTGCCCCACAGCGCCTTCATATCTTCATTATATATGTATTGGGCATTCGTGGAGGAAACGCTGATGGTATAGCCCTCTGCAACGGAGCCGCTGCTGGCATAGCCCACCAGCAGCTCACCGCCCTGATGCCCAATGCTGCCGGCATCGCTGTTGGTCACATCCACGATGTAGCTCTGCCCATTCAGGCGGACGATGTTCCACATATGGTTTTCGCCGGTGCGCCCGCTGACGGAATAGCATTCGATCCCGGCAAGATCGCAGAGATACTGGAAGGCTTTGGAATAGCCCTCGCAGACCACCTTCGTCCCGGGGAGGCCATCGAACACATAGATCAGCTGCCAGGGGTCGCCATAGCCGCCCTGCCAATCATCATCTGCTGCATCATAATTGTATTCCACGCTGTCGCAGATCCACTGGGCAAAGGCCATGATCTTCTCATAATCCGTGCTGCAGCCTGCTGCTGCGGCCAGGGCCTTTTCCACATTGGTTTCCCGCTCATCGTTCGGGTCAACGATCAGCTGGGAAGCAGCGCCGGTCTTTGCCGTATCCACTGCCGGGGCCTCTTCACTATAGCCCGCCGCCTGATAAGCCGGGGATACCTCCAGGAAAAAGCCGAGGCTGGCGATTTTTCCGCTGGTATAGTCATTGCCATCATGGCCGCTGAACGCCATGCCATAGCTATAGCCAAAGGCGTTCATTTTATCCGCGCCGCCGGTCTTATCATGCCAATACAGCTCATAAGGGTGATCGTAGAGCAGTGCATCAGAAAGCAGACTCAGATCGATCTTGGTTTCGATCAGGCTGCTGAGCGCGCTGACGAGCTCCTCCTGGCCATTGCCGCTGACCGTGAGCTCGCTGTCCACGATCTCCTGCGGGAGGGTGATTTCGAACCTGGTGCTGGAGCGCTCGCCCGCTGCCACCTCTTCGATGAAATTCAGCAGCTCATCATAGAGCAGCTTATTGAAATCATCCAGCTGTTCCCGGGCCAATCTGCCAAAGAAGGCGCCGGAATCCCCATAGATGGATTCATCCATGAGCTTCTGCACATAGCCAGCAAAAAGCTCCTCCTCAGAGGGGAAGCCATCAAGCTCCAGATCAGAGCTGGAAATATATGCCTTCTCGAAAAGCTCGATGCTTTCGGGTGCCTCGCTGCTGCCATTGGCCCCGCCCACAGCCATTGCTGTGGAGATCAGACCCATGCTCAGCAGCAGGATCAACAGGATACTGAGAATCTGTTTTTTCATATATGTTTCTCCTTTCGGAAATGCATGCGGTGTAAATCTGAGGTTTGCCTTATACGCTTATTCCCCTTGTCGGAAAAATTCCGGTTCAAAAGCAGCGTTCAGAAGCGCCCATATGTGCTTCGCTGTTTCTTCCCCGGCTGCTGCCGCAGAAAGGCAAAAAGGCGCAGCCCATTCGTAAACATAAGAGCGGGATACGCCGGAAAAATCACAAATGGAATTTGCAGAAAACCCCTGACCGAAAAAAGGAGCAGAGCTATGCTTCACCTGCCTGCATACGTCAGCGATTGTCCTCTGCGGCCGCACCTTCGTCAGCTCCTTTTGCCTAAGGCCATATTTGGATAATTATAGCATAAATTTTTCCGGTTTTCAAGCAAGCAAGCTGCAGCGCGTGCAGATAAGATCCTTTTCCCGGGCTGTCCCCGGCAACAAAAATTCCGATCAAAACAAAAAAAGAGTGCTGCCCGGCCTGTCGGTCCGGCATCACTCTTTTTCCCTGTTGTATCCCCAGCCCATCCGGCGATCCGCGAAAACGGTGCAGGCTCTGCTTCACTGTTTTACGGGCATCCAGCCAAGGCAGGGGCTTTCTTCATGCAAAAACTAAGCCTGCTTCTCCATCTGCTCGGCGCGGGCTTCCAGAATGGCGGCGATGCGCTCCGCAGCATGCCCATCCCCATAGGGGTTCCGGGCCTGCGCCATCCGGGCGTAAAGCTCCGGCTGATCAAAGAGCATCTCCAGATGACGAAATACGCTGTCATAGCCGGTACCGGCCAGCATCGCCGTACCGGCCTCCACTGCCTCCGGCCGCTCCGTCACATCCCGCAGCACCAGCACGGGCTTGCCCAGAGCAGGGGCTTCCTCCTGCAGGCCGCCGCTGTCCGTCAGCACCAGGTGGCTCTTTTTCATCACATGGCAGAAGGGCAGGTAATCCAGAGGCTCGCAGTAATGCACCTGTGCGCTGCCGCCCAGGCAGCGATAGGCGATCTCCCGCACCAGGGGGTTCTTATGCAGCGGAATGACCAGCTGACAATCGGGATTGGCCCGCAGGAAATCTGCGGTGGCAGTGAAGATCTGCTCCATGGGCTCGCCCCAGTTTTCCCGGCGGTGGCAGGTCATCAGGATGACCTTTTTCGTCCAATCCACCTGCTCCAGCCCCAGGCCATCCAGGGGGCAGGGCTTCTCCAGGGCAGAGAGCAGGGCGTCAATGACCGTGTTCCCGGTGATGAAGATCTGCTGCTCCGGAACCTTTTCCAACCGCAGATTGGCGGCGGCAGTTTCCGTGGGGGCAAAATGCAGATCCGTCAGCACGCCCGTCAGGCGGCGGTTGCATTCCTCCGGATAGGGGGCGTATTTGTCCCCGCTGCGCAGACCGGCCTCCACATGGCCCACCGGCACCTGATGATAATAGGCAGCCAGCGCCGCCGCAAAGGTGGTGGTGGTATCCCCATGCACCAGCAGCAGATCCGGCTTTTCCTGCTCCAGAATGGGGTGCAGGCCGCTCAGCACGGCGCTGGTGATGTCGCTGAGGGTCTGCCCCGGGCGCATCAGGTTCAGATCATAATTGGGGCGAATATCAAAAAGCTGCAGCACCTGATCCAGCATCTCCCGGTGCTGCGCGGAAACGGCTACGATGGATTCCAGCTTGCGGCTGGCCTGCATGGCTTTCAGCAGGGGGGCCATCTTGATGGCCTCCGGCCGGGTGCCAAAAACGGAAATGACCTTCATCGGTCAATCCTCCTTTTTCTGGATAATATCAGAGAAACGAACCAGCTCCAGCCCGGATTCCTCCGCCAGCTGCACGGAAAGCTCGTCCGGGTAATCCCCGTCGAAGATCACCTTCCGGATGCCGCTGGTGACCATGGCCTTCAGGCAGGAGGAGCAGGGCCGATCCGTCACATACATGATGGCGCCGTTCAGGGGCAGGCCGTAGCGGGCCGCGAAATTGCAAACATTTGCCTCTGCATGCTGGGCGCGGCACATCTCCATCCGCTGCCCGGAGGGAATGCCCAGCTGCTGCCGGAGACAGCCCACCTCGTCACAGTGGGGTACACCCGGCAGAGGGCCGTTGTAGCCCGTCCCCAGGATGCGATGCTCCGGGGAGACCGCCACCGCCCCCACATGCCGGCGCAGGCAGGTGGAGCGGGTCTTTACCAGATGGGCGATGGACATGAAATATTCATCCCAGCTTTGGCGCATAGGAATCCTCCTTTGTTGAACGGGGCAAAGCCCCTGGTAAAACCCTTCTTCTTTTTACAAAAGAAGAAGCAGGAAAACACTTATTTTTTGGAACTGCAGCTCTGATCAGAAGCACCGACCCAAACTTTAAAGTTTTTTGACCCACTTTTTTCAAAAAAGTGGGGGCTTTAGCTTCTTTTCAAGCCTTCCTCTTTTCAAAGAGGAACGGTTTTACGCTATTAAACTAATCCTCTTCGATCATGGCCACGCGTTCCGCATGGCGGCCGCCCAGGAATTCGGTATCCAGCCAGATCTCCACGATCTCCTTGATCTGCTCCAGGCTGAGGACGCGGGCGCCCATGGCCAGGATATTGGCGTCATTGTGCTCCCGGGAGGCGCGGGCGGTGAACGCATCATGGCAGAGTGCGGCGCGGATGCCCTTCACCTTGTTGGCAGCCAGGCTGATGCCGATGCCGGTGCCGCAGATCAGAATGCCCCGGGGCGCTTCCCCGGCGGCAATGGCCTTTGCCACAGCCTTCCCGTAGATGGGATAATGGACGCTTTCCTCGCTGAAGCAGCCCTTATCCTCCACAGAAAGGCCCCGCTGGGCCAGCAATTCCTTCACATATTCCTTGGCGGCAAAGCCCGCATGATCAGAACCGATGATAATATCCATATTTCTTCCTCCTGCATAGGAAATCTATCGCAAGCGGCAAGCCGCTTTCGCTGCA
>JAFSHU010000159.1 GCA_017440145.1 Bacillota bacterium
GCATTCCGCCTGCCTGCAATGGGTGGATATCTGCAAAAACTGGGAATAGCCCCGGCTTTGTGAATTTTAAGCGGCTTTGCGTGGCGCAGCATAGAAAAATCCTCCCTATGATCATAGGGAGGATTTTTATTTTACAGGCACAGCAAAAGGCTGTGGAGGTTTTATTTGGGAGAAGGAGAGGCCTTCCCTTGCGCTGCAGGTAAAAACATATTATAATTATATTTGAGTATAACTGTTTCGATAAAAATTTTTAAAATCACTACAGAAAGGAGCTGCAATACTCATGAAACGATACCTTACTTTGTTCCTGTTGATACCGACCCTCCTTCTGCTCACCGCCTGCGGCACCTCTCCCTATGGGGAAATCCGCATCACAGAGGTGGAAGAAGAGCTGGCGGGCAAGGGCTTCCAGGTGGAAACGGAGCTGAAACGCTTTACTGCCGCAGATTTTTCTGAGAACATCCAAAAAGGGCTGGATGAAGCCAGCTTCAACCCCCTTGGCGCCTCCATTGGCAGCACGGTTGAGGACTTTGCCACCATGGAGGAATGCGTGGAATTCCTGGGCTACTCAGTCTATAACCCCTTGGAGGACTGCAGCTGGCTGGAGCAGGCTACTCACATCGGCATGCCACTGGAAAAGAAAGACGAGCATATTTCCCTGAGATGGGCCGCCACCCCACAGCGGGAACTGCGTAACCTCAACATAGACAGCGGCTATCGTTTGGATTCCGCCCGCCTGCAAATGAGCATTGTCTTCCATTGCGAGGAAGAAGAAAGCTTTTCCCGCAGATATTTCCGGCAGGCCGGCAGCCAGGCCACTTACCACATGGAAGAATACCCCATGGACAACGGGAATACGGCCATGCTCGTCACAGCGGATGACGATGATGCGAGGTATTTCTCGATCGAAGCCTTTTTCGTGCAGGATGAGCTTTTTTATTCCCTGAATTTTGTGGGGGAAAAGGAGAATCCCGAAGCTGTTCGGGCCATGCTGGAAAAGGTTCTGGCCGCATTCTGAGCCGGAAGCGAAAACATAAAGAAAGCAGCACAGCAAAAGGCTGTGCTGCTTTTTTAATTCATATAAATAAGCCCTGCACCTAGCGATAAGGCTCCTTCCGCTCCGTCAGCCCCAGCAGATAATCCACGCTGGTCTGATAAAATTCAGCCAGCCTGACCAGAATATCCACAGGGATGACCCGTTCTCCCCGCTCATACTTTGAATACAGAGACTGATCGCAGAGAAGGTATTTAGCCACCTGCTTTTGCGTTAAATCCGAGTCTTCCCGCAGATCACGGATCCGTAATCTCATAGTAATCACCCAGAAAAATGATACAACAGGACATATCGTCCACTTGAAATATTGGACTATATGTCCTATACTATATCCATGAGGTGAATTTCTATACCGGACTACAAAGCCATGTACCAAAAGCTCTTCTATGCCGCGGAGGAAGCCATTTCCCTGCTCATCCTCGCCCAGCAGGAATGCGAAGAGCTTTATCTCCGCGAAGAGGAAGCCGAAGGCAAGCTTCTTTTGCTCAAAAAAGAAGAACACAGCAACGACGAAGAATAAAGCCGCAGCTGTGTTCTTTTTTATTCAGGAATGCGCTTAATGGGGGATATTCTTGCAGAGCCGGGCCATGACCGCCTCCATGGCCTCTGTCCAGGGGGCAAAGGCATCCTTCTCCCGGATATACTTCTGCACCATATAATTGATGCCGCCGGGGGTCATTTCCTCCGCCAGCTCCCGCAGGCGCTCCGGCGTGGCATCCACTCCCTGCCCGGCCAGAGCGGCAAACATCCGCGTGGTGTAATCCTTGGCCGTATCCTCCGGCACGCCCAGAGAAGAAGCCCAATCCACGATCTGCTGGGTCAGGATGAAATAAGAAGCTACATAGGCCGTGACCGCCGCCAGCACCGCCGCGTGATAGCGGTCATCCACCGCCACCACATCCCCGATGGGCTGGATCAGCTCCTCCACCTCCGGCAGGGGCGGATAGAGCACGATGGGCCCACGCCGCACCGCCACAAAAGAGAGAGGAACCAGATGGGCCAGCAGTGCCGTGGGGCCGATCCATTCCCGGATCTGGGGCAGATTGATGTCCGTCATCAGGTTGATGACCTTCTGCTCCGGCCGGAAGCGCAGGGAGCGGCAGACCTCCTCTCCCACCTGGGGCAGGATGGTCAGAAAGACCCAGTCCGCGCCGTCCAGCACCTCCTGCATGGAGCCTGCCACCCGAATCCGCTTCGGGAAACGACTCTGCAGGGCGGCGGCCTTCTCCGCATTGCGGGGGGAAAGCAAAATAGGATAGGGACGGCTTTCATCCTGGCAGAACGCTGTGGCCAATGCGCTGGCAATGGTGCCGCAGCCGATAAAACCGATGGTGGGATAAGACATATACAGCCTCCTTCGGGAAAGTCTTTCTTTTATTCTAGGACAATTCCATATCTTCGTCAAGCCCGGGAAAACCGTCCCGCCTGGAAGGCCGCTTCAGGAAGAGGGGGCTTTTCTCCCCGGCAATAGCCGGAGCCGTTTCGGCAGAGCAGCTGTTCTGCGTCAAGAAAAAATTCTGACAAAAGAAAAAAGACTAGCCTGGAAGGCTTCTATACTGTATAATAATTCCATAGCAGCATTTTCCCTGCTGCACCCCGCAGCAGCGGAGTCAATTTGAAACATCAATATATTTATGGAGGAGATATACTCATGAGCCTGATCGAAAACATTCGCGCAAGAGCTATGGAAGCTGGCAAGCACATCGTACTGGCAGAAGGTACGGAAAAACGCACCGTCAAAGCTGCTGAAATCCTGACCAAAGAAAAAATTGCCCACATCAGCCTGGTCGGCAATGTGGAAGAAGTCCAGAAAGTCGCAGCAGAAGTCGGCGCTGATCTGACCGGCGTTGATATCGTGGATCCCGCTGCCTCCGAATGGTATGATGATTTCTCCGAAACCTACTGCAAGTTGCGTGAGAAAAAGGGCATGACCATCGAAAAGGCCCGTGAGACCATGCTGAAGCCCCTGTATTTCGGCACCATGATGGTTTATAAAGACATCTGTGACGGTATGGTGGCCGGCGCGCTGAACACCACCGGTGATGTGCTTCGCCCTGCCTTCGAGATCATCAAAACCAAGCCCGGCATCTCCACCGTTTCCGGCGCTTTCCTGATGCTGACCCCCACCAAGCAGTTTGGTGAAGACGGCCTGCTGGTCTTTGCTGACTGCGCTGTGAACCCCACCCTTACCGCTGAGCAGATGGCTGAAGTGGCCTGGTGCACCGCACAGACCGCCAAAGACATCGCCGGGATCGACGAGCCCAAGATCGCTATGCTGAGCTTCTCCACCAAAGGCAGCGCCAAGCATGAGCTGGTGGACAAGGTCTCCGAAGCCACCAAGATCGCACAGGAAAAATATCAGGAACTGCTGGTTGACGGCGAACTGCAGCTGGATGCCGCCATCGTTCCCTCCGTGGGCGAATTCAAAGCCCCCGGCAGCCCCGTTGCCGGCCATGCCAATGTTCTGGTATTCCCCGGTCTGGAAACCGGCAATGCCTGCTACAAAGCAGTTCAGCGCTTCAGCGGCGCCGAAGCCATCGGCCCGGTGCTCCAGGGCATGAACAAACCCGTGAACGACCTCTCCCGCGGCTGCTCCATCGATGACATCGTAAACACCGTGGCCATGGTCTGCTGCCAGAAATAAGCAGCCTTCCACTTCCACTCAGGCAAAAGCTTCGGCTCCTTTGCCGGGGTCTCTCTGAAACAGCAAATCCGACCTGTGATGATGATCACAGGTCGGATTTTTTATGGGCGAGCTCCGGGCTTTGCCCCTATAAACACTTTGTGTTTGCATGGGCATAGTGAATCACTTTCGGCGAGCAAGCCAGAACCAGCGCCCAATCCTGCTCCAATTCCTCATTATGCCCGTAGGCCTCCCGGTATTCGATGGGTTCCAAATCGCCGACAAAGCACTCGCCATTATCCAGGATCAAAGACAGGCTGTCCTTGCTATGGCTCGTGGTCGGGATGATCCGGCCATCGATCCCCAGCCCTTTCAGGAAAGCCCTGCTTTCTGCGGCGCGGATCGTCACTGCCTGCTCCAAAACGATCGGCTCATACTGCAGACCCTTCTCTCTGCCGAAAATTTCATCGGCAAAGTGCACATCTGCGGCCTGCGTATCCAGCAAAAGCAGCTTTACCCCCTGCTTCATGAGCTCGCTTACCAAACCGATGTGATCCGGATGGTAATGCGTAGCCAGAACATAGGCGATATCCCGGATCTTAATGTTTTTCTCTTTGATTGCCTTATAAAACGCCGGCAAAGTCCCTGCGTAATCCGTATCAACAAGCAAACCGCCTGCCGTTCCGGGGATAAAATAGGTATTGGTATTTCCATATCTCAGCTTTTCCGCCAAGGAAAACGCTCCCTTCGAATCCGGATCCCCGGTTCTGTTTACTTGCATCCTACCACAGGAAGGTGGATCATGCAAGAACAGGAGCAGCAGATCAGTCCGCTGCTCCTGCCATATGCTTCATGGGCGCGGCTGCGAAAACTCAGGCTTCTTCCCCCCGCGTTTCTGCGGCCTCCCGGGCGAGGGCAGCCCGGGCCAAAGCAAAACCCGCCCCCAGCCAGGCCCCGAGGCAGGAAAGCAGCAGCGCCCCCACTGCCAGCAGAAGCAGGACCTGCCAGGGCAGCAGGATGCCATAAAAGAGCAGCAGAAAAGCAGCCGGAAGCAGCCAGAAGCCCCCGTTCAGCAGAGCAGCCCGACGATAGCGCCCCGGGTAAAAGACCCCCAGAGAGCAGCCGCCGCTCAAAGGCAGAGCCGCCAGCCAGAGGCAAAATGGCAGGCGAAGATCCAGAACCAGCTGCCCCCGGAGCAAAAAGCCCAGCGCAGCAAGGCCCAGCCCCAGCAAAAGGGCAGGCGGAAGCAGAGCTCGAAGCAATCGTTTCATGCACATCCCTCCCCTGCCATTCTATGCACGCGCCCACGAAAGAAAAACCGGGCTGCCAGCCCAAAGGCTTGGCCCAGAAAGAGGAAAAGGGCGGCCGGGCTTTCCGTTGACAGGCTGCCAAATTTCGCCTTATAATAGTAGGCAAGACTTTCAAAGGAGAAGCATCCCGTGTCGCTTTCCACCAC
>JAFSHU010000160.1 GCA_017440145.1 Bacillota bacterium
CACCCCGCTCATAGCGGGCGTACATGGTCTGGGAGGTCTCCAGAATGGCGGCAATTTCCGCCTGGGTCTTGTCATGGTCGGTTCGCAGGTCGCGGAGTCGTTTTGTGTAGTCCATAGCTCTCCTCCCTGCGATTATTTTACAAATTATTGGCTTGTTCTATTGACTTTAGTAAATATATTTACTAAAATGTTTTTAGGGCCCAGAAAAAATAAAAGGGGTGAAGCAAATGCAGAAACAGCAAATTGATACTTTTATTCTTAGCCATGGGAAAGATTTTGAAACGGAAATGATTCCTATGATGCGGAAATCGCTGGAGAATCTTCCGGAGGAAAGCTCCAGCATGCTCATGGGTGCAGAGTTTAAGAGCCCCACGACAGCTTTAATTTTATCCATATTTTTGGGCAGTTTGGGTGTTGATCGCTTTTTTGTGGGGGATGTTGCTTTGGGCGTGGTGAAGCTGCTAACCATAGGTGGATTTGGGGTGTGGACGATCATCGACTGGATTCTTATCACAAAGCGAACAAAGCGTGCAAATTATGAACACTTCCTAAAACTGGTGAATGTATCCAATACGATTTCCGCTTAAATAAAACGCAGGCAAACAAGGAGCAGCCCCTGGCTGCTCCTTATTTTTATATACCTCATCCCCCCGCAGAGCCCCCATCCGCAGGGGGCGCATCCACCATGGCCGCCCCAAAGGCCTGCTCCAGATGGCGCAGCACCTCCGGGTCTGCCAGCTGCCGCTCATGGATCACCAGGCGGCTGGGCTGCATGGCGATCACATTGGAGACCAGCGTGGCCTCTGCCCCCAGATAGGAGCCGCCCTCCTTATCCCGGATGCCGGCGGCAGTCCGCTCCCAGATGCGGCAGATGTGCTGCGGGCAGAAGAAGAGATGCAGCTCCTTTTCCTGCCCCCGGCGATCCGCAGCCGCCTTTTGCAGCAGCTGGGTGTAGGTCTCATCCTCCTCCATGCTCAGCAGCTCATCCGCAGCCAGGGTCAGGACGTAGTGCAGGAATTCCTCATGCCCGCTGAGACGAAAACGGCAGAAGCCACCGAAATCCAGCAGGCCCCCCACCAGCAGCCGCGCCATCTCCCGGGCCAGACGCAGGGGGCGGCGGTAACCGCTGTAGAGCGCATCTTCCTCCGGCAGACGGGCGATGATCCTCGGCGCCAGGCTGCACATGAGCTGCTGTTCCTCCTTTCGGAAGGCGGAGAAATGCTTTCGCAGCAGCTTTTTCAGCAACTCCTGCTCGTAGCAGGGGAAGGCGCCCAGGGTCAGGGCGGCAGCCACGTCTGTGGGCTCCGCGCCGTAGAGCAGCAGGCCGCCGGGGAGTGGGTTCACCTCCACTGGCGGCTGGGCATAGCGGGAAAGTGCAGTGAGAAAGGGCCCCTGATAAGCCGGGGCCAGCAGCAGACGGATCATGGATACCTCGCGGAAAGGAGTTTTGTCCCATTGTATGTGGGGGGAGGAGATTTTATTCGTTTGGCATTTTCCTGCTTCTGTCGGAGGTGTGATATTGAATTGTTCTATGTTTTATGCTAATTTATTATTAGTAAGCTGTTTTCCTGTGCTGGTTTCTGAGGCCACGCAGATTTTCCTGCTTCTGCCCGGGGAGGAACAAAGCGCGCTGCTGCCGCATCCCGGAGCCACCGGATTTCGCGGAATTTTTATTGGAGGAGAAAGGGGAGAGTCGGATGGAGTGGATAGAACCGGAGTTGTTTGACTTTACTTATCTTTTGCTAGCACTTACAGCAGCAGGATGTGCAGGGTATGTTTTTTATAAAGACCATAAAAAACAACAGGCTCGGAAAATGTATGAGGAGTCTTTGGACAAATTGGGGCGCATCGAAGAGCGAGAGAAAGCAGAAAATTCCTCTTCGGGAAAGGATTCTGCTGCGGAACAAAAAAAGCCTCGGGGAGAAAATATAGAAGCCGATAAAACGACGGACAAGCCCTCGGCAGAAAGAAAGCGAACGGAAGATTTGGATGCCCTGGAATTGATGAAGCGGCAGCTAATCTCGATCAATGACTTTTCTGAGTTGAGTAAGAGCCAGTCCAAATCTGCCTTTCGTTTGGCAGTGTCCATGTGTGTTGCTGGCATTATTCTGCTGGCCGCTGCGATTCTGCTGCCCCTTTTCATGAAAACCAGCTTTGAGCAAAGGCTGCTTCCCGCTATTGGCGGCATTGTGGGCGAATTCATCGCCATCACGGCTCTGGCCGTACATAAAAAGTCAATCTCCCAGCTGAATTACTACCACCATTCCTTGCACGAAAATGAACGCTTTTTGGTTAGCGTAAATCTGCTGGATCGCTTTTCCACGCTGGAACTGAGCGATGAAATGCTGAAAGAGCTGATCCAGGGTTCGATCCAGCTGAATCAGCGGGACATGGGCCCTGCCGATGAGGACTAAGCCCGTTTCCCCGAAATTTGCGAAAAGCCCGGGCCGCCCTCTTGACAGGGCGGCCTGCTTCTGGTATAATCCCCTTGTTAATCAGCAAA
>JAFSHU010000161.1 GCA_017440145.1 Bacillota bacterium
AATAGATTGCAACGAAAATTTATATTCCAAATACAGCATCTTAGCAGGGGCATCGCTTGTGTTTTCAGAAAAAACAAAGTATACTATAAACAGGAACATAAAAAATCGACAGGAAAGGATGATTTTTATGTATTATTGCCAAAACTGCGGCAGCCCCATGGGGGATTCACCCGGAAACTTCTGCCCCGGCTGCGGGGCACAGATTCTCACCGCCCCCATCGCCCCCGCCCAACAGCAGCAGGAGCAGCAGTGGGGCGGTAGCCAGCAGGCAGACTCCGAGGCCATGCTCTTCAGCGGCAGAATGACCCGGCCGGAGCTGAAGCAGGCTGCCAAGGACCGCCTTTCCGGCAACTGGGGCAAGGCCATCGGCCTGGGCCTGGTGATGGACAGCCTTCTTGGTTCCGCTGCCACGATTCTCTTTTCTTTCTTCTATTCCATCTTAATTTCTGTTGCTGCTTTTGTAATCCAGTACATAAGCCAGGAATATCTTATCGCCCTGCTCCTGGTTCTTATGGCAGTCAGCCTGCTCCCCCTGCTGATCTTCTGGGGTCCTCTGAAATACGGCCATGACGCCTTTTATCTGCAGCTCTTCCGGGAGAGGAAGCCATCCTTTTCCCTGCTCTTCCAGGGATTCAGCTGCTTCGGGAAAAGCTGCTGGATGGGGGTTCTGAAATTTTTGATGCTCACCGGCTGGACTCTGCTCTTTACCATCCCTGGCATCGTGAAATCCTACGCCTACTCCATGAGTTATTTCATCCTGCGGGATCATCCGGAAATGACGGCCCGGGAGGCCATCACCGCCAGCAAGGAGCTGATGAAGGGCAACAAGGGCGAGCTTTTCGTGCTGCACCTCAGCTTCATCGGCTGGGCGATTCTGAGCTATCTCACCTATGGACTTCTGGAGCTGTTCTATGTGCGGCAGTATCGGAACGCCTGCCTGGCTGCCTTCTATGAAGAGCTGAAGGCCCGGAAGACCCCCCACGTCATCCCGGAATCTGAGCGTCCGCTCTGGGATCGACCGCTCTGGGATCGGCCGGATCTGGCTGCTGAACCCATAGTAGAAGAATAAATCAGCCGGGAATCCAGCGAATCACCGGAAGAAAACGGTGTTTGCCTGTTTTTGAAACACTTCCCCCTGTTCCCTGCCACGGCTTCTTTTGAAAAGCGGCAGGCGCGTATCGTTGAAAGGAGGATCCCGATGTTTCACTGCCCACAATGCGGAACTGCTGTTCATGAGGATTCCAGCCAATACTGCCCCGCCTGCGGGTATCGCTTCCCTTCCGGCTATGACCGAAAGATACGGGTCAATTACGCCTGGGAGGGTGGGGAAAGCGGCGAAATGCGCTTCAGCGGCAGGATGAGCCGGCCGGAGCTGAAGCAGGCTGCCAAAGACCGCCTTTCCGGCAACTGGTGGCAGGCCCTTGCCGTCATTTTGATCAGCTATGCCTTGTTCAGCCTGATCGCCAGCATCACCCTTGGCTTTGGGGTATTTCTGCTGTTCGGCCCCCTCTGTCTGGGGCAGGCTGCCTTTTTTCAGCAAATTTTCCGACAGCGCCGGGCAGTGGTCTGCAGCCTTTTTCGGGACTTTGCAGATTTTGGGAATGCTTTCTGTCTGGGCGTTCTTCACCTGCTGCTGCTTTTTGCCTGGGGGCTGCTGCTGGTGGTTCCCGGCATCGTGAAGGCCTATTCCTACGCCATGTGCTGGTACATCCGGAACGATCAGCCGGAGATGAGCGCCCGGGAGGCCATCCGCACCAGCAAGGAAATGATGCAGGGCCACAAAGGCGAGCTTTTCCTGCTGGATCTCAGCTTCATCGGCTTCTGGCTGCTGGGACCGGCTTTCTTCGTTCTGGGCACCATCTGGACGCCCTTTCTCTATGCACTGGGACTTGTGGAGCTCTTTTATGCCATCATCTACCAAAGCGCAGCCAGAGCAGCCTTTTACGAAAACCTGAAGGCCAGCCGGGCTCATACTCAGGTAAGCGAGATGGAGAACAACATATAAAAGCAGGAGGCCTCGCGGAGGCCTCCTTTTTGCAGGCAGAAGCAGCCCGGCAGCCGGACGGGCCGGGTCTTGTGTTTCCCGGGAAAAACCGCTATAATCTATATAGTAGAAAAATCCCCAAAAGAAAGGATGTTGCATATGAAGTATTGTCCGCAGTGCGGCGCTCCCATCTATACGGATTCCGCACAATTCTGCCCCAGCTGTGGGGCACAGGTTCCCGCAGCCCCCATCGCCCCCGCCCAACAGCAGCAGGAGCAGCAGTGGGGCGGCAGCCAGCAGGCAGCCTCCGAAGCCATGCTCTTCACCGGCGGCATGAGCCGGGCAGAGATGAAGCAGGCTGCCAAGGATCGCCTTGCTGGCAACTGGGGCAAGGCCATCGGTGTCACGCTGCTGGTAATCGTTATTATCGGCGCAGCCAGCTCCCTCAGCATGGGCATCGGGGCCCTGCTGCTCTTCGGCGTTTTGGGCTTCGGCCAGATGCGCTTCTTCATGCAGCTTTTCAAGCTGCGTGAAGTGGAATTCGTCACCATGTTCAAGGGCTTTGATGATTTCGGCAAAACCTGCTGGCTGGGCATCCTCCAGAGCCTGCTGCTCTTTGCCTGGAGCCTGCTTTTTGCCATCCCCGGCATCGTGAAGGCCTACGCTTATTCCATGAGCTATTACATTCTGAACGATCATCCGGAGATGACGGCCAACGAAGCTGTCACCGCCAGCAAGGAAATGATGAAGGGTCACAAGGGCGAGCTTTTCGTGCTGGATCTCAGCTTCATCGGCTGGGGCATCCTCAGTGCCTTGACCTGCGGCATTCTGGAGCTCTGCTACGTGGGCCCCTATCGCCTCGCCACCAGAACTGCCTTCTATGAAGATCTGAAGGCTCGTCAGGCGCAGTACCAGCAGGCGGCCTGATCCCTTGGGCCAGCTCTGGCACAGCATCCGCTTTTATACATAGCTGCATAAAAACAGAACAGCCCGGCGCGGAAAATTTCTGCGCTGGGCTGTTTTTTCTTCCCCATCAACTTCTGCATGAAAGCTATATGCCGCTGAGATCTTCTTCCGTGGGGGTTTCCGGCGTGGCTCCCTCCCAGGCAGGCTCTGTGACTGTGGGCCTTTCCACTCCGGCTTCTTCCCCGGCAGGCTCTGTGACTGTGGGCCTTTCCACCCCGGGCAGGGGCCGAAGCACACCGATCAGCACATAGCGGGCATTGTCGTATTCATAGGAGCAGGTGGAAAGGGTCAGCAGCCTTTCCCCCGGCTGCAGCTCCACCTCTGATTTGAAATTGGAACGAGCCAGGCTCTGCTCCAAAAGGACAGGCAGAGTATCCTCCGTCAGGGGGAAGCTGTAAACCTCGGCGTCATGCTCCGCCACATAGCCGGCAAGCAGCTCCACCTTATAATCCCCCTCCGGCGTGAGCAGCCAGAGCAAAGGGTGCGCCTCATAATAGGCCTGCTCCTTATACTTGCTGATGCTGCCGAACATGCTGAGATTCTTCATATTATGCCCGTAGATCAGGGAATTCCGATCCGAAAAATCGGCGGCATTGCGATAATCCAGGAAAAGGCTGCCCCCGGAATTCCACTGCCCGTCCGGCAGCTTATCCAGGTAATATTCGTTATCCGCAGCCTGCACCACCGGGTAATTGATCTGGGTATCCTCGCAATACAGCCAGGCGATAATATCCTCGCTTTCCTGCTGCAGGGCTTCGAAATCCACGGAAATGGGCGCCTGCTCCAATTCCTCCGGGCTTTCCTCCGGGGAAGGGCGAAGCTGAACAGCCTGCTCCACCAGCTGATCCCGCAGGTTTTCGCTCTGCAGGCTGATCCGCACATAGCGATAGATCTGATAGGCGGAGAAAAGAAAAACGCCCAGCAGCAGATAGATCAGCAGTTTATAGAAAAATCTTCCAAGAAGCTTCCCAAACTTCATGGCTGAACCTCCCGAATCCTTTGCAGAGGGCCGCTCACCGGGGGCGGCCACACTTCTTTCGCTATACACTTTTCTCCCCAGGGGCAAAATTCTCCTGCTTTCCTTGG
>JAFSHU010000162.1 GCA_017440145.1 Bacillota bacterium
AGAAAAGCATTGACCGCATCTCCTATGAGGATATCCCCAAGGATTCCCTGATTTACGAGGAGAGTATGGAGATTTTCAAAAGTGTCACCATCCGTCCACTGCTTCTGCCTGCGAAAGCCATTTATGCGAAAAAGGGGTATTATTTTCGCTTCTACCTCTGCGTGGAAGATGGCGGCTATGTGGCCAGTGGCACTATTTATAACAATGAGCGGATTGATATTGGATACCGCCACGGGGATAGATTTCACTGGGAGCATTACCGCATCGTAGACGAAGGCCGCCTGAAGGAGCTATACCCTCTGCTGGGAGTCCCCGTCTCCGAGCAGCCCCCGGAAGCAGCGGAAGCCACCGAATTGACAATGGTGCAGCCCTTCCGGAACAGCTCTGAAAATGAGTTCGAGCCTGTCCCCCTGCCGCAAAGCCTGCAGGGAAAGATCGAACCCCGCAGCTATCAGCTGGCCGGGAATGAGGGGAGCAACAGCCGGGACGGAATCTCCGTAGCAGCCGCGGATGCAGCCTTCCCCGCAGAGGAGGTGCTGCTCCGCTTCCACAATGAAAACGAGCATCCGGCTATGAGCAGCCTGGCCTATCGGCTCTATGCCTGGCTGGACGAGGCCTGGGTGCAGCAGCCCTTCAGCCCGGGCTACGACAGCTTTCGCCAACTGGGGATCAGCATCGAGCCGGGAGAATCCGCCTATATGCTCTGCCTGCTGAAGGGGGAAGCCTTTACGCCGGATAGCCTTGAACTGCGGGATGGGGAGCTGCCGCCCGGCCGCTATCTGCTGGAGGTTCAGGTTTCCAGCAATATGGAGCAGGGGAAGGAGAGCCGAAGCGCTTACTACGCCGATTTTTCCATCATAGAAGAATAGTTTCCGCACAAGCAAATCCCTCCCTTCTATGGAGGGACTAGCCAAAGCCCCCGCAGATGGTGTATACTGGAAGCAAAGGCTGCCCCGGCAGCGAAAAACGGAAAGGAGCTGCATCCATGTATCGCATCGTCAGCAAAGAGCAAGCCGCCGCCCTGATCAAGGACGGGGATTGCGTTTATATCAACTGTTTCCTCTCCCTGGGCCACGCGGAGGCCATTCACCAGGCCATTTTTGAGCGCTTCCAGGCCACGGGCCACCCGAAGGATCTGACCCTCATGAGCACGGCCGGCTTTGGCGCCGGTGTGGAGGGCAAGCTGGCCGAGGCCTATGTGGAGGCCGGGGCTGTTCGCCGGGTCATCAACAGCCATTACCCCACCATGCCCAGCTCCACCCGGCTTATCGCCGAGAACAAGCTGGAGGGCTATGCCATCCCCCTGGGCAGCATCTCCCACGCGGTGCGGGCCATGGCCGGCGGCCGCAAGGATTTCCTCACCAAAATGGGTCTGGGCATCTATGTGGACCCCCGTCTGGACGGCCCTGCCATGAACGAGATCTCCAAAGACGAGCTGGTTCGTGTGGTGGATGTGGACGGCGAGGAGTACCTGAAATACACCCTGCCCCAGCCGGATATCTGCATCATCAAGGGCAGCTCCGCTGACCCGGCAGGCAACATCACCTTCGAAGATGAATATATGTACGCAGACGCCCTGGCTGCTGCCCAGGCCACCCGTTCCCACGGGGGCAAGGTGCTGGTGCAGGTGGATCGTCTGACGGATGCATACACCCGTCCGCGCAGCGTGATCCTCCCCGGCATCCTGGTGGATATGCTGGTGGTGGTGGAAAAAGAGCCGCTGACCCCTGCTCAGCGCACTCTGGCCGGGCATATGCATGTTCCCCCGGCACATATGGATCACTGGACTGCTGCCCTCACCGCAGGCGCTCCCGCCCGCCGGGCCAGCCAGGATCAATCCCCCGGCATCATCGGCCGCCGGGCTGCGGAAGAGCTGAAGGCCGGGGATGTGGTGAATATCGGCGTGGGTCTGCCGGAGATGGTGGGCGTTGCTGCGGCCCAGCGCGGCCTGCTGAAGGATGTCTGCATGACCGTGGAATCCGGCGGCATCGGCGGTCTGCCTGCACCCGGCAGATATTTCGGCTCCACCATCGGCCCGGATATGGTCTGCGATATGGCCAGCCAGTTCGATTTCTATGATGGCGGCGGCCTGGATATCTGCTTCATGGGCGCGCTGGAGGTGGATCGCCACGGCAACGTGAACGTACACCGCCGCCCCGACCGCTATGTGGGCATCGGTGGCTTCGGCAACATCACCTCTGCCAGCCGGGCAGTGGTCTTTTGCTTCAGCTTCCGGGCACACGGCCTCATCGCCGAGGAGCAGGACGGTCAGGTGAAGATCGTCCAGGAGGGCTCCATCCAGAAGCTCCGGGAGCAGGTGGATACCATCAGCTTCTCCGCAGAAAAGGCAAAGGAACGGGGGCAGAAGGTGCTCTATGTGACGGAACGCTGCGTTTTCCGTCTGGGCGAAAAGGGACTCACCCTCTGCCAGGTTTACCCCGGCATCGATCTGCAGAAGGATATTCTCGACCAGATTGCCTTTATTCCCGCAATCGCAGAGGATCTGAAGGAAATGAATCCTGCAATCTTCTACGAAAACTGGGGCGGCCTGGCTGAAATCATGAACCAGTAAT
>JAFSHU010000163.1 GCA_017440145.1 Bacillota bacterium
CACCGCCATCTTTCTCTCCACGCCCGGCGATGGCTCCGGCTGGCTCTGGCTGCTGCTCATCCTGCTGCTGGGCTTCCTCCTGGGCGGCCTCTGCGGCTGGCTGGGGTGGAGGAAACGGCGGGGGTAGTGGACAGTTGACAGTGGAGAGTTGCTGTGGCGTTTCGAGGGGATTCGAAACGCATTGAAAGCCCGCAAACCCCCACTTTTTTGAAAAAAAGTGGGTCAAAAAACTTTCATTTTGGGCTGCCGCTGATCAGAAGCAGCCGATGCAAATCACTGTCATCGCGAGGAAGCTTTTGCTGTGGAGATACGCAGTATCTCCCAGCAAAACGACGTGGCGATCTTACAGGATTCTTGCTTCGCAAGAACCTGTAGGCTTCCTGCTTCGCAAGAACCTGTAGGCTTCCTGCTGATGCAGGAACCCTTCAAAAAGGGGCAAGCCCCTTTTTGCCACATCCTGAGGTGGATTTTTCTCAGGATTGCCACGTTGCCAAGCTGGCTTTTGCGCTGCAAAATCTCAGCTTGCCCGCCTCGCAATGACAATACTTTTGGCCTGCTGCCCCTGAACAGAAGTATCGACCCAAATTTTAGAAATTTCTTGGTACTTCTTTTCAAGTTCGATTCAAGCGAACTTGTGAGAAGTACGGTTTTAAAGCCCGCAAACCCCCACTTTTTTGAAAAAAAGTGGATCAAAAAACTTTCATTTTGGGCGATACTCCTTATCCCGGATACCGAAACAAAATTTGAAGTTCTTTTGCTTCTTTTCTTCCAAGAAAAGAAGGGGTTTAAACGATTTTGAAGGCTTTTTCATCATATCACTATAAGGAAGATACCATGAAGAATCGCTTCTGCATATACAATTTCGGCTGCAAGGTGAATCAGGAGGAGGGCGGCGCTTTGGCGGCGCTTTTCTCCGGGCAGGGCTGGGAATACGCGGCGGAGGGCGAATCCGCGGAGCTGCTGATCGTCAATACCTGCACCGTCACGGCGGTGGCGGATAAAAAGGCCCGGAATCTGCTGCGGCGTCTGCGGCGGGAGAACCCGGGCTGCATCCTGGCGGCCTGCGGCTGCTATGCCCAGCGTGACCCGGAAACCATGCTCAGGCTGGGCGTGGACATCGTGGCCGGGGTGGATGAGCGGCGGAAGCTGCCGGAGCTGGTGGAAGCCTTCCGCCAGCAGGGCGGCGGGCCGCTGCAGGCCGTGGGGAAGGTGCTGGAGGCAAAGCAGTTCCAGACCATCGCCCCGGTCAGCGACCAGCGGCGAACCAGAGCCTACCTGAAGGTGGAGGACGGCTGCGATCAGTTCTGCAATTACTGCATCATCCCCTATGTGCGTGGGCCGGTGCGCTCCCTCCCCCGGGAGCAGGCGCTGGAGGAAGCCCGGCAGCTGCTGGAGGCCGGCCATCAGGAGCTGGTGCTCACCGGCATCCACATCGGTGCCTACGGCACAGACCTGCCGGAGGGAGAGGATCTGCCCCGGCTGCTGCGGGAGCTTTGCGCCCTGCCCGGTTTGGCGCGGCTGCGGATCGGTTCCGTGGAGCCGCAGCAATTCACGGAGTCGCTCATCGATACCCTGGCAGAGCTGGGAGAAAAGGGAAAGCTCTGCCCCCATCTGCATATCCCCCTGCAATCCGGCTGCGACCGGACGCTGGCTGCCATGGGGCGGCGCTATGATACGGCGGCCTATGCGGCCCTGCTGGCGAAGCTGCGGAGCAGGCTGGGGGATGTGGCCTTCACCACGGACGTGATGGTGGGCTACCCCGGGGAGAGCGAGGAAGATTTCCTGGCCAGCCGGGCCTTTTGCGCGGAATGCGGCTTCGCGGATATGCACGTTTTCCCCTATTCCCGGCGGGAAGGCACCCCGGCGGCCATCGCTCCGGAGCAGGTGCAGCAGGGGATCAAGGCCGAGCGGGCTGCCCGTCTGGCGGAGACCGCTGCAGCCGGTCAGCAGGCCTATCTCAGCCGCTGGCTGGGGAAGGAGCTCTCCATGCTCATGGAGGAAGAGGTGGAGATCGAGGGCAAAGCCTATATCCGGGGACACAGCGAAAATTATCTGCTGCTCTATCTGCCGGTGGAAGTAGCGGAAGCAGAAGGACTCCTGCCGGTGCAGGGGATTTCCCTCTTCGCGGAGGGGATGCTGGTAGAAAAGGCCTGAGAC
>JAFSHU010000164.1 GCA_017440145.1 Bacillota bacterium
CATGGCCGCCAGAACCACGGTGCTGTAAATGGCCAGGAAAAAGAGGATGCTCATTCCCATACCGGAAAGGATGCTGGGCCAGTGCAGGGCTTCTCCCAGGCCCATCAGCGCAGTGACCAGCAGCATCAGCAGCAGGTTCAGCAGATAGGGCAGCAGCACCGCCAATGCGCCGGCCAGATAATTCGCCAAAAAGAGCTTCTCCCGGCGGATGGGTAGGCTGTGGTAGAAATCCACCCGGCGGCGGTTGCAGAGATAGGCGAAGAAGATCAATCCGGAGAGCAGCGCCCCCAGCAGCAGGGGAACTGCGGAGCCGGAATAGGTGGCCCGGAACAGATCATTCACATCGTTGGCGATGACGGACCGCACAAGGGGGTTATCCGCGTACCTCAGCCATTCGCTGGAGGCCTGCTCCAGGCCAAAGGCCGCAGCGATGGGCATGGTGAAGAGGAATACCGCCACAGAAAGCAGCAGGGAAAACCACATCCGGCGGCGCAGCACATGGCTGGTGTTATAGAGCAAGCTCGCGGAACGCATAACCGGCCACCTCCGTTTCAGAAATAAAGACTTCTTCCAAAGATAAGGGCAGCAGCTCCATGAAAACAGGGGAGAGGGCATTGAGCGTTTTCTCCACCTGCTCCCGCTCGCCCCGAAGGATGATGGTCTGCAGCCGTCCATTCTGCTTCATGCTGACCACTTCCAGGGGAGAGAGTTCCTCCCGGCTGATGATCTCCGGGAAGACAGCCTGCACCTTATGGACGCTCAGCTTCATATCCTCCAGATCCCGGGAGAGCAGCAGCCCGCCCTGGTGCAGCAGGCCGATGTGGTCGCAGATGTCCTCCAGCTCCCGCAGGCTGTGGGAGGCGATCACAGAGCTCAGCCCCCGCTCCGCCATGGCAGAGGCCAAAAGGCTTTTCACCGCCTGCCGGGCCACAGGATCCAGCCCGTCAAAGGTCTCGTCGCAGAGCAGATAGGGGGTGCCGCTGGCCAGGCCCAGAAAGAGGGAGAGCTGTTTTTTCATGCCCTTGGAGAAGCTGTTTACCTTCCGCTTGGGGTTCAGCTGAAACAGTTCCAGCAGCCGCCGGAATTCCTGCCGGTCAAAGCCGCTGTAGATATGTGCATAAAATTCTTCCAGCTGCGCCGGGGTGCTGTTGGGGAAGAAATACTGCTCATCCCCGATGTAGCTGATTTTGCTTTTTGCCGCAGCGTTTTCAAATATTTCTTCGCCTTCCAGCCTGATCCGGCCGCTGTCCGGCTTGAGGATGCCGGCCATCATCCGCAGCAGGGTGGATTTGCCTGCCCCGTTGGTGCCCAGCAGCCCAAATACGCAGCCTTTGCTGATGTTCGCGGAAACATTGTTCACCGCCAGCACATCTTCAAAGGATTTGCTCAGATTTTGGATCTCGATCATGCTTTCGCCTCCTCTCGGCAGCTTTGCCACAATTCATCCAGCTCCGGATCGGAAAAGCCCATGCTCTGTGCTTCCTTTCGCAGGCTGTGCATTTGCTCTCTCAGCTGTTCCCGGGCTGCATTACGCAGATCGGCCTGGTCCCCGGAGACAAAGCTGCCCCGCCCGGGCAGGGAATAGATCAGCCCCCGGGCTTCCAGCTCCGCATAGGCCTTGGCAATGGTATTCGGGTTGATGGATAGCTCCATCGCCAGAGCCCGCACGCTGGGCAGCTGCTGTTCCGGCAGCAGGATTCCCCGGAGCGTTAGCTTTTCCACATTATCCACGATCTGCTGATAGAGCGGGATGCGGGATTTATAATCGATGCTGAACACCGTGTTCTCCTCCCTCTCCATAGTGTACTATGCTTACTAATACAGCTATAATACATGGTACGGATTTCTTTGTCAAGCGCAGAAAAGAAAAAATTTGTCAGCCAGGCATGGTTTAGCGGAGAAACTTGCGTTATAATATGGGTAGTTGTGCTTTCGCTATTGCATCTTAGGAGGTTCCATATGGGCAAGTTACGTTTTCTTCTCGCCCTGGCTGCCGGGAAAGGCCTGGCCCGGGCGATCAATCTTATCGATCCCTCCCGCGGATCCAATCTCCCCGGGGAGCTGGCGCTGAAGCTGGATCCGGATTTCATTCGCCACATCAAGGGCCCGGTACGGGAAAAGACCATCTTTGTCACGGGCACCAATGGCAAATCCACCACCACCAATCTCATCGCTACCCTCTTCCGGGCCGCCGGTGTCAGCGCTGCGGTGAATCTGGAGGGGGCCAACCTGAAAGCCGGGGTGGCGGCTACCCTGCTGAAAAATACCACCCTGGGCGGGAAGCTGAAAACCGAATATATCATCATGGAAACGGATGAGCGCTATCTGCCCATCATCCAGAAGGAGCTGCCCTGTGGTCAGCTGCTGGTGACCAATATCCAGAAGGATCAGGTGCAGCGAAACGGCGAGCCGGATCTGATCTGGCGGAAGATCAGCTCAGTGATCGACCCGGAGACCAAGCTCTATGTGAACAATGAGGAGCCCTATTGCGCCGCTCTGGCGGAGCAGGCCGGGAAAGCTTTGCGCTACAGCGTGGATGCTCACGACAAATCCTTTACGAAGCTGAGCTTTTACACCACCACCATGCCCTGTCCCTGCTGCGGCTCCCCCATCCGCTTCGAAAAGTATAATATCGATAACGTGGGCAATTTCCACTGCACAGGCTGCGGATTTTCCTCTGCGGAAAAACCCGAATATAAGCTGGAGCAGATCAGCTATGCCGAGCACAGCGCCGTTCTGGCCAGCCCCAAAGGGGAGATCGCTCTGCCCTTCAAATACGATGCACCCTACTTCCTCTATTGCTATGCAGGCGCCCTGGCTGTAGCGCTGGAAAACGGCCTGCCTGTGGAGAGGGTGGTGCAGGGCTGCGGTGAATTCGTCAATATCGGCGGCCGCATGGAGGATATTCAGGCCGGGAGCAAAACCATTCACTATCTGCGTATGAAGCAGGAGAATCCGGAGACTCTGCAATCCGCCCTGGATTATATCGCAGCAGACCCGAAACGGAAGATCTTTATGCTGGGTCTGGACGAGCTGACCGATTTCCACCCTCATTACACCAATACCTTCTATGCCTTTGACTGTGACCTGGAAAAGCTGGTGCAGTCCAATGTGGAACGCTTCATCTGCTTCTCCGGCACGGTTTCCTATGATGCGGCACTGCGCCTGGTCTATGCGGGTGCGGATCCGGAGCGCATCACGGTGCTGCCTACCAATGATGACAAGACCATCCTGGATGAGTTGGCTCGTTGGGATGCGGATACGGTCTATCTCATCACCTGGCTGCACAAATTCTATGATCTGAGCAAATATGCCCGCACCCATCAGGGACAGTCTGCCGGAGGTGAAAACTAAGATGAAGATCATCGTCAACTGGATGTACCCGGATGTTTTACATTTACACGGAGATAGAGGCAATCTGATGGCTTTGAAGCGGGTCGGAGGACTCTTGGGTCAGGAGGTGGAAATTCGCCGCCTGGAGAGCCCCAAAGAAGCTCTGCCGCTGGAGGATAGCGGCCTGCTGGTATTCAGCGCCGGTGAGCTTCGCTGCATGGAGGGTCTGGTGGAAGCTCTGGCTCCGCAGAAAGAAGCCCTGGAACGCTTTGTGGAGAAGGGCGGTGTCATTCTGGCCATCGCTGCCAGCGGCGCCATCTTCGCCCGGCACACCCAGCGGAAATTCGGCAATTCCTTTGCTGGTCTGGGCCTGCTGGATATGGAAATGGAGGAGCGGGAGCAGGTCTATGGGGATGACATCCATTTCACCGAGGAGGAAACGGGTCTGGAGATCCTGGGCAATCAGATCCAGATTCTGGATACCCACCTGGCCCCGGGACAAGCCCCCTTTGGCTCCCTGCTTTATGGTTACGGCAACGATAAGACGGGCAAGGAGGGCGCACGGCGGAAGAATCTCATCTTCACAAACACCTTGGGCCCCCTGCTGGTGAAAAATCCCCGCCTGGCTGCGGAGCTGCTGGAGCAGGCCGCCCATTATCTGGGGGAAGATGTACGCTTCTCCCTGCGGGAAGAGGATATCCGCCTGGAGGATCGCTCTGCCGATCTGATCCGCCGCTTCATCGCTGCCAAACCGGCAGTGAGCTGATCCGCTGATAAAAATTTGCTGATGAAACAGCCCTCGCGATCTGCGAGGGCTGTTTTGCTGTCTTAGGGGCGGCAGCAGGCCAAAATTTAAAGCCCTTTTTGCCGCCGCTATCTTTCTTTCCGAGGAAGGAAGGGCTTTCGCTTCTTTGTGTTGCTGCGCGGTTCGGGGGAGGGCTAATGGTCCTTCTTTGAAAAGAAGAAGCAAGAAACTTTTAATAGGCTTCCCCCCTTGATGACTTGCTCCACGAAAAGAAAAGCGGGAGCGGCAATTTGCCGCTCCCGCTTTTTGCGTATCTAAGCTTGTTTATCCTCGGAATCGGGAATTACAGAGCCAGGGTGACGCGTTTTTCAGGGTTCATCATGCGGTTGACGATGGTAGCAACTTCGCTGCGCTTGATGTTGGTCATGGGAGCGAAGGTACCGATGGCATCGTTACCTCTGAGGACGCCTGCGTTGTAGAGCTTGTAGACTGCTGCGCCGTAGCTGTCAGCCATCTTCACATCCGGAATGTCGCCGTCA
>JAFSHU010000165.1 GCA_017440145.1 Bacillota bacterium
GCGGCAAATACCGCAATTCACCGGGCAAGAGGCTTTGATCTATGATGATCACGCTGTCTTCCCCTTCTGATAATGCAACATTCTGCAGATGTTTGATCCTTCTTTCTTCCATCATGAAAACCTCCCAAATGAAGAAGGCCGCCTGATGCAGGCGGCCCGCTGTATTACAGATCCAGTTTCAAATCGCCCGGACGGATCCAGCCCCATTTCCGCAGGGGCCAGGCAAAGATGGGAGTCAGAATCGCCGGCAAAACCACACATACGGCAATCAGGCCGACCCAGCTCCAGAGAGTACCGAAGCCTTCCGTAGCCATCACACCGATGGGGCCGACCAAACCACAGGTACCCATGCCGGAGGCAACTGCCACGCCATTTTCCATAGAAAATACGCAGGTTGCGATGGGGCCTGTTACGGCAGAAGCCAATGTCGGAGGAATCCAGATCCGGGGGTTGCGGACGATATTGCCCATCTGCAGCATGGAGGTTCCCAGACCCTGGGCCAAAATGCCGCCCCAACGGTTTTCCTGGAAACTCATCACAGCAAAGCCAACCATCTGTGCGCAGCAACCGGCAGTAGCTGCGCCGCCAGCCAAACCAACCAGGCCCAGCGTAAAGCAAATCGCAGCGGAACTGATCGGCAAGGTCAGAACCATACCCACGATTACAGAAACAGCAATACCCATGGTAAAACGGTGCAGCTCTGTTGCGGACATGATCAGGTCACCCAAGGCAGACATGAGCCAGCTGACACCGGGGCCGATCAATGTGGCAACCGCAACACCGGACAGAATCGTGACCACCGGCGTAAGAATAATGTCCAGCTTTGTCTCTTTTGATACGAGCTTACCAAATTCTGCAGCTACGATCACAGCAAACAAGGTACAAAGCGGACCACCCAGATCATTTGCTGCACTGCCCACAGCACAGAGAGAATACAGAACCAGCGGCGGCGCTTTTAATGCAGCGCCGATGGCCACGGCCATTGCCGGACCAGTCACCCCGCTGGCATAGGCGGCAGCGGTGACCAGCCATTCCCAGGCCAGCTTATCCCCTAAAGTATCCAGAATCGTACCAATAAGCAGCGAGGCAAAAAGGCCCATAGCCATGCTGCCCATTGCATCGATGAAATAGCGCTTTGCTGAAATGCGCACATCCTTTTTTTCCAGGAAATTACGGAATGATTTTTTCTCAGACATATTTTTCACCCACCAATTCTAAACCATGCGAGCTTAAAAGGCCTTGCCCGCACAACCCAATACGTTCACAAGCTTATGCTTAACCATTTCCTTGATGCTTTCCCGTGCCGGCTTCAGATACTGCCGGGGGTCAAAATGCTCCGGATGCTGGTTCAAATGCTGGCGAACCGCAGCAGTCATGACCAAGCGCAAATCAGAGTCAATATTGATCTTGCAGACGGAAAGCTCCGCAGCATGACGCAGCATTTCCTCGGGCACGCCAATCGCATCCGCCAAAGCGCCGCCATTCTCGTTAACGATCTTAACATATTCCTGCGGAACGGAAGAGCTACCATGAAGTACGATGGGGAAACCAGGCAAACGACGGCTGACCTCCTCCAAAATATCAAAACGCAGCTGCGGCTTGGTACCGGGCTTGAATTTAAAAGCGCCATGGCTGGTGCCAATGGCGATAGCCAGGGAATCCACACCCGTCCTGGAAACAAATTCCTCTACCTCTTCCGGACGGGTATAGGAGCTGTCCTCCTCGCTCACATTAACGGCATCCTCAACGCCGGCCAAGCGACCCAGCTCACCTTCCACAACAACACCGTGGGCATGTGCGTACTCCACGACCTGCCTGGTCAGCGCGATATTCTCGGCAAAAGGCAGATGGCTCCCATCGATCATGACAGAGGTGAAGCCGCCATCAATGCAAGATTTGCACAGCTCAAAGCTATCACCGTGATCCAGGTGGACGCAAATGGGCAAACCGGTTTCGATCGCCGCTGCCTCGATGAGCTTCATCAAATATGTATGATTCGCATATTTGCGGGCACCCGCACTCACCTGCAGGATCAAGGGTGCTTCCACCTCTTTTGCAGCTTCGGTGATGCCCTGAATGATCTCCATATTATTGACATTGAAAGCGCCGATCGCATAACCGCCGGCATAGGCTTTCTCAAACATTTCCTTAGAAGTAACGATAGGCATGGTAAGAATGTCCTCCGATCTTCATATATCTATAACTTTTGTACATGGTATTTCATTCCTTTAGAATGACATATCATTATCTTATCACATCGTATATTTTATGCAAGCCCCAAAATCCATCAGCACGAAAGAAAATACATGGCTGCTGATTTCTTGTCCCTTTCGTGCAAAAGTGGACTGCCAGGTGAAAAACTTATTCCCCGGTTCCGGAGGGGATAACATCGATGCTGCTCAGCCCCGATGCCATAATCAAGGAGCGGGGAATCGGCTCATACATAAACCAGCGCTTGGCGCACTTTGCCCAAAGCTTCATACGAAGCCCCCTGGAGCTATGCCGATACTGAGCCAAAGCATGTTCCGGGTCCGCATTGAGCGCCTGACTCAGCCAGGTTGCACTAAGAATGGCGCTGCTGATCCCCTCCAGGGAACTGGGGCTGATCAAACCTGCGGCTTCTCCCAGCAAAAAAGCATTGTCGGCTCCTAAGCAAAAGCTGCCTGGGCCATGAGGGCGCAGAACCTGACAGGCTTCGGTTCGTAAAACTTCTCCGAAATGAAAGCCATATGCACGCAGCTTTTCCTTCTGTCGCTCAAAAGCCTCCCGGCAAGCGTGAGCAGCAAAGGCGCCACCGAAAATAAAATACTCATCCTTATGGATTGACCAGGAGCAGCTGTCGCTGGTTTCCGGGTCGAAAATGCAGGAATAAAACGGATTGCGGTCTCCAGCTTTAAACCACTGCTGAATGGATACATAAGCATCCATTTTCTGCTTTGGAAAAAGGGAACGCCGCAGCAAAGAATTGGCTCCATCCGCACCCACCACATATGTGCTGTGTAAAGCTTTTTCGCTCCCCGCTGCATCCCGGATCTTCAGAGAAAAGCCCCCTGCACTTCTGCATACGGACAGGCAATTTGCGCTTAATATCTCCACCGAATCCGGCACCAGGCCCAGAAACCATCGATCAAACTTTTCCCGATCCAGGTTCACATAGGAGCGTGGGTAGTATCGAATTCTTCCGCTTCCCAAATCAATGGTCTTCACTGCAAAAATTTGTGGACTCACCAAAACCGATTTTGGCAGAGTCAGCTCAAAGCAAGCCAGGGCCTTTTGTGCATCTGGAGCAAGAAGACCGCCGCAGGGCTTTGCTTTTCTCAGCGGCTGCCCATCCAGCAGCAAAACACGGTAGGAATTGCTATCCAGCAAACGTGCCAAAGTGGCTCCAGCCGGCCCGGCGCCAATAATAATGATGTCGTAGTTGAGCTCAGGCATTGCCTTCAACCTCTCTGTTATTTAGGAAAAACAGGCTGCAGCAGCGCAGCCTGTTCAAAGCAAAAAAATTTATTCAGCAGAAAACTGATCCTTGCCGACGCCGCAAAGCGGGCAAACAAAATCTTCCGGAACATCCTCCCAGGCAGTGCCTGCAGCGATCCCAGCATCCGGAGCACCTTTTTCCGGGTCATAAACATAACCACAGATATCGCATACATATTTACTCATAGCAAAAACCTCCTACATCCTATTTATTTTGTCAAATCTTCTGCGATTTGTACAATTAAAATTGATAATTCCATATTGCATCCACAGAACAAAGCAGCTTCCGTGCTGATCAATATCTGCCTTCCCCTGCTGCCTGCCATGCATCCGGCATAAAAAAGAACCCTTAAAAGCATTGGCTTTCATTCCCAAGATTTTCCGAGATGAAAATGCGCCATAACCTATAAAAAGTGCCCTCTTTTATTTTAATCTAAGTGTACTATAAAAAAAGGGCTTTGGCTATAGAAAATAAAAATTATTTAAGCCCTCTCTGTGCCGTTTTATTTTACCCAAATCACAAAAATAAACCCAAAAGCAATGCTATTCAGCAGGATAAATGAATCAGGGCAGCTTTATTCACCAACAATCCGTGTGACCACTTCCCAATCCTTTTGAACGGTTTTCTGTATATTAATATGTTCCCGCAGCGTAGCAGCAAACCAGATCGTACCGAACTTATCTGACTGGAAATAATAATAATTATTATTTTCCGGCCACAATGCAGCCCGGATAGACATCATCCCGGGGCAGCAAATCGGCCCAATGGGCAGGCCGGGGTACATGTAGGTGTTATAGGGGGAATCAAATTGCGTATCCTGCCAGGAAATAATCGTTTTATGTATCCCTAAAGCATATTCCACGGTTACACAGGATTGAAGCATCTGCCCGCTGGTTGTCTCCAGTCGGTTATAAAACACTTGCGCGATGTTCCGGCGATCACTTTCGGTGGCGGCCTCGCTTTCCACCATGGAAGCCAGCGTAATCAAATCATCAAAGGAATAGCCCAGCTCCTCGGCGCGGGCCCGATTTTCTTCGGTATAAACCACTTCCCCGAAGCGATCCAGCATGGTTCGGATCACCAGTTCAGGCTCTGTTTCGGGGAAAAAACGATAGGTATCCGGGAAGAGATAGCCCTCCAACCTCCGACGCCCAGCCTGGCAATCCTCGCTCAAAAAAGGATATTCGTAGATGCCACTTTCGCAAGCCTGTAAAAAAGCTTCCCGGCTGCAAATCCCTTTATCCTCTAAAATCTTGGCAATCTCTTTAAGCTGCTTTCCTTCCGGAATTGTAACCGTGACATCCGGTGCATAAACGGTCTGAGAAAAAAGCCTAAAGATATCCTCATAACCACTGCCGGCCTGAAGTTGATAGCAGCCCGGCTGCCAGATATCATCTTTCTCCATGTGGCGGGAAAGTAAGCAGAATAAGCTTGGATAACGAATCGCACCTCTCTCTGCTAAAATCTGGCTGATCATAATCGTCCCGGCCCCGTGGGGTACAGAGATCTCCATATTCTCTGTCAGTATTCCCTGCTGATAATCCTTATAAGCAAAAAAGCCCAGGGAAGCTGCAAAGAAGAGCAGCAAAAAGAAGCAGCAAACCAGAACTACAGCAAATTTTTTCATAAAATCATCCTAAATAATAATTATACAAACTCATTGAATAAAGGAGCTGCGCACAATAAAGAAACGAGCAGCATACCATTCAAAACAGAAATTCAGTCCCTCTCCACCAGAATCTCATCCATCTCTTTTATTGCTTCCTGTGAATTCGGTTTCACGATAGGGATAAACTGCCGGGCAAATTTTCCTTTGCCTTTGTGCTTCGTATAAAAGAAGCCAATTACACTAAAAATCAATGCCCCGATAAAATTCACAAAAAAATCTTCCATTGTGTCATATAAACCAATATCCAAATAGCCCCCGATTCCCAGGCTTTCCCCATTTAAGGCCATATCCTGAATATTATCAATGACAACGACGGTATTTGAAGCGCTCGGATCCAGATATACGGTGGAAATGGAATGAAGAAGCGTATCCTTCTGCATATCCCAACCCAGCATGCGATCGCAGGCAAATTCAACAAATTCCCAGAGCACGCCTATGGTCATCGCAAAGCAAAAGGCAACCAGAGACACAAACAACGGAGAAAGCTGAAAGCTGAATCGTTCATTGCGGTTCAAAAGATCAACCAAACAAAAGCCAAATGCAGCGCAAAGAAAACCCGATGTCATATGCAAAATGGTATCCCAGTGTTCATAATGAATGAAATACCCCTGCAATTCTCCCAGAATCTCTGCAGCAAAAATAAAAAACAGAATAATCGTTTCCAAAAGCGAGGGCAACTCAATATGCAGTCTCCGCTGGATCAAGGTAGGCAGCATATAAAGAAACAGCACCAACAGACAGACAAAAACGCTCTCATAATCCCGGCGTAAAACAGAAAGAACCAAGGCAGAAATAACGATCAAACGTAAAATAATATAGACCAAAAATACATATTTGCGCTCTTGAATTGTTTCCCTGATCGAATTCTTCTCTTTCGTGTCCATTCTGACCCCTTCCCCTTTCCGGATGGAATGCTTTTGGAAGACCTTCAGCAGCTCCCTCCTTGTCGTAGAAAGTATTATAACATATTTTTTCTATAAAACCAGAAATAAAACGCCGCAGATTCGCTTTTCCATTGAAAAAACAGGATCAGCTCCCGCTGATCCTGTAAAAAACTATTTCACTCTGCCCAGAGAAAGATCCAGACGAACATAGTCCGGCAATCCGTTTACCATGGGGATCTCTACCTCTCCGTTTACGAGCGGACGGCAATACCGGATGAAGTCTTCCGTTACATAGTTCCGTTCCGGAGTGATCCATTCCAAAGGAACGGTTTTCTCCACATTTGCCACCTTCTCCAAAGGAACCTCACCGCAAACGCACTGATAAGGATCATCTGCCAAGCGTTCCAGGGTGATCATGATGCCGTTTTTCCCGGCCAAAGCTGCGCGTACAGCCTGCTGACCAACGGCATAGGCTTCATCCGCATCCGTTTTGGAGGCAAAATGCATGGCAGAGCGCTGGCAGGTGCCCAGGGTGTTGCAACGGGCTTTGATCCCCAGCTCAGCCTCCACCAGATCTTTCAATGCAGCGCCGACACCGGAAAGCTGCGCATGGCCAAAAGCATCCAGGCTGCCCGCCGCAAAGCAGTATTCTCCTTTTTCATCCCGGATGCCTTCGGAAACAACAACATAGCAGTAACCAAGGTCTTTATAAACCTGATTCACATCTGCCAGGAAACGCTGTTTGTCAAAGGGAACCTCCGGCAAATAAATCAGATGCGGAGCCTCATTTTCATATCTCTTTGATAAAGCAGCAGCAGCGGTGAGCCAACCGGCATTACGCCCCATAGCTTCCAAAATCGTGACCTTATTTTTCGTGCTGACGCTTTCCAAATCGATACCGGTTTCCCGAACGCAGGTAGCGATGTATTTGGCGGCAGAGCCAAAACCGGGCGTATGATCCGTAAAGGGAAGATCATTGTCGATCGTCTTCGGCACACCGACCACCTGCATCTCCCAGCCCGCCTCCTGCGCGGCCAACCAGGTTTTATGGGCGGTATCCATGCTGTCGTTGCCGCCATTATAGAAGAAATACCGGATATTATGCTGCTTCAGGATTTCAACCAGTTTCTTTTGATCCTCAGGGCCAACTTTATAGCGGCAAGAGAAAATGCCCGCACCCGGGGTATACCGCAGTCCCGCGATGGTTTCCGGACGCTGCGCTCCCATATCAATGATATTCCCTTCCAGAATGCCCTTGATGCCGCTGATCCCGGCATACATCTTACCAAAGGGCGCTTCCTGCAGCCAAGTCTGAACCACACCGCAGACGCTGTTATTGATTACGGCGGAGGGGCCGCCGCTTTGTGCTACGATCGCGTTTCCCTGTAAAACCATCAAATCACTCCTTATTTTCTTCTCTTTTTGCAGCGCACTCGCCTATCTTTCGGACACTCCTGTTTTACTCTTCCCCCAGCGTAATGCTTTTGATTTTCTGAGGGCTAAGAGGACGATCCGCAGGGCCGGTGGGCGTATTTGCAATCTCATCCACCACATCCATGCCGCTGATCACACGACCAAAAGCTGCATATTGTCCATCAAGGAAAAAGCCATTCTCATGCATGATAAAAAACTGGCTGCCGGCGCTGTTGGGATCCATCGCTCTTGCCATGGAAATCACACCGCGCTCATGGCGCAGTTCGTTCGGAAAGCCATTGCTTTTGAATTCTCCGGGGATGCAGTAACCGGGACCGCCCATACCGGTTCCGTCCGGGCAGCCGCCCTGAATCATAAAGCCGCTGATCACGCGGTGAAAAATCAGTCCGTCATAAAAGCCCTTTTTCACCAGATCCAAAAAGTTTTCAACCGTCTTCGGCGCATATTCCGGAAGCATCTCCAATTCGATCTTCTTGCCGTTTTCCATTTCAATAATAACCATTGTATTCTCCTTTATGTGTTCATTTTAAGCCAGAAAATAGAGCAGCAAAGATAAAGCATTCCACATCATGTGTACGGCCACATTATACCATAAATTCCTGTATCGTGCATATATCCAGTTGAAGCCGATTCCACCAGCAAATAAGGGTACAAAGGCAAACAAATTCAAATGCAGCGCAGCAAAAACAGCAGCCCCGCAAAAAACAGCCCTTTTCTCAGACATCTGCCTGCACAAAGCCGGATACAAAAAAGCCCGAAACAGAAGTTCCTCCGAAAAAGGTGCGAGAAGCAAAATAAACAAAACGATCAGCACACGTTCCACAGGAGCATCGGCCATCTCCAGCAAAAGCACGACAGATTGCTCCTGAACCCATGCTTCCGGCAAAATCCACAGCATAAGCGTAGAAAGCATCAGATTCAGAAGGTACAAAAAGCCCCCACCCAGACAGGCTACGAGAAAAAACTCACGCGGCGCAGGACGACGAAAGCCCAGCGTGGATATAGGCTGGCGATAAACCCCGCAGACCAACAGCAAGGGAACAGAAATAAAGCCTGCGCTTTGCAAAACACAAGCCAGCAGCTCCCCAGCCAAAGGCAGATGGGATTCCCCGAATGCAAACAGAGCAGGGAGAGCGGAAAAAATAAAACCCGCCAAAAAGGCAAAAACAACCTCCCTGATGGCCCAGGGGCAGGCCTGCGGCCTATTCAAATTTTGATTCTCCTGTATCATATGATTTACTATATCAAAATGAAATGCAGATAACAAGGCATTTATTAAAAAAGGGGCAGAACGGGATACCCGTTCCGCCCCATGGAATACAAGGACTTACACAGTGTAGGGTTCGATTTTTGCTGCAGCTTCCAGACCCAGATCGTAAGCTTTGATGTTTGCAGGAACGATCTTGGCTTTGAAGTTGCGTTCCAGGGATTCGATCATAGCATCACGGGAGACCATGTTGGCGATGCCATTCAGCACGCCCAGAGCCACCACGTTTGCGGAGAGATCGGAGCCCAGGTTTTCACGGGCAATTTCCGTGATGGGGCAGCGATAAACCTTTGCACCGGGGATTTCCTGACCGGCACCAACATCACCATCCAGAACCAGAATGCCGCCGGGAACCAGATCCTTCGAATATTTTTCATAAGCCTGGGGGCTCATGCACAGCAGCAGGTTGGGATTCTCAACTTTGGGGAAGAGAATGGCTTTATCAGAAATGTTGACTTCAGCACGGGTGGAGCCACCACGGGATTCAGGACCATAAACCTGAGACTGAGTGGCATTGCTGCCATCGATCAAAGCACCCTCAGCCAGAATAACAGCACCTTTGATGACGCCCTGGCCACCGGTACCGCTCAAACGGATTTTCCATTTCGTTGCCATTATTTCGTACCTCCCTGAACACGTTCGCACAGCGCAGCATAGCTTTCGCAATACTCAGGCGCTTCGTTGATTTCCTGCAGAACGCCGATAATGTGCTTATCAGCCAGTTCTTCTGCGCTCATCTTTTCAGCAGCAGCTTTCATGACGGTATGTTCTTTAATATACTGCATCATATCGGCAGGGTTCGGGATACCGTTGCGGCGACCATAGGAAATGGGGCAAGCAGCGATAACTTCGATTACGGAGAAGCCTTTGTGCTGATAACCGGCTTTGATCAGGTCAGTCAGCTGTTTGGCATGGAAAATGTCGCCACGGGCAACAAAGCTGGCACCGGCGCCGATGGCCAGATCGCAGAGGTTGAAGCTGCGGTCGATGGAGCCGTAAGGAGCGGTGGTAGCTTTCTTACCAAAGGGAGTCAGGGGGGAGAACTGACCGCCGGTCATGCCGTAGATGTTGTTGTTGATAACGATCAGGGTCATGTTGATATTGCGGCGGCAAGCATGGATGAAGTGGTTACCGCCGATGGCGGAGCAGTCACCGTCGCCGGAGAAAACGAATACGTCCATGTCGGGGCGAGCCATTTTCGCACCAGTGGCGAAGGGCAGAGCGCGGCCATGGGCAGTATGCAGAGTATGCAGATCCAGGTAACCGGTGATACGGGAAGAGCAGCCGATGCCGGAAACGCCGATCATGTTGTTTTTATCCAGGCCCAGTTCGTCAACGGCACGGGCCCAGGCGCTCATAACGATGCCATTGCCGCAGCCAGCGCACCAGATATGAGGCAGATTATCGCGGAAATATTTTTGATAGGCAGGTTTCATTATTTCAGTACCTCCTTGACCAGTTCAGCAACTTCTTCCGGAATGATCAGTTCGCTATCCACTCTGGAGAGGGGGATGACAGGCGTTTCGGAAGGAACGATGCGGCGGACTTCACGGGCATACTGTGCCATGTTCATTTCGGGAACGATGACAGCTTTCTTGCCAGCGCAGAGAGCCTTAATCTTTTCTTCATGGATGGGCCAAATGGTGATCGGGCGGAAGAGGCCGACTTTCAGGCCCTGCTCGCGCAGTTCTTCCATTGCTTCCTGTGCGGAACGGGCAACGCTGCCGTAAGCGATCAGCAGGACATCGCAATCATCGGTGAAGAATTCTTCGGATTCGAAGATTTCATCAACATGATCTTCGATCTTGCCAAGCAGGCGGCGGTTAAAGGTATCAACGACCGGCAGAGCGCTGGAATAGAAGCCTTTTTCATTATGGGTCAGGCCGGTAATGTGATAGCGATAGCCCTGACCAAATTTTGCCATTGCGGGAACACCATCTTCTACGTTTTCGTAGGGCAGGTACTCTTCAGGGGCGCAGGTCGGCTGTTTGCGATCAATGATTTCAACTGCTTCATCCGGATCCACTTCGAAACGTTCACGCAGGTGACCGATTTCTTCATCCAGAAGGAAGACAACAGGAGTGCGATATTTTTCAGCCAGGTTAAAGGCTTTAATGGTCTGATAATAGGTTTCCATTACAGAGCTGGGAGCGATGGCGATGACGCTGTGGTCACCATGGGAGCCCCAGCGAGCCTGCTGGATATCGCCCTGAGAAGACAGGGTGGGCAGACCGGTGGAAGGACCCATGCGCTGTACGTCTACGATGACGCAGGGAACTTCGGTCAGAGCGGCATAGCCGACCAGTTCCTGCATGAGAGAGAAACCAGGGCCGGAAGTGGCGGTGAATGCCTTTGCGCCAGTGGCAGCAGCACCGATCACAGCACCGATAGAAGCGATTTCGTCTTCCATCTGGACGAAACGAGCGCCGCAGGCAGGCATCATTTCAGCCATATGTTCAGCGATTTCCGTGGAGGGGGTGATGGGGTAACCGGCATAAAAGCTGGCGCCTGCTTTCAGAGCGCCCAGAGCGCAAGCTTCGTTACCTTGAACCAGTCTAACCTTTGCCATTTATTCCGCCTCCTTTTCCATCACTTCAACGCAGAAATCCGGGCAATGCAGTTCGCAGCTAACGCAACCGATGCATTCCTCCGGTCTGGATACTACAGCTTTGCCATCAGCAGCCCGGTCAAAAACATTTTTCGGGCACAGGCTGACACAAATGCCACAAGCCTTGCAAAGCTTTGCAATAACTTGGACGTCAAAACTCTTTTTGGCCACGATCTTGGTACCTCCTAAAGTATATTAAAATAAACATAAATGATAAACATAAGTACAAAAAGCAAAAACGACAAAATAACACACACAAGCGTTTACAGTATACCATATAAAAACTGCTTTTGGGCATCTTCAAGAATATTATAAAAATTAGTACTTGTCCAAAGCAAAGCCCTCCTCAAAATTCTGATTAGAGAAGGGCCATCTAAAATATTTATCCCTGAAAAGCGGAAAGGATTTCTTTGCTTAATTCTCTGCAGGCATCCTGCACAGCAGTGCAGGCTTCTGTATCAAAATCCGTATTCCCGGGCTGGATCCCAATCACAGCTACGGAAGCAGTGGTTTCCTGCTGCAGATAATCCACCAAAACAGACAGGGGAAGCATATGCGTGGAAAAAGGAATGCTTTTGATCTCCCGGGGATTCAAAAAATGAATTTCCCCCACAGATACA
The DNA here is from genome assembly GCA_017440145.1 of Bacillota bacterium. GTDB lineage: Bacteria > Bacillota > Dehalobacteriia > UBA4068 > UBA4068 > RGIG3155. The sequence continues at coordinate 11,961 of JAFSHU010000165.1, forward strand.
TCCATAAAAGCCGCATCAACCAATAAAATCAATTCCGGCTGATAGGCCCGCAGCACACCACAGAAATTCTCCGGTGCAGTGCTCCCCTCCAAAGAAAGAAGGCCGGGCCTTTCTTCAGCTTTTTCTTTAACCGCTGATGCCACCAGCATACCGGCTGCATCATCTCCGCAAAGCACGGAACCGACTCCCAGCAATGCGACCTTCCTTTTGCCGGCCAACAGATCTCCCAGTTCTTCCCGCCAGCTCATTGCATTACGACCTTAAGTTCGTCTTTGTTTAAAACGCCCAATTCTACATTCTGGGAAAAATCAAGGCAGCCACGGCGGCAGCTATCCACACACTGTGCGCAAAAAATACAATGGCCAATATTCAGGTGGCACTCAAACTTCTTCTCTTCTTTTGTGCCAACATTTACGATCTTGATGGCACCGGCCGGGCAATCCTTAACACAGAGGTTGCAGCCAATGCAGTGCTCGGAATTATAAACCAGACGCCCGCGGTAACGATCCTCAAGTTCCAAAGGAGTGCTGGGATAGGAAATCGTTGCCGGCTTTTTGAACAAATGCTTTAAAGCCATTCCTGCGATCAGGCCAGGTCTGTTCTTCATAGCTACAGAACTCCTTTCAGAAGCAGATTTGCGATGATCTGCAACAGAGCGATGGGGGTTAAGTATTTCCAGCAAAGTACGACCATCTGCTCAATGCGGATACGGGCCATGATCGTACGAATCAGAGCCAGAATGAAAAGGATAAGCAGCGTTTCCAGCACATAAATTACGATGCCCAAAAGGAGCGAATCCGAATGCATGGGCAAATAAACTGCGGCAATCAAAGAAGATACAACAACCAGCTCACAGTCGATCGCCAAACGGAAAATGGCATAATAGCGACCACTGTACTCCACGAAGGTGCCGGATGCCAGCTCCGTCTCTGCCTCCGAAAGGTCAAAAGGCACACGATCCAGCTTGCCCTGGCAGGCGATGATCGCCACCAGGAAAGCAGGAATATTCAGCAGCAGATAAAAAGGATGCTGGCTGTAATAGGCCGTGATTCCGGAAAGAGACCAGGTATCTGCCAGCAAAGCCGGGGCGAGCAAAGCCATGAACAGCGGCACTTCATAAGAGAAGAGCTGTGTCAGGGTGCGTACTGCACCAATCGTGGCAAATACGCTGGTGGAAAACCAACCAGCCAGGAAAAAGCAAACTGTGGGGATCGTCAAAAGATATAAAACAACGATCAAATCACCATCAAAAGGATACAAGGATTCCGGCAAAAACAGCGGGATATACAGGTATGCTGCAGCTATCGCTGCCATAGAAACGATCGGCAGGAAGGTAAATATCTTTTTCGCTGCATGATCCGGAATAATAGTTTCCTTACCCAGCAATTTCAGAAAGTCAGCCAGCGGCTGATACCAACGCGGGCCGGTACGATTCTGCAGACGCGCGTAAATCTTTCGGTCGACAAAATCAAAAAACAGAGAATAAGCCATCAAAAACAAAAGCCCCGGAAATATAAGGATATGAAACAATGCGGCAAGCATATAAAATCCTCCTGAAAAATCAGCGGATTATTTTACGTTCCGGGATTTTAATGCTCTTCGCATCAAAACCTCGTTCACGATAAAAATCCACACTATAACGGCGTAAGGCTTCCCAATCCAGCACTTGCTGGCAACCGGTATCACGATGATCCAAAACGATGGCACGATCCGTACAGGAATAGCAGGGATCGATGGCTGCAATAATGATAGGCACATCAGCCAGATAATCCCCCTCCAGCATATGGGCAACGCTGTGCCAGTTGGCTTCCGAAGCTGCACGCACACGTACCCGATCCGGTTTATCCGTGCCATTGCTGCGAACGTAATGGATATCCTCGCCACGGGGGGCTTCCGTACGGCTCAAAACCTCTCCTTCCGGGATACGGCGCGGAACATTCACCTTCAATTCCCCATCCGGCAGATTGTCCAAAGCAAAGCGAATCAGCTTAATGCTTTCCATAATCTCTTTCACGCGCACCACAGCGCGGCCAAAGACATCACTGTGTTCATCCGTGATCACTTCCATGGGGAATTCATCATAAGCAGCATATTTTTCAATAACGCGAATATCTGTGGGAACCCCGGAAGCGCGGGCAACAGGTCCCACAGCCCCCAGACGCAAAGCGTCTTCGTAGCTCAGCCTGCCGATTCCGCCCAGGCGGGCTGCCAAAGTACTCTCATGCAAAGCCAGGTCAATAAAATATTTATCTTCTTCTTCGATAAAATCCAGCATGCTTCGGAGCTGCTCACATTCCGAGGGGCTGATATCCCGGCGTACGCCGCCAATGGTATTGATCCCATAGTTAACCCGGTTCCCGCCCAGCAGAGCCAGAGCATCCAATACCTTTTCCCGGTCACGCCAGGAATACATGAGCAGGGTATCAAAGCCGATCTCATGCCCAGCAACCCCCAGCCACAGCAAATGGCTATGCAGGCGTTCCAGCTCTGCCATAATCACACGGATATAAGCAGCTCTACGGCTGATCTCAACGCCGGCCAAAGCCTCCACAGCCTGACAAAATGCAGTGCTGTGCGTATGGGAGCAGATGCCGCAAACGCGTTCGATCAAATACATATCCTGGATATAGGTTCTGGCTTCGCAGGCCTTTTCCAGGCCACGATGGTTATACCCAACGCCCACAACCGCGCTGACAACTTTTTCGCCCTCCAAAGTGATGGTAAAGCAACCGGGCTCTTTCAGAGAAGGATGCTGCGGCCCGATCGGGATCGTAATACGCTGGTTCATTTCGATTCCCCTCCTTCAGCCGGATCCACAGCAGCCGGCGGATTATAGGTCATGGTTTTCTTATCCAGATAGGCAGGGTTCCATTCTTTACGCATAGGGTAATTCCCCGCGGGCCAAAGATCCGGCAAGGGGTATCTGGGCCCCGGAGGAAGATTCTCCACAACAGCCCCAAACAGATCCACCAATTCGCGTTCATGCCATAAAGCATTGGGGAAAATATCACAAACAGAGCTGATATAGGGCTTGGATTTGGGTGCTTTTTCTTTCAGAAGGAGCATTACATTTTCTTCATTAGACAACACATAAATAAAGCCCAAAGCATCCCCATTGTCAACACCAATCACCAAATGGAAGGTGGTAAACCCGGCATCATGGGCCAAAAAATCCAAAACCTTTTCAAAATCGCGGCGAACCAGGTAATCAACAACAACGCGCTGCTGTTTTTGGATAAAAACACGTCCCTCCAAAACAGGGAACCTTTCCAAAATCCTGGCCACTACTCGTTCTTCCGCACCCATCAGGTCTCCCCTCCTATTCTTCTTTCTGCTTTTCTTCCCATTTTTTCAAAAGCTTATTGACGACATCAATAATCGCCTCCGGTCGGGCAGCACAGCCCGGCAGGTACGCATCCACCGGAACGACCGAATCAACACCGCCGTTTATGCAATAACAGCCGTCAAAAATCCCACCACTGCAGGCACAGCTGCCAACAGCAATGACAAATTTGGGTTCCGGCATCTGATTATAAATCTGCTTCAAGCGATCACGGGTCTGCAGGGTTACAGCACCAGTGCAAACCAACACATCCGCGTGGCGCGGCGTACCCTGCTGCAGCATCCCCAAACGCTCAAGATCAAAACGGGGCGTCAAAGCATCAACCACTTCAATATCGCAGCCATTGCAAGCCCCTGCATTAAAATGGATGATCCAGGGAGATTTTCTGCGGCCCCAATCCACCGCTCGTTCCATAAAAGTCTTTGTCATCTGCTTTACCCCCGAAAGATGATAAGCAAGGCCAGCACACCCACCGCCACATAAAGCAAAGGCAGGGTCAGAGCATTTACCGGCGCTGTGGCAATAATCAAAGTCAGCACATGCATGATCGTGAAGAAAAATGCATAGGGAAAGAACTGGCTGTAATCCGGACTCACATTATGCACTACATTCCGCTGGCCGCAGGCATATGCCTCAAACTTACGTTTGGTATCTTTGCCGCGAGCGGACAGAGAAGCGGCAAAATGTGCAGCGCCCAGACAGATCAAAATAAGAAGAAAGAAAGCAATCGGTGGCGCCAAGAGGATATTCCCATTCATGACTATTATCTCTCCTAACCATTCAGCTTATTGAGCCTAGAAATTTCCATATCGCCATTATGACGATACAAATTGATTGCAACACCTGCAGCCACTACAGCCACAACTACCTCAACCAGGATAACAGTGATGATAAAAGCCTGCGTTAAAGCCATTTTCCCATTCATCAAGCCCGCAAAAACGAGCAGCAGCGTAATGGCTTTCATCACGATCTCGATCGCAATAATGATACGCAGCATATTATGGGTCTTCAGCAGCAAATACAATCCGCTGAAGATCAGCAAAAGGGCTGCCGTTAAAGCAACAATCGTAAACGGACTCATATTTTCTTACCCCTTTCCTTAAAGAGGATAACCACCGCGAAGGTACCAACCAGAATCACGATAATCTGCCCCAGAATATCTGCCTGCCGCAGGTTCCAGAAAACTTCCCGGAAGGGTTTCTCCGTCTGTGTAATATCTGCGGTCGAAACCACATCAAAGCCATTCAGAACAATAGCCGCAATGATACCTACACCAGCCAGGATCAGAATCAAGGGCAGCATGGCAAAGCGAGAATGGTGCAGCGCGCGCTGGGTCGTGGAATCCAGCTTGGATTCCGTCAGACTCACAGCACTAATGAAAATCACCGTAACCAAGCCGGAACAAACAGACAACTCAAAGACAGCCGACCAGGTGGCGCCAATAACGAACATCAAAACGGACAAAGCCACGCTAACCGCTGCCAAATTAATGGCGGATTTAATCATGCTCCTGGACATAGCGGCTGTTACGCCGCAGACCAGCATAACCAGCATGCAAACGATCAATATCAGCTCGTTGTTCATCCCATCCCCTCCTTATATCCATCCCTGCGCTCCCAGGAATCGCAAGATCCAGGGGAATACGCAGCCAACCCCTACGGTAATGCAGCTTAAAAGAACAGAGGCCAAGCGAATGGAGAATTTTGCTTCCTGAACATCCTTCCACTCTTCACGGCAGGGGCCGAAGAAAACCTTCCGCTGAACCATGAGGAAATAAACAGCAGTAAAGATCGAGGCAAACAAAGCGACACCGGCAACCACACCACCATGGGCCTGCCAGACTGCGATAATGATCAGCAGCTTGCTCCAGAACCCGGCAAGGGGAGGAATCCCCGCTGTGGAAAGGAAGGCCAGAATATTGCTGGTTCCCGTTACCGGCATTTGCTTATGCAAACCACCCAACTTATCGATAAGGGTGGTTTTTGTTTGCATTTCCACTGCAGCGGAGTTTACAAACAAAGTAGATTTAAAAACGGAGTGATTGAAGAAATGGAATACCGCCCCGACAAAGCCCAAGGGGCTGCCGGAAGAGATACCCAGTACGATATAGCCGATCTGGCTGATGCTGGAAAAAGCCAGAACACGTTTGAAGTCCGTGGAGCCAATGGCAGACATAGCCCCCAACACAATGGACAACAGCCCCAAAAACATAAACGCTACATTTACCACAGAAGAGCCCGGCAGCCATTCCCCCACCAAGCGGATGATCGCATAAACGCCAGCCATCTTGGTAACGATGCCGCCCAGGATGATAGAAACCGGAGCAGGAGCACTCTGGTAAGCATCCGGCAGCCAGCCATGGAAAGGTGCCACACCGGCCTTGATAGAAAAGCCGGACATCAGCATAATAAAGCCGATCTGCGTCAAAACAGGATTGGGCCCATTCTGCCAATTTGCCAAATATGCCTGCACCACATCATACTGCAAAGATCCTGTGTTCAAAAAGATCAGCGCCAAACCGGTCAGGATAAAAGCAGAAGCAATCGCGCTCATCATTAAGTATTTGAAAGAACCCTCCAAGCCTTTCGCATCCCGATAAAGTGCAATCAGAACGAAAGCGGATAAAGCCGTTACTTCCATAAATACATAAAGAGAGAAGAGGTCATAAACCAGCGCAATGCCATTCATGCCCAAAAGCAGAACAAGCGTCACATTGCAAAACTGGAAACGTCTGTCCGGAAGAACCGGATAGGCCACAAGAAAAGTGACCAGGCCTACCAAGCCGATGCACAACAAGGACAGGAAGGAGAAGGTATCTGGGGAAAAATAAGAAGCTCCTTCATACAGCTGGTAATTCCAAAATTGGGAAAAGGTGATTGCGTCCTTGTTGTACTGCGAGAGCAGCACCAAAGAAACAATGGCGCTGAGCATCTGCACAAGGCAAATCCCCATCCCAACGGGCATATAAAATTTTGTCATCACGCGTTTGCCGAAGAGATTAAAGAGAACCAGCGCAGCGAGAGGCAGCCCCAAAAAGCTATAAACCAACATTGAGAATTGATCAGGCATTTTTACCCCTCCTTTATCTCAGAAGCATGGACAGCAGAATCAGAAAAATCACACCGGAAAAAGCCCAGGCCATATACAATCTGGTGCTGCCGTTGTTGAACACGTGCAAAACAGATGACACAAAGCCGACAATATTCACAAACAAGACATCATAAATCCAGCTGATACCACGATCAATGGCAAGGCAGATCCAGGAATACAAGCGAACCACAGCCATGAAAATTCTGTAAGGATCAAAATAATGCTTCTCTGCTGCGTCATATAAGGTCCGCAGACCCGGCGCATAGTGGATATGATCCACCGCCTTTACGCCCTGCCCAGTTACATGATAGCCGATCAGATGATTCAAAACGGCCACAAGCAAAACTGCCAGAGAGATCAGCACCAAGGTCATAGAATGAGGCCATCCGGAGAAATCCGAACCTGCCGTAAAGCTGCCAAACAGCGCCTGGATATAAGAAAGCGGCAGCTTGTTATACACACCGAAAAGCAGGCAGGTCCCAGCCAAAGCCAGCATGGGCAGAAGCATGGCTCCCGGTGCATCTTTCAGTTCTTCCCGATTGATACCTTCCGGCAGCTTCACCGGCCCAAAGAAAGCAGCATGGCACAGCTTCAGGAAAGAAGCCGCGGTCATAAAAGCGCCGACCAGTGCGGCAATATAGAAAACCATGCCCGTCTCCAATGCAGCATCAAAAATCAACTCTTTGGAGAAGAAGCCATTGAAAGGCGGCATGCCGGCAATCGACAGAGCGCAAAGAATCGTAGAAATTGCCGTAAGCGGCATAAAGCGCCCCAGCCCGCTGATCTCCCGAAGATCCGTTGTTCCCGTGCGGGATTCGATCGCCCCCGCGCTCAAAAACAGGCTGGATTTGAAAAGTGCGTTATTGACCATGTGGAACAAAGCGCCAACATAGCCAACAGGAAGCGCTGTGCCAACGGCCAGAACGATATAACCGACCTGGCTGATGGCATGGAAAGAAAGGAGCTTTTTCATTTCTTTCTGAATCAAGGCCATGGCGCCGCCCAAAACCAGAGTGACTGCACCAATCACCATAATCAGCGTACTCATGGAAGAGCCGGGCGCCAACTGATAAAAATCAAAGCAGGTGCGCACCATCAAATAAGTACCCAGCAATTTTTCCAGGGCCCCGGGCATGATCGCCATGAAAGGCAGAGGTGCATCTTTTGCCGCATCCGGGATCCAGCTATGGAAAGGCATTGCGCCTGCCTTACCCAAAGCGCCCAGCATCATGCAGATGAAGCCCAAAACAGCCACACCCTCCAAAGGAATCGGGCGCATCTCGCTCATCAGGGGTGTCCCCGCCAGAGAGCAGGTAATAATGATACCCAGCATCAAAAGCAGATCCGCGATCCCGTTCAAAACCAGGGCTTTTACAGCAGCCCTCGTATCATTCCGGTTCTCCAGGATCAGCATACCAAACAAAACAGCCAGCAACGCTTCCCAGAAGAAGAGCATGACAACCAGATTATTTGCCAGCAGGCTGCCGTTGACCAGAGCCACTGTAATCAAATAATAAAAGAGAAATGCAGAGCTATAACTCTTCTTCCGCAGGTAAGATAAAGCAAACAAACCCACCAAAAGTGCCACAAAGGCTGCAATGACGATGATTTGCTGGGAAAAGTTATATACACGAAGTGCAAAATTGATCCCCATTTCACCACCGGCCCAGGGAAGATAGAGCTTCATATCATCCAGCTTCAGCAAGCCCAGAGACAAAGCTGCATTCAGCAGCAATGCCAGGAGGAAAAGCAGGTTCCGAAAAGAGACCTTCGCCTTCGGCATAAGCAAAACCAGCAATGCCAACACAGAGGGAATGACGATCATCGTATATAAAAGATTCACGCCCAAACCGGAGCTGATAAAAGATGCAATCAAATCCAGCATATTACCACCTCCCTATCGAATCTACGATCAAATTGATTAAGCCACTGGGGACATTGATAAAAATACCAATCACCAAAGAAAGAATCCCCAAAAGCGCAACAGCAACAATCATTTCCCAGGAGCCTTCTTTCAAATCCGGGTGCGTCAGCTCACCGAAAAAGACTTTGACAAATACCCGCATCAAATAAATCACGGTCATAACTGCGCCGATAATGAATACCCCAGCCAGCCAGGGGTAGCCTGTTTCATAGGCCCCGGCAATTACCAGATATTTCGCAAAGAAGCCGCCAAAAGGCGGGATGCCCGCCACAGAAAAGGCGCAAAGAGCAAAAGCTACTGCAGTGATGGGTAAACGCTGTGCCAAGCCGCCCATCTCCCGAATATCCTTCGTATGGGTACTATGTTCCACAATACCTGCACAAAGGAAAAGACCTGCTTTGGCCAGGGAATGCATAAGAATATACATTAAGCCGCCGGCCGCACCGATCATATTGCCGCAAGACAGCCCCAACAGAATAAAGGCCAACTGGCTGATGGTGGAGTAAGCGATAACACGTTTTATGTCATTTTCCACGATCGCCGCACCGGCCGAAACCAGGGCAGAGACCGCAGCAATAATCGGGATGGTCGTCTGCCAGGCAACTTCCAGCTGGAAATTCAGCAGGAACAGGCGGGCAAACACATATACACCGATCTTCACCAGCACAGCTGCATGCAGCAGGGAAGTAACCGGAGAAGGGGCAACGCCCGCATCCGGCAGCCAGCTGTGCAGCGGCAATGTAGCAGATTTGGAAAGAATGCCAAAAAGGATCAGGATCAAAATCCATCCGTCCAGACCTCTCCCCTGCAATTCCAGCAAATCAAAGGTGCCGGTCTGAATATAAATTGCAATAAAGCCAACCAACATCAGCAGCGCACCGCCAACGGTAATCAGAAACGCTTTATTCGCTCGCAAAACCACCTGCTCTGTCCGGTAAAAACCAATCAAACGCCAGCAGCAGATTGCTGAAATTTCCCAGAACATATAGATAAAAATCAAGTTGGTAGAATATACCAGCCCCATCATGGCGCCGATAAAAAGAACGACCATAAGGTAGTATTCATTCTGGTTATCATAATGCTCCATATAACCAAAGGAATAAAATACGATGATCGCGGCAACCAAAGATGCTGTCATAGCCATAAATACAGCTAAACCATCTGCCAAAAACCCGATGGATAAGCCCAAAGGCAAATCCATATAAAAACGCATGGGTGAGCCATTGATCACACCGGGGAGCATAAGGCCAGAGGCCACCAAAGAAAACAGAACAAACACAAGAGCTGCAACATTACGCGTAGCGGCACTGATACGGCCCAGCAGGGGTAACAAAAACGATCCCAGCAGTGGCACCAAGATACACATGATGAGAATTCCGGGCTCCACCATATATTCTACTCCTTACCTATAAGTATTAAAAACGAACTAATATAATATTGTAGCGCAGTATTCTTTAATGGTCAAGCAAAAACAAAGAAAGCAATGAATGAGATCAAGATAGATGAGAACAGATATCTCCTCAGCATATACGGGGAAGCTGTTCTGCATAGGGCAGATCCAGCAAACGCTGAGAGCCATAAGGGGTTCTCACATAGGCAAGTCCCCGCCCATCCTCCACAACCCGGCCGATAACAGCCGCGTTTTCTCCCAAAGGATGGCTGCGCAGGGCTCGCAAAGCGGCCTCTGTATCAGATTCGGAAACAGCAAGCATGAATTTCCCTTCGTTAGCAACATATAAAGGGTCAAGCCCCAAAATGCCAGCAACTGCAGAGACCGAAGCGGATAAAGGCAAGGCCTCTTCTGCTATTTCGATGGACAAGCCATTGCCACACCACTCGTTGGCGACAGAAGCCACACCGCCCCGGGTTGGATCCCGCATGGCATGAATATCCGGAACGGCTTTTTGCACAGCCGCAGCCAAGTCATGCAAAGGTGCGGCATCGCTGCGCAGGGGTGGGTCAAATTCCAGCCTTTCCCGGGCTGCCAGAATGCATAGACCATGATCCCCGATGGTGCCGGAGACCAGGATGCTGTCACCTGCCTGTATTTTCTGAGGGCAAGCCTTTTTGCCTTCCGGGAATAAACCAATACCTGCTGTATTGATATAGATCCCATCGCCTTTCCCCTTTTCCACCACCTTTGTATCTCCCGTAACCAGCGAGACACCGGCTTCTTTTGCAGCTGCTGCCATAGACTCACAGATCCGGCGCAGCTCAGCAATGGGGAGTCCGGCCTCCAGAATCATACCAACGCTCAGGTAAGCAGGCTTCGCCCCGCTCATTGTCAGGTCGTTTACCGTTCCGCACACAGCCAAACGCCCAATATCTCCACCGGGGAAAAAACGAGGCTGAACCACATAACTGTCTGTGGTCATCGCAAGTGCTGTCCCCAAGGAAGGGCAGAGTGCGGAATCATTCAGCTGGCGCAAATAAGCATTATCAAAGATTGGCAAAAAAACTTCTTCCACCAGCTGATGATAGAGGCGCCCGCCACCACCATGGGCCAGAGTAATGACCTCATCTGTATATGACATTGCTAGATCCTCCGATACTTATATGCCGCAGCACAGGCCCCCTCCCCGGAAACCATGCAGGCCCCACAGGGATGATCGGGTGTGCAGGCGTTTCCAAACAAAGGGCATTCTTCCGGTGTACATTCTCCGCGCAGAACAAATCCACAGCGGCAGGCCGGATTATCCCGGTAACAATCCGCAGCGGCGATCTCCGCTTTAAAGCGTTCTGCTGCATCAAATTCCCGATATGCCGCCCCAATCGCCAGGCCACTATCAGCAATCTCACCCAAACCACGCCAAACAGCATCACAGGGAACAAAGACCTGCTCCATCATTTTCATGGCCAGCGGATTTCCCTCCGGGCGAACCGCCCGTGGATAGCAATTCAATAAGCCGGCTCCTCCCTGCGCATGCATCCGAACCACGGCCAAAACGGCCTCCAAAATATCCACCGGCTCAAAGCCAGCTATAGCGGCACTGCGTTTCAAATCCTGAGGAACAAAAGAAAAAAATGCTTCCCCTGTGACAGCAGCCACATGCCCGGGACACAGCAAAGCATCCACTGCAGAGCCGGGCAGTAAGCTCCGCAAAGCCTGCGGCATAGTTTTATGCGCACAAAGAACAGAAAAATTCTGCAAAGCTTTTTCTTTCGCTCTGCAAAGCGTAGCAGCTGTTAAAGGCGCTGTGGTTTCAAATCCCACGGCAAAAAATACGATCTGGCGCTCCGGATGCTGTTCTGCCAGCTCCAGAGCATCCAAGGGAGAAAGCAGGATCCGAATATCCGCACCTTCATCCCGCAATCTCTGCAGACTGGTATTCCCGGCAGGAACCCGCAGCATATCCCCATAGGTTGTAAAAATGATATTCGGAATTTTTGCCAATGCCAGCGCTGCAGAGACCGTCTTTTCATCCGTAACACAAACCGGGCAGCCCGGTCCGGAAATCAGCTGCAGCCCCTCCGGCAACAAAGAGCGAATCCCATAATGGTAGATGCTCATGGTGTGGGTACCGCAAACCTCCATGATCCGCATGGGGCCGCTATATTCTTCTGCAATCTGCTGACATAAAAGCTTTATTCTGGATTTATCCCGATACTCCGCCCATAAAGCAGCATTCGATTTAAACATTCCGCAGTTCCTCTGTCAGTGCTGTCAGCTCCGCTCCGTAATCAGCATCCAAAATCTGGATCACAAAGCCTGCATGAACCAGGACATAATCCCCGGCATTTGTTTGGGGACACAGCATCAAAGATGCCTGCTTCTTTACCCCGGAATAATCGATCCAGGCTTTTTGCTCCTGCGCATCAATTCTCTCTACTCTTCCCGGCACAGCCAGGCACATGAAAATCACCTCCCAGGATTCGTGCAGCTGCCACAGCAGCCTGACCGTAAGAAATTCCGCCATCATTACAGGGAACCTGCTCATTCAAAAGAACACGAAATCCTTTTTCCTTTAGTAAAGCAATCGTCCTTTCCAGAAGCTGAATGTTCTGCCAGCAGCCACCGGATAAAGCAACCACATCCAAACCCGTTCTTTCCCTCACCAGCTCACAGAGCCTTCCGGATAAATCCACCAAAGCACGATGAAAACGTGCGGAAACCCTTCCTGCAGATTGCCCGGAAAACAAATCCAAAAGCTCTGCTCTGATCAAAGGCCGCCAATCGATAAGCAGAGATCCGTCTTCCTGCTCCAAAAGATCAAAAGTATAGGCGCCGTCTTCTGCATCATCCAGAACCTGTTCCAATTCCACGGCAGCCTGCCCCTCGTAATTCACATGGCAGCCAATGCCGGCCAATGCCGCCACGGCATCAAAAAGACGTCCCATCCCCGTAGAAAAAGGCGTATTCAATCTTCGCTCCACTGCAAACAAAGCTGTAGCCCATCCCGGCTGTTTACAACATGCAGGCAGAAGTTTCTCTCTTTCCTCTTCCCGCAAAACCTGAGCAGCAAGGCCCAAAGCCACGCGCCAGGGTTCACGGATCGCCAGCTCTCCTCCGGGCAGGGGCATTTCCAAAAGATGAGCAAAGCGCTGAAAGCTGCGGCAATCGCCCAAAAGGAGCTCCCCGCCCCAGAGCCGCCCGTCTGTACCATAGCCGGTACCGTCAAAGATCAGCCCAATGGCTTTCCCATCATAATTATGTTCTGCCAGAACAGAGGCCAGATGTGCATGGTGATGCTGGACAGGAATTTTGATAAAATCTCCGCGCTGCTCCAAAGCATAACGGCTGGCCAGGTAATCCGGATGAAGATCATAAGCAAGAACCTGCGGCTCCACGTTAAACATCTGCCGGAAATAATAAATCTCCCGCGTGAAGCTATCCAGGGTTGCCAAATTATGCATATCTCCAATGTGTTGGCTAAGAAAGGCCTGTTCTCCTCTGGTCAAACAAAAGGTGTTTTTCTGCTCCCCTCCGCAGGCCAGAACGGAGCAGCCGCAATCCCAAATTTTTAATGGCTCCGGCGCATAGCCCCTGGCCCGGCGAATCAGACGCGGGGCCCCAGCTGCGAAAACAGAAACACTGTCATCACAGCGGCGAAAAATCTGCCGATTATGGCTAAGAAAAGCATCCGCAATACAGGACAAACGGGAAATGGCTTCCTCGTCTTCAAAAACGATAGGCTCATCCGAAATATTGGCGCTGGTCATGAGCAATACCTCCATGCCCTCCATCAGCAAATAATGCAGGGGCGTATAAGGAAGCATTACACCCAGACGGGCATTTCCCGGTGCCAAAGAAGCTGCCAGCTCCGAAGCTTTTTCTTTTTTTTTCAACAAAACAATCGGACAACGGGAAGAAGAAAGCAGAGCTTCCTCTTCCCTACTCAGTTCACAATAAGAAGCAGCAACAGACAGGTTTTCCATCATCACGGCAAAGGGTTTATCCCAACGGTATTTGCGCTGCCGCAGCCTGGAAACCGCCTCCTCATTTTTCGCATCGCATACAAGATGATAGCCGCCCAGGCCTTTCACCGCCAGGATCATCCCTGCCTGCAAAGAAGACTGGGCCAAAGACAAGGGGTCCCCCTCCCGGGGCTGCCCTTTCTGATCCAGAAAGACCAGCTGAGGACCACAATCCGGGCAGGCAATAGGCTGTGCATGAAAACGTCTGTCACGAGGCTCCCGATACTCCCGGGCGCAATCCGGGCACATGGGAAAATGACGCATGGTGGTCATGGGGCGATCATAGGGAAGATTCTCAATGATCGTAAATCGGGGCCCGCAATTCGTGCAGTTCGTGAAGGCATAACGATAACGGCGATCCGCAGGGTTCCGCAGATCAGCCAGACAATCCGGGCAAATTCCCATATCCGGGGAAAGCAGAGTATTCTTTTCCCCCTGCTGACTCTCGCGAATCTCAAAAATCTGGCTTCCTTCGGGGGGGATCTCTTCCGTTTTGATGCGATCAATACGCGCCAGGGCTGGCTTTTCCGAAGTCAGCCGCTGCAAAAATGCCTCACAGGACTGAGAATCTCCCTCGACTTCAATGCTCACGCCTGCAGAATGATTAAAGACCCAACCGCTCAAAGAAAGGCTTTCGGCCAGCACAAAAACAAAGGGCCGAAAACCAACCCCCTGCACAATGCCCTCTACTTGAAGACGATAGCGCTTAAGCATTTTCCCGCCCTGCTGCCAGCAAGGTCTGCATCTCTTCCCAGGACAAAATTGCAATGCCCAATTCCCGGGCCTTGCCTTCCTTGCTTCCCGGGTTTTCTCCCATCAGCAGATAATCCACCTTTTTGCTGACAGAAGAAGCAACAATAGCTCCTGCTTGCTCCATCAGGGCTTTCGCCTCTTCTCTGCCGATCCCCGGCAGGGTGCCGGTGATAACTACTTTTTTTCCGCTCAGCAGGGTTTCCTGAGCCGGACGGCTCTCCCCCTGCATGTTTAAGCCAAGATCGGAAAGACGCTGAATCAAGTCCCGATGCTGCGGCTCTGCAAAATACGAAACAATGCTTTCCGCAATGATGCCGCCGATCTCGTCAATCTCCGTGAGCTGTGCTTCATCGGCCTGCAAAATCTGCTCCATACCGGCAAAGCGGCTTGCCAGGACTTTCCCTGCCCGTTCCCCAACGTGTCGAATCCCCAGGGCAAACAAAAGCCGACCCAGGGGAGCAGTTTTGCTGGCGGAAATGGCATTCAGCAAATTTGTGGCCGATTTCGGGCCAAAGCGCTCCAGGGAAAGCAAATCGTCCATCTGTAAAGTGTATATATCTGCAATATCCCGAACCAAGCCCCGATCCAGCAGCTGTTTTACTACAGCCGGACCCATACCATCAATATCCATCGCTTTTTTGGAAGCGAAATGAACAAGCTGCTCATAGATTCGAGCCGGGCAATGGGAATTTACGCAGCGCCAGGCTGCTTCCCCCTCCGGGCGTACGGCAGGCTGACCGCAGGAAGGGCAGGAATGCGGCATGACAAAGATGCGTTCCCCCCCATTGCGTTGTTCCTCCAAAACGCGCACAACCTCCGGAATCACGTCCCCTGCTTTTTGAATCAAAACATGGTCGCCAATGCGAATATCCTTTCCACGGATGTTATCCTCATTGTGCAAAGTTGCCCGGGAAATGGTGCTGCCGGCCAGCGAAACCGGCTGCAAGCAGGCGGTGGGCGTCAAAGCACCGGTGCGACCTACGCTTACGATGATATCCTCAACAATGGTTTCCGCCTGTTCCGGCTGGAATTTATAGGCAATGGCCCAGCGCGGGAACTTCCCGGTGGCGCCAAGCTTTGTCCGGGGTTCGATCTGATTCAGTTTAAAAACCATGCCATCAATATCATAAGGTAAGCGATGGCGCTCCTCTTCAATCTCTGCGATAAAAGCAGCGATCTCTTCCACAGTGCAGCAAAGCCGATTTTTGGGATTCACGGGAAGCCCATAGGCCTGAATCCCCTCCAAAAGGGCTTCCTGCGTAGGAAAGGTCACGTCCTCCCCGGACACAATATCATAGAAAAAGGCTTCCAGCTTTCGGCTGCCGGTGACAGCAGGATCCAGCTGACGCAGGCTGCCCGCCGCTGCATTTCTGGGGTTGGCAAAGGTAGTTTCCCCATTCTCCTCCCGATCCCGATTCAGGGCTTCAAAGCTCTGCTTGGGCATATAAATCTCCCCACGGACAGTCAGCAAAGCCGGGGCATTTTTCAGCTTCTGCGGGATGGATCGAATGGCTTTCACATTGGCAGTTACGTCTTCTCCGGAGAGGCCATCCCCCCGGGTGGCAGCAGTTTCCAGCGTACCCTCCCGATAGGTGATGGCCACAGTCAGGCCATCTATTTTCAGCTCAGCCAGCAAAGAGCGATCAACAGCTCCGTTTTTCCGCAGGCGCTCCAAAAAAGCCAGCAGATCTGCCTCATCAAAAGCGTTGTCCAGGGACAGCAGGGCCGCCGGATGCTGTACCGAAGGGAAGCGCGGAGAAACAGCCCCACCAACCCTTTGCGTCGGGGAATCCGCCGTACGCAGCTGAGGGAATTCATCTTCCAGAGACTGCAGCTCCCGCATCAAGAGATCATATTCCTGATCGCTGATGCTGGGCGCATCCTTCTCGTAATATGACACATTGTGCATACGGAGCTGCTGACGCAGCTCCGCCACACGATTTTGGATATCCTCTTTCATAGGATCCTCACTCAAATTTTCTTCATCGGTGCGTATTTCCACAGCAGCTTTTTAACACCCACATCCGGGAAAGCCACTGTGACCTGCAGTTCATCCCCGCTGCCCGCCACCGCCATGGCAACACCGGTGCCGAATTTTGCATGCTGCAGGCGGTCGCCCACCGCCACAGAAGCAGAATCCGCCGTATGCCGGACTTCCTTTTCCTTCAGGATGCGCGGCTGAAACACATTATTTGTTGTCGTATATTCCTGGCGAACTTTTTGCTGCGGTTTCTGCTGGGAGCCACTGCGAACCACCAATTCCGCAGGAATCTCCTCCAAAAAGCGGGAGGGCTTATTGGTCTCATATTTGCCCCAATACTGGCGACGGTTGGCAGCTGTCAGGAAAAGGCGCTTCTCTGCCCGGGTCAAGCCGACATAGCAAAGCCGACGTTCCTCCTCCATTTCTGCAGCATCTGAACTGAAGAGCACCCGCTTATGGGGGAAAACACCCTCTTCCATACCCACCATAAAGACAACAGGAAATTCCAGACCCTTGGCAGCATGCAGGGTCATCAAAGTCAGATAAGAGCTCTGCTCTTCTTCCACACTATCCATATCCGTAGCCAAAGACACTGTACTCAAAAAGGCCACCAGAGGTGCATCCGCCTGATCATCATCTCCGGCAGAAAGCATCATTTCTTCATACATGGAGTCAAACTCACTGGCTGTATCCATAAGCTGCTCCAAAATTTCCATTTTATCCGCGCCGCCCTCGCTGGCAGCCACCATATCGGAATAGCCGGTGCGTTTCCAGGTCTCCCGAATGATTTCTTTTACCAACTGGGAGGAAGCAGCAAAATCAATAAGAGAACTGAGCATAGCGTAAAGAGAATCCAGCTTGTTCTGAACCGCCTTGGTCATTGCAAGAGCATCCGTATCCCCCAGCAGAGTCCAGAGAGAACACTTTTTCTCTCCCGCAATCTCCGTTAGCTTATCCCAGGTAGCCCTGCCGATTCCCCGGCGGGGCTCGTTATACACACGGCGCAGGGCTTCATCGTCATGGGGGTTGATCAGCAAACGCAGGTAAGCGAGGGTATCTTTCACTTCCTTGCGTTCATAGAATTTCATTCCGCCAAAGACGCGATAGGGTAAATTGTATTTAATGCAGGCATCCTCCAGAAGGCGGCTCTGCCCATGGGTGCGGAACAAAACCGCGCAGTCCCGCAGGCTGTAGCCTTCATCCTGCAGAGCAAGCACATGGCGAACCACATAGGCTGCTTCCTCCCTGTCGCTGTCCGACTGGTGAACATTGATCAGATCCCCGGAACCGCTTTCCGTAAAAAGATCTTTTGGACGGCGGGATTTATTGTTGGCGATCACGGCATTGGCAGCATCCAGAATGTTCTGCGTGGAGCGATAGTTCTGTGTCAGGCGCAGCTCCACCGCATCTTTATAGTCCGAAGAGAAATCCAGAATGTTGCTGATGTCCGCTCCTCTCCAGCGATAAATCGACTGATCCGGATCCCCCACGGCAAAAATATTATTCTGCTCCCCTGCCAGCAGCTTCACAAGCATATATTGACAATGGTTTGTATCCTGATACTCATCCACCAGCAAATTCCCAAATCTCTCCTGATACCGGGCCAGGACTTCAGGATAACGCTGCAAATACCACAAAGTATGGGTGAGCAGATCATCAAAATCCAGAGCATGACTATCCTTCAGCATCTGCTGATAGCGGCGATACACCTGACCCACGTTCCGGGACCACTCATCACTGGCAGAAGCCAGGTATTCCGCAGAGGTGATCAGCTTATTTTTGGCATCGCTGATAGCAGCCTGAACCGCGGAAGGATGATAGGTTTTTTCTTCGTTGGCCAGATTGAACTCTGACAGAGCGCGTTTGATTAAAGTACGGCAATCCCCGTCATCATAAATGATAAAATCCCGGCCGATCCCAAAAATTTCCCCTTCCTGCCGCAGGATACGGGCGCAAAGGGAGTGAAAGGTGCCGATCCACATCCAGCGGGTATTGATGTTCAGCATCTTCTGGATGCGGTCTTTCATCTCATTGGCTGCTTTATTGGTAAAGGTGACAGCCATGATATGATACGGGTTAATATTTTTTTCCGAAATCAGCCAGGCCGCACGGCTCACCAAAACTCTGGTTTTCCCGGAGCCCGCACCGGCGATTACCAACATATGTTGATTTTCCGCAGTTACAGCCTGTAATTGTTGCTCGTTCAGTCCTTGTAAAATATCCATGTTCCCTCACATGTTTTTTATATATTAAACATTATAATATTCTTCATCGATCTTTTCTTACCTGCTTCCAGGGATACTTTCCAGATTTATCGCATATGCTGAACACAAAGGAGGCGATAGAAATGCCCAGTGTTTTTGTTAGTCCATCCACACAGGAATATAACCTTTATGTGACCGGAAACAGTGAAGAATACTATATGAACCTGGTTGCAGATGCCATGGAGCCCTACCTGAACGCATCCGGAATCAGCTTCAGCCGAAATGACCCCGCTCTGACCGTTGGCGGCTCCGTCAATTTATCCAACGCCGGAACATATGATGTGCATCTGGCCCTGCATTCCAACGCAGCACCGGAATCCTTATCCGGAAGAATCCAGGGAACGGATGTATATTATTATCAGGGATCCGCATCCGGGGAGGCCCTGGCGCAGCTCATCGCGGCAAACATGAGAACCATCTACCCCTACCCGGAATTGGTGGGAACAACACCCACCCGCAACTTATACGAGCTCAACAATACCGCCACCACGGCTGTTTTGGTGGAAGTCGCCTACCATGACAACCAGGAGGATGCGGAGTGGATCATTTCCCATATCAATGACATCGCCAGGATCATGGTGCTTTCCCTCACGCAGTATTTTGGGATCCCATTTGTGGTACCAAACACGGTTCAGCGTGGCGTGGTCGATACAGAGGGCTTCTCCGTCAGCATTCGTTCCGAACCCAGCTTTGCCGCCCCAACTGTAGGCACCGTACCCAATGGCGCCAACGTGCTGATTACCGGCACGGCCGAAAACTGGTATATTATAGACTACAACGGAATGGTTGGATATATAAACCAGAGCTACATAACCCTGATATAAAAAGAGGAGGCATTTTTGCGGCAGTCCCATAAGGAAGTAATCTCTATGTAGGTACGGTGTAACCCCGTGAGGGGTTGCACCGTGTCCTCTTTTTATGCCACATAGCGGAATTGTTGGGGATCTTTCTTAATTTCCTCTATCATAGCACGGATTTCCTCTGCGGTAGGAATATCGATCATACCTACTGCGGAGAAATAAATATCGACCTTCCCAATTTGGGAACTTGCCAAGTAAACAAGCATCTTGGTAAGTTGTCAGATTGAC
>JAFSHU010000166.1 GCA_017440145.1 Bacillota bacterium
GGCAGACGGCAGGGACCGACCTGGAAGCCCAGACGCTGCATGGCGTATTTTACCGGCAGGGGATTGGTGGTGAGGAACATCTTCTGGAAGGCCTCAAAGCAGCTGAGATGCAGCTCCAGTGCCTCTTCCTTCTCGCCATTTTCCCAGGCTACGATCATTTCCTTCATGGCCGGGCCCACGATGTGGGAAGAAACGCTGATGACACCGCAGGCGCCCAGGCTCAGCATGGGCAGAACGGCGCTGTCCTCCCCGGAATAGATCAGGAAATCTGCGGGGGTCTTTGCGCTGAGCAGGCTCATCTGATCCATATCGCCGGTGGCTTCCTTCAGGGCCACGATGTTGGGGAGCTGTGCCAGGCGGGCCACGGTATCCGGCTTCATATTCACGCCGGTGCGGCCGGGTACATTATAGAGCACCAGGGGCAGCTCCACGGCCTCTGCCACGGCTGCATAATGGGCATAAAGCGCATCCTGCGGCGGTTTGTTGTAATAGGGGGTGACCAAAAGGGCTGCGTCCGCGCCCACTTCCTGTGCCATCCGGCAGAGGCGGATGGTTTCGGCGGTATTGTTGCTGCCGCAGCCTGCGATCAGGCTGGCACCCCGTTCCCGGGTGACTTCCTGCACAGCCAGGAAGAGCTGCTTGCGCTCCTCCGGATTCATGGTGGCGCTTTCGCCGGTGGTGCCGGCCACGCAAAGGCCGTCGGAGCCATTGTCCAGCAGATAATTGGCCAGACGCTGGGCTTCGCTGTAGTTGATGCTTCCATCCTCATGGAAGGGGGTGATCATTGCGGTGATTAAACGGCCGAAATCCATGCTTCGATTCTCCTTTTTTGTCGTCCCGATTTTTTAGTCCCAATTCGAATTCCTGTTCCTGATGAGAAATTATGTTGAGGAAGCCCTCCTGTACAAGGGAGCCGGGCCTGATGCTGGCTTTGCAGCAATCTATCTCTCCCTTGCGGCTTCACTGCGCCGCCTGCCTTTATGCAAATGTATCTTTTGAAAAGTCGATAATGACAGGCGGACAAAATGAAATGGGGGATTTTTTATGTGTTCCTGCCGGGCTGCAGCAGGGGAAAGCTTCTTTTCTGAAAAAGGCTGTTCTTCTCCGGGCTTACAGCAGCTCTTCCCGGATGAGGCATTCTGCGATCTGGATGGCATTGGTGGCAGCGCCCTTGCGGATCTGATCCGCCACCACCCAGAGGCAGAGACCCTTTTCTGTGGAAATATCCTTGCGGATGCGGCCCACGTAGACGGTATCCGTATCGGAGGCCAGCAGGGGCATGGGATACTGGCTTTCTGCCGGGGCATCGATGACCTGCACGCCGGGGGCCTTTGCCAGAATCTCCCGGGCTTCCTCCGGGCTGAGGGGGCGTTCCGTTTCGATGGAAATGCTTTCGCTGTGGCTGCGGAAGACCGGCACACGCACAGCGGTGCAGGAAATGGGGAGCTCCGGCTCGTGGAACATCTTCCGGGTTTCCCAGACCATCTTCATTTCTTCTTTATAGTAGCCATCCTCGATGAGAACATCGATCTGGGGGATCACATTATAGGCGATCTGATGCTGAAAGACCTTGCTCTCCACCGGGCGGCCTGCGTTCAGATCCTCCGTCTGGCAGCGCAGCTCCTCCAGGCCGGGCAGACCCGCGCCGGAAACTGCCTGATAGGTGGACGCCTGGATGCGGGTGATCTTTGCGGCGTCATGCAGGGGCTTCAACGCCACCACCATCTGGATGGTGGAGCAATTCGGGTTGGCGATGATGCCCTTATGCCAGCGCAGATCCTCCGGATTCACCTCCGGCACCACCAGGGGAACATCCTCTTTATAGCGGTAATTGCTGCTGTTATCGATGACCACAGCCCCGGCCTCCACAGCAGCGGGGGCGTATTCCAGAGAGGCGGCGCCGCCGGCAAAGAGGGCGATCTGCACGCCATGGAAGGAATCCTTTGTGGTGGCCTGAACGGTATAATCCGTTCCCTGCCAGGAGATCATTTTACCGGCGGAGCGTTCTGTGGCCAGCAGGCGCAGCTCCCCCACGGGGAAATTGCGTTCTGCCAGGATTTTGAGCAGCTCCTGACCTACGGCACCGGTGGCACCAACGATTGCGACTGTATATTTTTTCACGGCTTTGCACCTCCTGAACGCTTCCTATAAATTGGATATTACAGAAAATTATATCACGAATGTATAAAACTGGCAAGAAAAGAATGGGGAAATTCTGGGGTGGAGCAGGGGGATTTTGAAGAAATATGCAGGCTCTTTGCTGTTTTTTTTGCGGCTGATGCGCCCGGCCTGAGGAGCCGGGCATAGGCGAATTTTTGCCGGGGCATACTAGGGCTGCACAGCATTATCTTATGTGGAAAGGAGAAAATTTATGTTCAAACACGAAAAAGCCTTATTGCAGGCAGTGAGCGTGGAACGTGCGAACCCGCAGTATGCAGCTCTGCTTCAGGAGCAGCTGGGCGGCGCCAATGGGGAATTGAAGGCGGCCATGCAGTATATGGCCCAGAGCTTCCGCATCCAGGATCAGGCCATCAAGGACATGTTTCTGGATATTGCGGCGGAAGAGCTGAGCCACCTGGAGATGGTTTCCCAGACCATCAATCTGCTGAACGGCCATGAGGTGAACGCGGACAGCGTGCCTGCCGGGGAGATCCAGACCCATGTGCAGCTGGGGCTGAACCCGGGGCTCATCAACGCATCCGGCTATTCATGGACCGGGGATTATGTGAGCGTGACCGGCGATCTCTGCGCGGACTTGCTCTCCAACATCGCCTCTGAGCAGCGGGCCAAGGTTGTCTATGAATACCTTTACCGGCAGATTCACGACAAGAAGGTGCGGGAGACCATCGATTTCCTGCTGAACCGGGAGGAGGCGCACAATGCCATGTTCCGGGAGGCCTTTAACCGGATTCAGGACAGCGGCTCCAACCAGAATTTTGGCACCACCCTGGATGCACAGGCTTATTTTAACCTCTCCACCCCCTCCCCGGGGAATGGCTTCCGCAATGTGAATGCGGGGCCGCCCAGCTTTAATTAGCCGGAGCGATGACAGCGGCGGCGAATCCTAAGGCAGCTCTCTGCAGGGAGTTCGCTTGAAGATCGCCACGTTGTTTTGCTGGAAGATACTGCGTATCTTCGCAGCAAAAGCATCCTCGCGATGACAAAGAAGGAGATTTGCTGTCATTGCGAGGCAGGCAAGCTGCGGGCTTGCGGAGCAGGACCCGGCTTGGCAACGTGGCAGTTCTGCAGTTTTATAATTGCTTTTTATTGAGGAAGCTTGCAATTAATAGCTACTTTTTGCTAGCCTCCGGCGGCCTAAGGGACCGGGGGGAGTTTCGATTCTCCCCCCAGGCCCCTTAGGAATCCCCTTCCCCCCTTAAAACGACACAAGGGCTCGCCGCCCTTGGATTCCGCGTTTCTCGTAGATCAGAGTAAAATCTACTGGAGGAAGTGACCATATTATGGACATGTTTTAGATATGTTTTGTGTTCTCCGAGAACAATTTTCTGCAAAATAGAAGTATTATAGACGTGGAATATATTTAAAATGGGGTTGCGGTACATATGCAAAAAAGCTTATCTATCCGTATTGACTCAGAGCTGCTCAATAAGCTATATGTGCTTGCTGAATATGAGGGGCGTTCTATGAACAGCCAGATTTTGATTCTGATTCGGCGGGCAGTTGAGAGTTATGAACAGGAGCATGGAGAAATTATCAATCAGGATGCTTAATGGGAGGTCGCTTATGCCAAACTACAGAAAGCTCTACTTTTATTTGTTCAACGCTATGACGGATGCCCTGAACGAGATCGAGGCATGCAATTACGGACGGGCAAAAAATCTGCTGCTGCGGGCGCAGATTCTGGCAGAAGAAAATGTGATCGATGCGGATTCGGATGCGTTGCCTCCGAAGCCTACGGCAGAATAGAAAATCCCTCCCCAGCCGGGGAGGGATTTTTTGTGTGATTCAGGGGATTTTGCGGCTGACGCTTCCCGGGGGAGAGACTCAGAGCGTGCGAATCTCTGTGCAGACCTGCTGCAGCAGGGCAGGATCATGGCTCACCGCCAGTAGCCCCAAGTTTCTTTGCTCCAGCTCCTCCAGAAGAAAACGCCAGAGCTGCGCCTGGGTGATCAGATCCAGCATGGTGCTGATCTCATCCGCCAGCAGGAAGCGGGTGCCAGGCGCCAAAGCCCGGGCCAGGCAGAAGCGCTGCTGCTCCCCACCGGAAAGCTCCGGCGGGTAACGATCCAGCCATTCCTCCCGAATGCCCAGGGCCTCCAGAAGGCGGGGCTCCGGGGCAGCGGCCTGGGCCAGGATGCGCTTCATCTTCATGCGGGGATCCAAAACCCATTCCGGGTGCTGCCAGATCAGCTGCACCGGGCAATAGCCTTTATACGAAGAAAGGGGGCGGCCATCCAGCAGGATGCGGCCGGAATCCGGCTGCTGGTAGCCGGCCAGAATGCGGCAGAAGGTGGTCTTCCCAAAGCCGCTGGGCGCCAGCAGCCCCAGACGCTGCCCGCTTTTGAGCGAAAGGCTGAAATCCTCCAGAACCGGCCTGTGCCCACAGGGATAACGGAAGCAAATGTGCTCTGCACGCAGCTCCATTTCAATCCACCTCCCCATAGGGCCATTCTCCTTCCGGGGACTGCATGCCCCGGGCTGGGCTGGCTGCCAGCAGCGCCCGGCTGTAGGGGTGCCGCAGCTGCTCCGGCCGGGAGAAGGCAGCGGCGGGAGCTTCCTCAATATTGCGGCCATCGTAGAGGATGCTGACCCGATGTGCCACCTCCAGCGCCAGAGGCAGATCGTGGGTGATGAGCAGAACGGCGATGCCCTCCTCCGTCAGCTCCCGGAAATGCTGCAGCACCCGCCGGGCTGTGGGCTGATCCAGACCGGGGGTGGGTTCATCCGCGATCACCAGCCGGGGTCGCTGCATCAGAGCCATGGCGATGAGGACCCGCCGGGCCATGCCGCCGGAAAGCTGGAAGGGATAGAGCTCCGCCACCTCCGGGCCCAGGCCGTAGCGAGACAGAAGCTGCAGGCAGCGCTCTTTGTTTTTCGGGCTCTCGTCCCCCTGGCGCATCTGCCTGCCCACCTTCATCAGGGGATCCAGGCTGGCTACGGATTGGGGAACAAGACTGATCTCCTTTCCCCGGAGCTGCCTTTGGCGTTTGCTGCTCAGCGCAGCCCCTTCATAATACATCGCCCCGGAAAGGCTGGCATTATAGGGCAGCAGACCCAGAACGGCGGCTGCCAGCAGGCTTTTCCCGGAGCCGCTGGCCCCGGCCAGAGCCAGCATTTCCCCGGGATAGAGGGAGAGGCTCAGCTCCCGGATGGGAGAGAGGCTGCGGCGCTGCAGGCCGCGGCTGTATTGGCTGATTTGGATGGAAAGCTGCTTGATTTGGAGCAGGGGGGCTTGTGACATAGGTGTCTCCTTTTGGGGAAGATCAGAGATGAGCGGAGGCAGGGTCAAGCAGGCGGCGGGCCGCTTCCCCCAGTCGATCAAAGAGCAGGATGCAGAGCAGAAGCAGCAGGCCGGGGAAGAGGGCCAGCCACCAATAGCCCAGAGACAGATATTGCATGCTTTCCGAGAGGATGGAACCGATGGCTGCCTGATCCGGGGGCAGGCCAAAGCCCAGAAAGGTGATGCTGGCCTCATGCAGGATGGCATGGGGAAAGATCAGCAGCAGCCCGGCCAGCAGCTGAGGAAAAATGTGGGGGAGCAGATGATCCCGGACGATACGCAAGGGGGAGGCGCCCAGCTTCCGGGCGGTTTGCACATAGGCGGAATCCTTCACCTGGAGAATCTCCGCCCGCAGAACCCGGCTCAGGCTGGGCCAGTGGCTCAGGCTAACGCCCAGTGTCACACCCCAGAAGCCCTTTCCGCAGGCATAGGAGATCAGCAGAAGCAGCAGGATATGGGGAATGCCCAGAACCAGATCCGTGAGAAAAGAAACCAGGCTGCGGAGGCATTTGCCGCCCAGGGCAGAGAGCATCGCCAGCAGAAGGGACAGGGCCGCACTGCAGACTGCAGTCAGCAGACCTACCCGGATGCTGCGGGACAGCCCCGCCAGACTACGGAAGAGCATATCCCGGCCTAAGGCATCCGTGCCAAAGGGATGGGACAGGCTGGGAGAGAGATTTTTCTGGGAAAGGTCGCTCAGCTGGGAAGCAGGCTCCAGCAGGGCGCCGGAGATGCTGATAAGCAGAAGAAAGGAGAGAGACAGCAGCAGAAGCAGCAGGGTGCGGCGGCGCTGATCCAAAAAGCGGCGTTCAGGCATGGTGGCGGCCTCCTTTCCCCGGCTTGCGAATGGGCTGTGGGCCGAACTGGCCGCGGATGCGGGGATCCACCAGGCTATACA
>JAFSHU010000167.1 GCA_017440145.1 Bacillota bacterium
GCTTTAAAACCGTACTTCTCACAAGTTCGCTTGAATCGAACTTGAAAAGAAGTACCAAGAAATTTCTAAAATTTGGGTCAATATTTCTGTTCAAGGGCAGCAGGCCAAAAGTATTGTCATTGCGAGGCGGGCAAGCTGAGATTTTGCAGCGCAAAAGCCAGCTTGGCAACGTGGCAATCCTGAGAGTCCGAAACGCCACAGCAACTGTTCACTGTCAACTGCCCACTACCCCCGCCGTTTCCTCCACCACAGCCAGCCGCAGAGGCCGCCCAGGAGGAAGCCCAGCAGCAGGATGAGCAGCAGCCAGAGCCAGCCGGAGCCATCGCCGGGTGTGGAGAGAAAGATGGCGGTGGGGCCATCCGCGCCGCCGATGATGCCAATATCATGATGCATGGGGGGTCCTCCTTATTCGTAGGCAGGCACGCAGGCAAAGCTTGTCCAGCCCTGCTCGTGCATTTCGCCGATGACAGCCATGCCGCAATTCACCAGGCGGTCGGCAATATCGGGTGCATATTCATCCAGAATGCCGGAGCAGATCAGCCGGGCGCCGGGGGACATGAAGCGGCCCACGATGCGCGCCAGATCAAAGATGACCTGGGCGGTGATGTTCGCCACCACGATGTCGGCCTTGTTGTCCCGCCGCAGCTTGCGCTGGAGCTTTTCGTCGGAGAGCACATCCCCGCAGTGGAAGGTGAATTGCTCCTCCGTGATGCCGTTCAGCCGGCAATGCTCCTCCACGGAGGGGCCGCAGACCGGGTCAATATCCACCGCCGTGACGTGGGAAGCGCCCAGCTTCAGCCCGGCGATGCCCAGCAGGCCGGAGCCGCAGCCCAGGTCGATGATGCTTTCCCCTTCGCGCAGATGCTCCTCCAGGAAGCAGAGGGCCATGCGGGTGGTGGCGTGATCCCCGGTGCCAAAGGCCTGCCCCGGGTTGATCCGCAGCTTGACCCGACCTTCCGGGGCGCGGTTTTCATCCCAGGCGGGGGAGAGCCAGAGCCTTTCCCCCACGGGGATGGAAACGAAGCTTTCCTTCCACTTGCTTTGCCAATCCACCTCCGGGATTTGCTCCAGCTGAATCGTGGCTGTGACCCCCAGCTCTGCAGCCAGCTGCCGGGCAGCCTCCGCGGCGGCCTCTGCCAGCTCCCGCTCAGGGAAGAGGCTGCGAAGGCCCACCTCGCCCAGCTCCATCTGCTGCCCGTCAAAAACAGAGGCATCCCAATCCCCGGCGTCCAGATGAGCCTGGATGATGGCCGGATCCTCAACCTCCACGCCCTCCGCAGCAGCTTCGAAGAGGCACATGGTGAAGGCCTCCTCACACTGAGAGGGGATTTTTATGCTGATTTGCGTATATTCTTTCATAAGAACCTCCTGTTGGAATTTCCCTGCCGGAAGCTTCTCTATTGGAACACCCTGTTGAAGCTCTTCAGCAGGAAGCTTCTCTATTGGAACATCCTGTTGAAGCTCTTCAGCCGGAAGCTCTCACCAGAGCCTCCCGCCGGAACTTCTCTGCGCTTAGATATTCTTTACAGCCACTTCGATCTGCTCGCTGGCCAGATAACCGCAATCCTTGAAATACTCCCGGAATTCCTTATTGTAATAGATGATGGCGGAATGACAGCCTGCATGCTTTTCCAGTGTCTTCAGCAGCTTGCTGCCCACCCCGGCCTGGCGGCATTCCGGCAGCACATAGACCAGCTCCGGCAGGAGCGTGGAATTTGGCAGAATGAAGCCCACAGAAAGGCCGATGATCTGCCCCTCTGCCTCCGCCAGGAAGCATTTCATGCTCTTTCCGTCGTATTTGGCGAAAAGCGGCTCCAGCGCCCGGATGCTCCGCTTCCAGACATCCTTGCTCAGATTCAGCACAGCCTTGGTATCTGCGATTCTGAATTCCCGATATGTGATCTTCATGGCAAACCTACCTTTCCGGCGGGCAAAGCGCTGCCTGCCGCTGCCGCCTGATTTTTTCGGCAGCCTTATCTTATTAGTATATACCATTTCCCCCGGGAAAGGGAAGCCCCGGCCGGGGTTTAAAAGCTTCCAGCCCCCCACTTTTTTCTAAGTTCGGTTCGCTAAAGTTTGCTTTGCAAACGGCGAATCCGAACTTGTAAGCGGCGGTTTTAAAAGAGACGAAGGGTTTCCAGACTTTTCTATAAACAAAAACCGCCTGGGTGCAAGCTCCACGCGGAAAAAGCCCCCTTGCTATGGACAGATCAAATATGCTACACTGATTCTGCCGTTGGCAAGTTGCGTTGGGTGCTTGCACACCTGATGCAGGGAGCTGTGAGTTGCCGCCTCCCGACTCTGCGGACGGTATTTTTTTGGGCTGAAAGAGTACCTTTGAATGTGAAATAGCTGGTAAACCCCTTCTTCTTTGAAAAGCCTAAAGTCCCCACTTTTTTGAAAAAAAGTGGGACAAAAAACTTTAGCGTTTGGTCTTCTGTGTGAGATAGAAGTATCGACCCAAATATTAAAGTTCTCTTGGTTCTTCTCTTTCAAGTTCGGTTCAAGCGAACTTATGAGAAGAACGGTTTACCTGCTTTCTTCGATA
>JAFSHU010000168.1 GCA_017440145.1 Bacillota bacterium
AATACCGGAAAAGGTTCATTGCCACATTTTCCAAACCGCCAATCCGCAAAGATCCCGTTACCTGCAGAACACGGATCTTCTTTGCCATAAAAAACTCATCTCCGATTATCAAAAAATGCTTCTAAGCTTCAAAACCGTTTTAAAGTTTGTAAAGGACAGCACATAATAGGCTAATGCTTTTTTGCTGCGCTGCTCTTTGAGAGCCAGCTGCGTGACTTCCTCATTCACCTGAACGAAGCGGTCATACTCCTCTTTTTCCCGGGAAAAGAGCTTCACCAGCAAAGAGCCGCTGACGCTGAGCGTTTCGTTGATCAGCTGGTTCATCTCATCCTGCTTGGCCTGGCTCTCGGTGAGCAGCTGCCAGCGGCTGCGGCCCACGCTGCGGCTGGGCAGGATCAGCAGGGGGATCACCAGAATGCCCACCAGCGCCAGCTGCCAGCTCATGGAAAAGAGGGCCACCAGCGTGGTGGTGACGGTGGCGATGTTGCTGACCACACTGGCCAGCGTGCCGGAAATAACGCTGCTCACCCCGGAGATGTCTGTGTTCATGCGGGTGATGATGTCGCCCTGCTTCTCGGTGGTGAAGAAGGAGTGGGGCATGTGCTGGAGATGGTCATACATCTCGTTTTTCATGTCGTAGATGATGCGCTGGGAGATCCAGGCGTTGATGTAGCTCTCCAGCACGCCGATCAGCTGTGAAACCGTCAGCGTTGCAAAGGCCGCCAGCAGCAGCTGGATAAGCAAACGCATATCCCGGCCCACCAGCGCCTCATCCACCACCCGGCCGGTGATGATGCTGGGCAGGAGACCCACCGCCGCCGAGAGAAGGATGGCCACAAAGACCAGCAGGAACTGGGGCCAATAGGGCAAAAGATAGGAGAGGATACGCCGGATGAGCGCCCAGCTCACCTTGGGCATATTTGCCTTTTCTTCCTCCGTCAGAAATCCTCTGGGGCCAAAGCCCCGCATACCGCCTGCCAAAAGCGCCACGACCTTTCTTTATGTTTTTTTCAGTATAACACAACAGCCGCCTGCGGGAAAGACGTTGTCCCGCAGGCGGCAGATTTTTTTATACATCGAAGCGTCGGTAGGGCTCCCAGCAGTCGAGACAGAGCTTTTTCCCATCCCGGAGCCGCAGCCAGTGCTCGCCGGTGAGCTCGCCGCAGCTCTCGCAGACAAAGCTCCCAAAAAGCTGCGCCCGTTCCGGCAGGGGCAGCCGGGGCTCCATCGCATCAAAAAGCTCGGTGCAATCGTGGTTCTGATAATAGGCAAAGGACTCCTCCCGTGTCATGGGCTGGGCCTTCCGCCGCAGCAGCAGCCGCACACCCTTGCCGTTTTGCCGGTTGTAGAAGGTATAGGCCTGCTTGCCCCGGAGGTGGAAGAGCAGGTTGCCCTGACCGATGCTGCAGCCCAGCAGCACCTGCACGGCGTCCACGCTGCAGGAATCGTTTTCTGCGATGCAGACGATCTCCTCGTCGTGGTGATGGTGGCCGGGTTCGGCATGGATGTGGGTGCCCAGAAGCTCCGCGGCATAAAGCGCCGCCTGATAGCCGATGGTCAGTCCGCCGCACTCGTGGCCGTGGAAGGCCACTACCTTTTTCCAGAGAGCCCCCGTGGGATCCAGTCGGTTACTCATATCGATTTCCTCCCATATCTTCGTCCATCAGGAGCATTTCCTGCCCCTGTACCTGAATGACCTGCGCACGAACCCCGTAGACCTCCTGCAGGGCCTTGCGGTCGATGATGCTCCTGTCGCCGCTGGCAAAGACCCGTCCCTGCCGCAGCAGCAGGAAGCGGTCGCAAAAGCGCAGGGCCAGATTGATGTCGTGGATCACCACCATGGCGGTGATGCCGGTGTCGCGGCAGATGCCCCGGACAATCTCCAGTACCTGATACTGGTTCTGGATATCGAGGCTGCTGGTGGGCTCGTCCAGCAAAAGGAGCTTCGGCTCCTGGGCCAGAGCCCGGGCCAGCATGACCTTCTGCCGCTCGCCGCCGGAGAGCTGGCTTACAAAACGGCCGCGGAGATGGGTAAGCCCCAACCGTTCCATAGACTCGTGGACGATGCGG
>JAFSHU010000022.1 GCA_017440145.1 Bacillota bacterium
CATTTCTTCTTTCCGGCCATGCAGCTGCGTGAAGCCGGAATTGTATAAGAAGCGGTTTTTCAGCTCCTTTTCCTGTAAGGCGCTCAGCTTATGGGGCAAATTTGTGTAGTCCTCCGGGCGGCAATCCTCCAGCAGCTTTTCCAGCAGGATGCGTACCGCCGTAAATTTTTTCTCTTCATAGAGGATGGGATAAATATGCAGCTTCCGCAGCTCCTGAACGCGCTTTTCCTGCTCTCCCGGTTTGCAGGAGAGGATGGCATAATGCCCGAGCGGCGTTTCGCCATTGCTTTCCTGCGCCTGCTGCACCTCCCGCAGGATGTCCAGGGTGCGATCCTGCGCCAGACTGCAGCCCAGGAAGAGCATATTCTGCTCCCGGAAGCATTTTTCCAGCGTGGCGCGGAGCGGCTTGCCCGCCCCGTAGTGTTCGTCGTACTGTTTTTTGGTAAAGACCAGATGGCTACTTTCTATGTATATTCCCGCCAGGCTTCCGTGGAGCTTGAAGAGGACATTTCCTCCCGCCGGATTATCCAGTGCCTGCTCCAGCAGCTCACTGTGCCCCGGGTGGAAAACATCCAGATGTTGTCGAGCGTCCGAATATACCTTTTCCAGCAGCTGGTCAAAGTTGGTCGTGATCTTCAAGCCCCTGGGGAAGAGCAGGGGAAGCAGCTCCACCGCCTGCCGTGGAATCTGATCCCTTATCTCTTCCTCTTCCAGCCTTTTCGGGTAAAAGACTTGCGCCACTTGCTCTGCAAAGTCGGTATCCCCGAAATAAGTCTGCAAGCTCTCTGCGGCATCGAAATATCCATCTCCGCCAGCCTCGATCTGGTCTTCGATTTCCTGCCTTTTCTTGCTGTCTGTCACCTTTTTCGCGATTTTTTTTAGCGTCTCTCCCCAGCCGGGGTAGGCAAAGCCACTCAGCCCCGCCCCGATGAAGGGGATCCTTTTTTTGGGATTTTTCTCGAACAAAGTCTTCAGTTCATCGTAAGTTTGCTGGTTTCCCCCATGAAAAGCCAGTATGTCTTCGAGAGAATAAGCCACGGCAGAGTCCCCCTTTCGAGCTGATCTGCCTTTATTATAGCATAGGCTGCCAGACTTTACCATCGAAAAGTTGCATAAGAACGAAAAAGAGGGATTTGTGCCTTCCTCCGTAAGAAAAATTTTACTATCCGCAGCAGGAAAGCGTGCCCTTCCTTTGGAAAAGGGCGTTTCCTCTGCCAGGAAACGTGCTGCCTTCGGCGGGTTTCTCTCGTCCTTCGGGAAGCAGGGCAGCGTTTTAAGAATCCTTTGTTGGATTTTTGACAAAAATCTTTGTTTTATTTGAATATCGTTGACAGCAGAGAAGAGAAGGAGTATGATAAATCTGTAAGAGGGGAGCTGTGGCTGTCCTTCCTCTTTTATATGGTTTTATGGCGTTTTTGCGTCCGGCTTTGGCCGGGCGGTATTTTTTGCGATATTTCCCGGATTGGAGACGATATCCCATGCATTTCAAAATGGCCCATTTGGGGCATATTCAAATAAAACATGAGGCAAGGCATCATACCCATGAGCAGCCCAAGCATAGCAATGATCCCTTGTGGACGAGGGATTTTTTTGCGATTGCCATCATCAATCTTTTTGTTCTCAGCAGCGGGAATATGCTTATTCCCACCTTTCCTTTTTATTTGAAGGAGCTGGGCGGCTCGGAATTCATCGTTGGCCTGGCTGCCTCCCTCTATTCCATTGCCTCCATGGTCATGCGGCCTGTGACAGGCTGGATCCTGGATCATAAGGGGCGGAAAGGGATCTTTTATATAGGCGTGATCGGCATCATCCTGGTGACACTGGGCTATAATTTCATGGCCACCATCCCGGCTCTGATTCTCTTCCGGGTGCTGCATGGTTTCATGACTTCCACGGCCAACACCTCCTGCAGCACCAATGCCTGCGACATTGTTCCCCGCAGCCGCTTTGCGGAGGGCATGGGCATGTTCGGCCTGACCAATTCCATGGCCATGGCCATTGCCCCGGCCATGGGGCAGGTCGTTATGGAAAAGATGGGCTTCCACCTGCTCTTTTGCTGCTGCACCCTGCTGGGTATCATCTCTCTTTTCTGCCTGACCCGGCTGAAAACCAAGGTGGAGCTGAAGCCCATGCCTCGCCGTGCCGGTTCGATCCCTTTGAAAAACAGGCTCACTTCGATCTTCCATAAAGATGCCCTGCCGGCCTCCCTTGTGCTTTTCCTGGCTGTGATCCCGGCCGGAGCCATCTCTTCGTTTGTGGCGCTTTTTGCTGCAGAGGAAAACATGGGCGTGGGTGCATACTATTTCCTGATGCAGGCAGTGGGCACGGGCACGGCACGTCTTTTCAGCGGGCAGCTGGCAGATCGTAAGGGGGAAGGCCCCATCATCTACCTTTCTTCCGGTTTATATATTGTGAGTCTGATCCTCATTGTCTTTGGCCGGATCCCCTTCATGCTTTATGTTTCTGCTCTGCTGTCTGGCTGGTCTTTGGGGCTGATCCTGCCGGCGGTCCAGACGATGGCCGTTCGCATCGTCCCCAAAGAGGAGCGCGGTGCCGCTTCCTCCACCTTTCTTTGCTCCTATGATATCGGCTGGGCTTTGGGCGGCCTGCTGGGCGGTGTTTTTGTCACGGCCCTGGGCTACCGGGCCATGTTCGCAGTTTTGGGTGTGGGCGTTTTTGCCTCCCTTGCCCTGTATCATTTCTGGGCCAGAAACACCAGATCAGCTTTCCGTAACCTTCCGGAGAATGCAAAATAAGAGGATAAAAGATTTGTATTTGTCTGGGGTTTTTGCTAAAATAATCCTGTATTCAACGATTCTTTAGAAGCTTTTTCGCTTTTTGGACGCAAAATTTATGAAAAGGAGAATTCTACAATGAACAAACTCGCAGTCAGCACGGATAAAGCCCCCGCTGCCATCGGCCCCTATTCTCAGGGCATGACCTTTGGCGATCTGGTCTTCACCAGCGGCCAGATCCCCTATACGCCGGATGGAAAGATCAGCGAAGATATCTCTGAGCAAACCCGCCAGAGCCTGGAAAATGTTAAGGCCATTCTGGAAGCAGCAGGCAGCTCCATGGATAAGGTCATCAAATGCACGGTATTCATTACCGATATGAATCAGTTTGCGGCCATCAACGAGGTTTACGCGCAGTATTTCTCCGCACCCTTCCCGGCACGCAGCTGCGTTCAGGTGGCTTATCTGCCCAAGGGCGTCAATATCGAGATCGAAGCCATCGCCTATAAATAAGCCTGATTCAAAACAAACCGGGGCCAAGTTTCTTGGCTCCGGTTTTTCTATGCCCTTCGCAGAGGCTTTTTCGCTCTTTCAGTTTTGCGTATTCGTTTTTGAAAGCAGAACTTATGGATTCCGCAGTTTTTAGTACACAATTCCCTGTGGATTGTGATATAATACAATAAGATTTGCTTTGAAGAAATGGAGTAAAGCATGCGTATACTGTTTATTGGTGATATTGTAGGAGCTGCGGGGCGGCGGATCGTTCTGAATGAGCTGCCCCGGCTTCTGGATGAAGAGCGGATCGATTTTACCATCGCCAACGGGGAGAATGTTACCAACGGAAATGGGATCAACCGCCAGAGCTTTGATGAGCTGGTTGCCTGTGGTGTGGATTGCTTCACAATGGGCAATCATATTTGGGATAATAAGGACATTTATCGCTTCATTGAGCATGAACCTCGTTTGGTTCGCCCGGCCAATTTTCACCCCTCACGGCCTGGCTCCGGCTGGCAGAAATTCCAGGTAGGGGAGGAGCAGCTCATCGTGACCAATCTGGTGGGGCGGGTCTATATGCCGCCGGTGGATTGTCCCTTTGCCGCCATGGATCGCTTGCTGGAGGAATGGCGGCAGGAGCAGGCCATTATCTTTTTGGATTTTCATGCGGAGGCCACCAGCGAAAAAATGGCCATGGGCTGGCACCTGGATGGACGCATCTCCGCTATGGTGGGCACGCATACCCACATCCAGACCAATGACGCCAGGGTTCTGCCCCGGGGCTGCGGTTACTTGACGGATGCCGGTATGACAGGCCCCCGGGATTCTGTGCTGGGCGTGGAAAAGGAGATCATTCTGGAGCGTTTTCGCACCGGCTACAGCCCCCGTTTTCAGACGGCCAGCGGGGATCTGCAGTTTAATGCTGCGATTTATGAGATCGGAAAGGATCGCCGCTGCACACAGGTGCAAACGCTTAATTTCTGGCAGCCTTCTTTGTAAATCAGAAAGGGGAATTGAGATATGCGCGTAGATTGCCATTGCGATACGGTCATGCTGTATGAAAAATATCAGAGCCTGGCCTGCATGCCGGAGGCTCATATTGATTACCAGCGCCTGCGGGAGCATCTGGATCTTTCCTTTTTTGCCATTTGGCTGGATCAGGAGAAATGTGGAAAGGAGCTTTCCGTGGAATTTCAGCGGGTGCAGGACTTGCTTCGGGAGGATGTTTCCCGGCAGGCTGGCCTGGATTTCCTGCTCTGGCGGGAGCAGCTGGATGCACCTGCGGATAAGCTGATCCTCATCGCCATGGAGGGCGCAGAACCCCTGGGAGAAAACTGGCAGGAGAATTTGAAAACCTATTATGAGCAGGGCCTGCGTCTGGTCGGCCCAACCTGGAATTATGCTACCCGCTTTGCCGGCAGCAATCTGAGCGGCGGCGGCCTAACGGAGCAGGGCAGAGAATTGGTGGAGCATTGCAACAGGATGGGCATTCTTCTGGATGCCGCCCATATCAGCGAAGAGGCTCTGGATGACATGCTGGCCTGCTCCAGGGCGCCGATTCTGGATTCCCATACGGTTTGTGCCGCTGTCTGTGATGACTGGGCCCGCTCCATCAATGATCGCCAGCTGATTGCTTTGGCAGAAAAAGGCGGTGTGGCCGCCATTACCATGGTGCCGCAGTTTTTGGGCGGCGCGGGGGATCTGGAGCAATTCTGCCGCCATGTGGAATATGCCGTGAGCCTGATCGGCAGTGCGCATGTAGCCATCGGTGGGGATTATGATGGAGCAGATCTGGTTCCGGAGCTGGCCGGTATTCAGCAGCTGCCGAATGTATATGCGCGTTTGCGGCAGCGGGGCATGGCGGAAGCCGATCTGCAGCAGGTGATGGGCGGCAGTGTTGCTTCCCTGCTGAAGCAGGTTTTGCCGAAAGGCTTGGGGGATTGATATGGCCGGATTTGATACGCATATACATAGCAGCGCTTCGGACGGCGCCTTTTCTCCCTCTCAGTTGGTGGAAATGGCAAAGACTCAGGGCTTGCTGGGGTTGGCGCTTACGGATCATGATACGGTTGCCGGACACCAGGAGGCCAAAGAAAAAGCCGCGGAGCTGGATATCCCCTTCATTCCGGGGATAGAGCTTTCCGCAGAGCAGGGGGATCGGGACATCCATATCCTTGGATATTGGGTGGACGGCCAGAAGCTGATGGATACAGGGCGTTTGCAGCAGCTGCACCAGGCGCGGCGCAGCCGCATTACGGAAATTGTACGAAAGCTGAATCAGCTGGGCATGGAGCTGGATTTGGCTGAAATTTTAGGCTCTGTGCCGGATGGCCGCTCTTTGGGCCGCCCCCATGTGGCCCAGGCTATGGTGGCAGCCGGTTATGTATCGAATATTCGCGAAGCATTTACCAAATGGCTGGGCCGGGGAATGCCGGCCTTTGTCCCCCGGGAAAAGCTGAGCCCCCAGGAGGCTGTGGCTTTGGTGCGTCAATGCGGCGGCGTCCCGGTGATCGCGCATCCGGGGACCGGAGTGCCGGATGCCCTTATTCCGCTGCTCCATCGGGAAGGAGTGGGCGGCATTGAGGTTTATCATCCGGAGCACAACCGCATGGCAGAGCAAAAATACCTTCGCATCGCCCGCAGGCTGCGGATCGCCGCCATGGGCGGGTCGGATTTTCATGTGCAGGGCATTCGTGCCCTGGGCTGCCGGGTCACCACCATTGGTCAGTTGGAGATTTTGTCGCGCTATAAGCAGGATTGAGCCGCATCCCTCTGCATATACTATAGCGAGCCGGCCACAGGGCGGGCCACTGCAGAGGGAGGTTATTATGGGGAAAACAGCAGAGTATGCAGCAAATCTTGCTGAGATGGAAAGCTGCCGGAATCGGATCCGGGAGCTGGAGAATAAGGTTTCTGATTTGCGGATGAGCCGCCGGGTGCTGATGAATTTGCTGGAGCATGCACAAAACAGCCGCCAAAGCGAGTTGGATCGTTTATATAAAGAAAACAGCCGTTTGCAGCGCCAGCTTTCTTCCTATGCCCGGCAGTTGTGGATACAAAACGGACGCCTGGCAAAAGCGGCGGGAGAAAAATCAGATGAAGAACAAGCTAAAACAGGGGGCGAAGGATTTTGCTCTGTTGATTCGGGCATACAGCCTGTTTCACGTCCCTGAAGAATATTGCTCACCGGCAGAACGGATCCCACAGGCACTGCGTTTGTTCCCCTTGTGGGGGGCTGTTTCCGGTGGGGTTCTGTGGGCCGCAGCCTGGGTACTTTACCCAGGCTTTTTTCGCTTGTCTGCCCTGATTTTGCTGGCGCTGGATCTGTTCTTGGGCGGGGCCTGCATCTTGCAGCAGCTCATGCTTTTTGTGGATGGGCGGCTTCTTCCTTCGGAAAAGAAAAAAGCGACCTTATCCCGCAGCCCTTTTGCAATGCTTTTTGCTTTGCTTTGGCTGCTGCTGCTTTATTCCGGCTACCTTTATTTTTTGCGCTCTGATTCTGCAGAGCATTTGTTTTCTGCGCAGGTATATTCCCGTTGGTTCTTTTGTTTTTCTCTGCGTTTTCTGGCTGTGTCGCGGGAGTTACCCTATAAGGAAGGCTTTTCCCGCAGCAGCTTCCTTTTCGCTACCTTGACTGCGGTTCTTTGCCTTTTGCCCGTTTCTTCCGGGCCGCTGCTTTTCTCCATTGCGCTTTCCGGCCTTATGGTTTTGCTGCTGTGGGGCGTAAAGCGGAAAATGCCGGGCAGCTCCCGGGAAAATTTTTCCGCTGCCTCTGCTGCAGTGCTTCAGGTGCTTTTTCTTTGGAGCCTGCTTTGCTTTGGGATGGGCTTCTGAAAAAAATTTGATTGTTTTCCGTTTGATCGGCTTCCTTTTCCTTTGGGCTGGCGAATTCGGGCAGGATGTGCTATACTGGTAAAGTTAGGGATAATTTTGCCTGCTCCTGTCGAATGTCGAGGTTTTGGGCCGGGGTCTGGCTTTGATTAAGGGAGGTTCGTTATGGCCGGAAAACGACTGACCGCTCGGGGGCTCTGTGTTTTGCTTCTGATTGGTCTGGCCATCTTATGCTATTGGATATTTTTTGCTGGCTCTTTGGTGCCGGATCGGGATGGCGATTCTTCTCTGGTGGTCTCCGGGGCTGCTGTAAACATCCTGATCGTTGGCAATGATGAAAACCGGGATCTGGGCCTTCCCGGCCGGGCGGATACGATCATTTTGGCGCATGTGGATCTGGATGCCCCTGCCGTTTTGTTTTTATCTCTTCCCAGGGATACTTTGGTGGATATCAATGGTCATGGGCAGGACAAGCTGAATCATGCCTTTGCCTATGGCGGCATGGATTTGTTGTGCACCACAGTGGAGCAGCTCCTGAATGTGCCTATCGATTATTATGCGGTCACGGATTTTAATGGTTTCGAGAACATTGTGGATGTTTTGGGCGGCGTGGAAATTGAAGTGGACAAGCGTATGTATTACCAGACCTATGATGGCTTGATCGATATTGAGGCAGGCCTGCAGCATCTGGATGGAGAGAAAGCCCTGCAATATGTGCGCTACCGCCAGGATGAGCTGGGGGATATCACCCGCGTGGGGCGTCAGCAAAAATTCCTGAAAGCCCTGATCGAGGAATGCAGCAAGCCCAGGGCGATCCTGAAATTCCCCCATTTGCTGGCAGAAATCAATAAGATGGTGGAAACAGATCTGCCTTATCGCTATATGCTGCGTCTGGGGATGGCTTTGCTCCGTATGGATGCTGCCGCTATGGAAAATGCGACCCTGCCCGGTGACTTTGCGACGATCAATGGTGTCAGCTATTGGCAGGGAAACGCTTCGCAAATTCAGGATTTGATTCTTATGAATTTTGGGGAGAATACGGATGGGGAATGAAAGCAAGAAAAGCAATGTTCACGCAGGGCACAGAAAGCGCCTGAAAAGCCAGGCTCTGGCCCATGGGCTGGATGAAATGCCCGCTTACCAAGCTCTGGAGCTGCTGCTTTATTATGCCATTCCGTATAAGGATACCAACGAGCTGGCGCACCTGCTTATTGATCACTTCGGCAGCTTTTCCGCTGTGCTGAATGCGGATTATTATGATTTGCTGAAGGTTCCGGGCGTGGGGCAGAATACGGCTTCTTTGCTGACTCTGATGCCGGAGTTTTTCCGTTATTTTCAGAGAGATAGCTTCTCTGGGGATCTTTTCCTGCGGAATTGGCAGGAGCTGGGCGAATACGCACAGAGCCTTTTCATTGGCTGCAGCTACGAGCGCGTTTATATGATTTGCCTGAATACCCGGTATAAGGTACTCAAAACAGTTTTGCTCAGTGAAGGAACCCTGGATTCTGCCAACATCAATTTTCGCATTGCGGTGGAAGCAGCCCTTCGCCACCATTCGAAATATGTTGCCCTGGCTCATAATCATCCCAGTGGTACCTTTCACCCCAGCTCCCAGGATATCCAGGTCACACGGGATCTTGGCAGCTCTCTTATGGCGGTGGAGATCTCTTTGGTGGATCATGTGATCGTGGCCGGGGATTCCTTTTATAGCTTGTCGGAGCATGGTTTCTTTCGTGGGAAGGGTTTGCCTGCCCCACGAATTTAACAAATGGAGAATATTATGGCTTTTGTTCATTTACATAACCATACGGAATATAGCTTGCTGGACGGTGCTGCCAAGATTGAAGATCTGGTGAACCGGGCGGCTGATTACGGTATGCCTGCCTGCGCCATCACGGATCATGGCGTGATGTATGGGGCGATCACTTTTTATAAAAAGTGCAAAAGCAAAGACATCAAGCCCATCATCGGCTGTGAGGTTTACGTTTCCGGGGATCGTTTTTCCCGGGTCGGGCGCCGTGGGGACAGTGCCTGCCACCTGGTGCTGCTTGCGGAGAACAATACCGGCTATGAGAACCTTTGCCGCCTGGTTTCCCGCGGCTTTCTGGAGGGCTTCTACTATAAGCCCCGGGTGGATAAGGAGCTTTTGAAGCAATACCATGAAGGCCTGATCTGCCTTTCTGCCTGCATTGCCGGTGAGCTTCCGGAGCTGATTCTGAATGATCAGCTGCAGCAGGCCAGAGAGCTGGCAAAGGAATATCAGGAGATTTTTGGCAAGGACAATTATTTCATTGAGCTGCAGGATCATGGTCTGATCGAAGAAAAAAAGTGCGCGCCGGAGCTGATTCGCATCGCAAGGGAGCTGGAGATCCCGCTGGTGGTCACCAACGACTTGCATTATGTTGATGCGGAGGATGCGGAGATGCACGATATTTTGCTCTGCATCCAGACGGGCAAGCTGCGCAGCGACCCCAACCGTATGCGCTTTGCCAACGATCAGTTCTATATGAAAACAGAAGAGGAAATGGCCCGCCTCTTCCCGGAATGCCCGGAAGCCATCAGCAATACCGTGAAGATCGCGGAGCGCTGCAATGTGGACTTCAGCTTTGGTACTCTGTATATGCCGCAGTATCAGGTTCCGGAGGGCTACGACCTGGTCAGCTATTTGCGCGAGCTCTGTGAGCAGGGCCTCCAGCGGCGTTACCCGGTAATCACGCCGGAGATCCGCAAACGAATGGAATATGAGCTGGATATCATCATTTCCCTGGATTTCCCGGGCTATTTCCTCATCGTTTGGGACATGATCAATTATGCCCGGGAACAGGGGATTTCTGTGGGGCCGGGGCGCGGCAGTGCCGCCGGTTCCGTGGTCGCCTATTGCCTGGGCATCACAGATATTGACCCCCTGAAATATGATCTTCTGTTTGAGCGCTTTTTGAATCCGGAGCGCGTGACGCCGCCGGATATTGATACGGATATTTCCGATGTCCGCCGCGGGGAAGTGGTGGACTATTTGGTGCATAAATACGGCGAGGACAAGGTTTCCCAGATCGTCACCTTCAACGTCATGCTGATGAAGGGCGCGGTGAAGAGCGTGGGCCGGGTGCTGGATGTGCCTTATGCCGATGCAGACCGCATCGTGAAGCTGATGCCGGAGGAGCCGGACATCAAGGAATATTTCCGCCGCACCTATGGGGAGGAGAAGGTTCCCAAGCATCCCACGGTGAAGGATGCCGTGCAGGCCAGCCCGGATCTGAAAGCGGAATACGAAAATAACCCCACAGCCCGGGAGCTGCTGGATATCGCGGATAAGATCCAGGGCATGCCCAGCCACTGCGGCAAGCATGCGGCAGGCGTGGCCATTGCTCAAAAAGAGCTCATCAGCTACATGCCGGTGCAGAAGGACAGCAAGGACGGCAGCGTCACCACCCAGTACGCCAAGGAGCAGGTGGAGGAATGCGGCCTGGTAAAAATGGATTTGCTGGGCCTCAGAACGCTGTCTGTCATTGATGATGCCCTGGAAAATATCAAGAACAGCCAGGGGCTGGATGTGAATATCGACACCATTCCTCTGGATGATGCTGCGACCTTTCATATGCTCTGTGAAGGCGATGCCCTAGCTGTATTTCAGCTGGAAAGTGATGGCATGCGCCGCATTCTGCGTGACCTGCATCCGGAGCGCTTTGAAGACATCATTGCTCTGGTGGCCTTGTACCGCCCCGGGCCTCTGGGCAGCGGCATGGTGGACGATTTCATTGATGGCAAGCACGGAAAGAAAAAGGTCAAGTATATGCACCCCTCCCTGGAGAGCATCACGGCGGAAACCTACGGCGTGATCCTTTACCAGGAGCAGGTGATGCAGGTGGTGCAGGCGCTGGGCGGCTTCTCCCTGGGTAAGGCAGATATGATCCGTCGCGCCATGGGCAAAAAGAAAATGTCCATCATCGATGCGGCCCGTGAGGACTTTGTTTCCGGCTGCATTGACCACG
Source organism: Bacillota bacterium (assembly GCA_017440145.1). Classification (GTDB taxonomy): domain Bacteria; phylum Bacillota; class Dehalobacteriia; order UBA4068; family UBA4068; genus RGIG3155. The sequence goes on from JAFSHU010000022.1 coordinate 11,051, forward strand.
GCATTGAAAAGAAGATCGCAGTAGATATTTTTGAGCTGCTGAAAAAGTTTGGTGAGTACGGCTTCAATAAGAGCCACAGTGCGGCATATGCTCTGGTTGCTTACCGCACAGCCTGGCTGAAGGCCAATTATACTCCGGAATTTATGGCTGCCACCATGACCTCAATCATGGGTTCCCCGGAAAAGCTGCCAAAATACATTGACCACTGCCGTTCTCTGGGAATCGAAGTTCTGCCGCCGGATATCAACGAAAGCGGCGAGAAATTCGGCGTCGTGAATGGGAAGATTCGCTTTGCCATGGCTGCGGTGAAGAATGTGGGCCGTGAGGCTGTGCGTGAGATCGTGGCAGAACGGCAGGCACATGGGAATTTTGCTTCCATGGAGGATCTTTGCCAGCGCATGGCCCTGAATAAGAAAATGCTGGAAAGCCTGATCCGCTGCGGAGCTTTGGATTCATTGGGCTTGAATCGGGCTACCATGCTGGCTTCCATCGATAAGGAGCTGGAGCTGAGCAAGCGGCTGCAGGCGGATAAAGAAAGCAACCAGCTTTCTCTCTTTGATTTCGGTCTGGATCAGCAGCAGAAAACCCCGGATATCGAGCTGGATCAGCAGACGGAGTTTTCCAAAAAAGAGCTGTTGGACATGGAACGGGAAATGCTGGGCTTTTATGTTACGGGTCATCCATTTGAGGATTACAAGCCCTATGTGCAGCGAAAGATCAGTCACCAGCTGGATGCACTGATCCATGCAGAGGATGGCGCAGAGGTGACGGTTTCCGGCATGGTCTATGCCTTGCAGCGGCGCTTTACCAAAAAAGGTGATGCCATGGCCAATTTTATTCTGGAGGATGAAGCTTCCTCTTTGCGCTGCACCATTTTCCCCCGGGTCTATGAGGCTTTTAAGAATAAGCTGAACGACGGCAAGATGGTCGTGCTGCGGGGTAAGCTGAAAAATGATGGCGGCGACCCGGAGATCACGGTGAACGAACTGGCTGAGCCCTGCAAGCTTTATCTGCGGCTTCCTTCTTCAAAGGATGTGGATCTGCAAATGCAGCTGCGCGGCTTCCTGCTGGCCTGCCCCGGCTTCGTCCAGGTGGAGATCTATTTCCGGGATACGCAGAAATATGTGCCTTTCCCCGGCGTGCCTTCCGTTGGCCTGGATCAAAAGATGCTGGATGCGCTGAAGCTGCGCATTGGCCAGGAAAATGTCGTTGTGAAATGAGAAGCAGCTTTCGCGCTCATCTCCCGGGAAACAAGCCCGGCAAATGAAAAAGAAAGGCAGTACTTGCATTTTTAATGTATTGTGATATACTGTATTGGGTCAAAATAATCTTGTCACAATAACTCGTTTATTTTGGAGGGAATCACATGGCAAAGATTGAAAAAGAAATGGGTATCATGGAAGTCGTACAGCAGTGGCCCCAGACCGCAGAAGTTCTGATGGGCATGGGCATGGGCTGCCTGGGTTGTGCAGCTGCTCACTTTGAAAGCATCGAAGAAGGCGCTACCGCACATGGCATTGATGTGGATGCCCTGATGGTCGCTCTGAACGAAGCAGTGGCTGAGTAATTCGTACGCAAAACAGGAAGCAGCCGTCCGAACAGGCGGCTGCTTCTTCGTTATCCGGCCGCTTCCCTGGCGGCAGCTTATCTTTTTCTTTGGATCTCGTTGCGATGCGGGCGGGGGTAAAGGGGCTCCATCGGCTGAATCTCCGCTTCCGGAATGATGATCCGTGTGCCTTCTGCCAATGGCTCCCGTCTGCCATAGCGCAGATTAAAATAAAGCAGCCGGGATAAAGGGATCATGAGGGAATGCCCAATGCTTTCCAGTGTTTCCCCGGCATGGGCCAGATAGATACAGGGGCGCTGCCCCATCTGATCTGTGCATGGCACCTCCGGCATCAGCTCCGGCGTGGGGAGCGGCATGGGGCCGCTGTCCGGCTGAGCCGGCTGCCACATCTGAGGGATGTTGATGACCTGGCCGACAAAAATTTGGTTCGGGTCTGCGATCTGTGGGTTTGCTGCAAGCAATGCATCCAGGGCAACCTGATTGGATTGGGCTATTTTCCACAGAGTATCGCCGCTTTGTATGGTGTAAACAATCATGCTGAAGCCCTCCTGCTTCTTTCTTTATGAGATTATATGCCTGCTTTCCGGGCTGGTGCTTGACTGTTCCCAAAAAAAGGCATAAAATAATTTATGTAGTATTGATAATTGTTATTGAAATCTTAAAGCAAAGGTGATATTATGATAGACAATAAATGCGCAGAAAGCAGCGGAGTGGAGGATTATCGCCAGCTGCTCCGAAAACGCGCGGATGAATTGGCAGAGCTTCTTTGCCAGAGCCATGAATATCATCAGTTTATGGAGGCCCGCCAGATTTTGGAGGCGGATGCGGATAACTCCTATGTGCTGAATGAATTGCGGCAGCAGCAGATGAATTTGCGCATGGCTGCTATGCTGGGTGAGGATGTAACGGAGGACAGCCGGGAATTTGAGCGGATGTTTTTGAGCCTGTCCCAGGATCCAAATGTCAGCAATTATTTGTTCGCAGAGGGACGTTTTTTCCGTTTGATCTCTGAGGTGGAGGATGCTTTTGCACAGCGTTTGGGCTTGATGCGTTATTTTGATGAAAATGCTGCCCGGAATACGGATATTCATCTGAACTGAGCAGCAAAAAATTTTAAAGGAGATTTTATATGACGGAAAACCTCCAGCAAACCCCATCAAAGCAAAAGCGTATGACAAAGCAAAAAAGATTGATCCAGGAAATTTTGTGTTCCACTTATAGCCACCCCACTGCAGATTGGATTTTTGAAGAGGCCCGTAAGCAGATTCCGGACATCAGCCTGGGTACGGTTTACCGCAATCTTCAGGTTCTTTTGGAGGAGGGGAAGATCCAGGAGCTGAATTACGGAAAGGCCCAGAGCCGTTTTGACGGCAATCCCCAGCCGCACTATCACTTCGTTTGCTCGCATTGCGGTCATGTTCTGGATTTTCCTGCGGAATCCCTGGGCTTTGAGCAGCAGCTTATGCAGGCCGCTCCTGGTCGTGTGGATTCTTACCGGCTGGAATGCTACGGCCTTTGCAAGGATTGCCTGAAAGACTTAAGTTAAACAGAGAAATTAGCGACTTTTTCTTGCACGAAGCACATTGTTATGTTATACTATCTCTTAGTCGTGCATAAAAAGTTGCTATTCTCTTTATAACTAGGAGGAATTTCTTGTGTTCATGCAAAAGATTCGTCGTTCGACGAAAAAAAACCGCACCATCCTGTTGATCGTTGTTGCTCTGTTGGCTATCGGTATCGTGGGCTCCTTTGCCGTTTGGAATTCCGGTGATTACAGCATGCCGGGTGCCACGGAAGTGACCTATGCCGATATGGTTGCTCAGTATGAGCAGTACCTGGCTGAAAACGCCCCGGAAAGCATGGAAGGTATTGACTACAACACTGCCATCACCATGGCAAATGATTATATGGCTCTGGCTGAGAATGCCGGTATGGCTGCCGCTGATGCAAGCACCACCGAAGATGGTGCGGATGCAGCTTCTGCTTACATGCTGACCCAGATGGATGCTTCTACCGAGGCTGTTGATTATTTCAAAAAAGCCATTGAATTGGCTCCCGAAAGCCTGAATGAAGAAGGCGAAGCCGCGCTCTATTCCGACTTGGCTTATGCCCAGTATTATGCAGGCATTTACGATGATGCCCGTGTGAACTTTGATAAGGCTTACGCTGCCAGCCCCAACTACAACGTGGTTCAGAGCTATGCTCAGTTCCTCTTCAGCATGGACGGCATGGAAAGCGTTCAGAAGCTCATGGATGATTACATGGGCAGATTCACGGATCAGAGCAGCGAGGAGTATACCAACGCCAATGCTCTGCTGGAATACTACAAAGCTCTGGATGAAATCTACAAATCCGCTACCGAAGGTACGGAAGATGCCGATGGAGACGGCATCATTACCATTGATGAAGATGATCTGGAAGGCTTCGTTGATGATATGATGAGTTCCGAAGAAACCGGCGATGATACCACCGAGAGTGAAGAAGGCGAAGCCGATCCGACTGAAGAAGAAGTCGTGAACGAATAAGCTGATTCGAAACAGATGGAATGGGGCACGGGATGTTTTATGCTTCCCGTGCCTTCTTTTTCTGTTTTTGGAATGATAGGCTCCCTGCCCGCATAGAAAAGGATATAGGGATAGTTGTTCCTAAAATTTTCTTGCTGTAATCTCTTGCCTGGAGGTATAGACAGCTTCATGGTTGATGCGATTATCGAAGGATTGATGGGGATCCCCGCCGGCTGGCGCGTGCTTGTTTTATCTATGCTCCCTGTGACAGAGCTCCGCGGTGCAATACCCCTGGGGGTGCTTTGGGGCTTGAAGCCGGTCATATGCTATTTTTGGGCGGTGACGGGGAATTTTATTCCTGTGATCCCGCTTTTGCTGGGCTTGAAATTGCTTTTCCGCTGTATTCTTCGCCGCCCCCGTTGGCAGGGGATTGTTTCCCACTTAAACCGACATACTGCCGGGAATCAGGAAAAGGTGCGCCGTTATGGCATGCTCGGCCTGACCCTGCTCGTTGCGGTTCCTTTGCCTGGAACCGGGGTGTGGACCGGAGCGCTGGTGGCTGCTTTGTTGAATCTGCGGTTCAGGTCTGCCTTGCTTGCCATTACCCTGGGGGAACTCATTGCCGGTATTCTGGTTTGTTTGGTCGTTCGCAGTGCCATTGCCGTTTCGCAGCTCCAATATGGCGCCTGGATCGTGCTGGGCATTGTTTTATTCCTCTTTTTCCTGGTTTTGAAAAAAAAATTCAAAAAATAATTCAGGGCTTTTTGGAGAATTTCTTTTCTGAAATGAATATGTGGGAGAATCAATTTAGCCAGACCACTAGATATTGTGGTCTGGCTCTTCTTTTTGCTTGAAAGGAACAGGAAAAGCGTAAAAATTATAAAAAAGGATATAGCCTCCCCGCAGCGAATAAGAATTATGAAGTGGAGTAAAGTAGAGGAAAGTGGAGCAAAAATGCTGATCGGTGAGGTAAATCACTCCATTGACGCAAAAGGGCGTTACATAGTGCCGGCCAAATTTCGGGAGGATTTGGGAGAACGCTTTGTGATCACCAAAGGCCTGGATGGTTGCTTGTTCGTTTACCCGATGGAGGCCTGGGAAAAAGTGGTGGACAGCATGAAGCAGCTGCCCTCCAATGATGTACGCGCGCGCCGTTTTGCCCGCTCTTTCTTTGCCGGTGCTTTTGAAGCAGAAATAGATAAGCAATTTCGCGTGGTGATCCCCCCGATTTTGCGGGAGCATGCAGGGATCGATAAGGATATCGTTACTGTTGGCGTGTCCTCCCGCCTGGAAATCTGGGATAAAGAAAAGTGGGCAGACTATGATGAGGAATCTGCAGATACCTATGAAGAGAATGCCTCTTTCTATCCGGGGGTAATTATATGACGGCAGTGGATTTTAAACATATCCCGGTTTTGGCGCAGCAGGTGCTGGATGCTCTGCAGCCCCACAGTGGTGGGATTTATATCGACGGCACAGTGGGTGGCGGGGGGCATTCCGCCATGATTCTGGAGGCCGGCGCGCCGGATGCTTTTCTTCTGGGAATTGACTGTGATGCGGAAGCAAGAGCTGCAGCGGCGGCTCGGCTCGCGCCTTTCAGTGGCCGCTTTTATTTGGCCGCGGGGAATTATTCTGATATGGACAAGCTGGCAGCGGAGCAGGGGATCAGCGCTGTGGACGGGATCCTGCTGGATATTGGCGTATCCTCCCATCAGCTGGACGCTGCGGAGCGGGGCTTCTCCTATATGCAGGACGCACCCCTGGATATGCGGATGGATCAAAGCCAGGGCAGAACAGCAGCGGATTTGATCAACGAGGCTTCTGCGGAAGAGCTGACGGATATTTTGTATCGCTACGGGGAGGAAAAATGGTCTGCCCGTATTGTTCAGTTTATTTTGGATGCACGTTCGAAGCAGGCAATCACAAGCACCGGGGAATTGGTGGAGATCATCAAAAAGGCCATTCCCAAGGGAGCCCGTGAGAAGGATCAGCACCCTGCGAAGCGCAGTTTTCAGGCTCTGCGTATCGCCATCAATGATGAGCTTGGCGCCCTGGAACGTGGCCTGGATGCAGCTATCTCTTTGCTGAAGCCCGGGGGTGTCCTGGGCGTGATCACCTTCCATTCCCTGGAAGACCGAATCGTGAAAGAGGCCTTTCGCTATCACAGCCGGGATTGTGTTTGCCCTCCGGGGCTGCCTGTCTGCCAATGCGGGCATCATGCAGATGTGAAACTTTTGAATCGAAAACCGCTCACAGCCTCTCCGGAGGAGCTGGCAGCGAATCCCCGCAGTCGTTCTGCAAATTTCCGGGCAGTGCGTAAATTGCCCTTCTGATGTGTTTTGGTTCTGAATTTGAGGAGGAGAACATAAAATGGCCATGACGGAGAGAGCCTTATCCAGCCATGCTTATGAAGAAGCCCAATCCTTTGAGCAGCGCAGATTGCGTGTGCTGGATGGCACTGCTGCCCGGGAAAAGATGAATGCCCGGCGTGCGGATATTGTGAGAATCAGCCTGGCTGTTTTGGCTGTAATGGTCTATCTGCTGGCCGTAACCATGATGGAAGCAAAGATCGGCAATAAGGTGAGTGAGATCAACGGCATTCAGCAGGAAATCGAAGATACCGCCAATGCTTCTTTGCGTGCGGATCTGAGGATCGGCGATCTTTCTTCTCTGGCGCGGGTAGAGAAATATGCCGTTGCCTATCTGGGCATGGTGCGCCCGGCTGTGGAGGATATTCATTATCTGAACGGTGAAAGCTCGCAGCTGATCGTAGCCGGTCAGCAGCAGCTTGCGGAGGCTGCGGCTCCGGCGCTTCCTGCGGCGGCAGAGGCAGAGGCGGAGGAAAAACAGCCGAAATTCTGGAAAACGATCGCTTCGATGCTGAAAAATTATTGGAGCGGCCAGGCCCTGGCTGTTGAGGGTGAAAGCAAGTAAGGAGGCCGGCATAACGAATGGCAGAAGTGAAAATCAAGATGCGGCGCAGGATGACTTTTGTGCTTTTGGTCGCTCTGCTTGGTTTTTTCGCCGTCATCGTGAAACTGGCTGGTGTGCAGCTGATTCAAGGCAGTGAGCTGAAGCTGGAAGCAGAGGAAGTTCGTACCCGGGATTTGGGCGTAGCCGCCTCCCGGGGGACCATTTATGATCGGAATGGCAATAAATTGGCAGTGAGCATCACGGCGGATTCTATTGCTGCTTTACCGAAGGTGGTCAAGGACTCTGAAGAAGCGGAGGCCACTGCTAAATTTTTAGCCGAAAAATTGGGCTTGGAGTATGCAGATGTTTATGAAAAACTGCAAAGCGACTCCACCTATGTCTGGATCCAGCGCAAAGTGGATTTTGATACAGCGCAGATCATCAAAGAAGCAGCCCTGAAGGCAGAGGAGAAGAACAGCGGTCTCCTTGCCGGCATCGAGATCGAAGAGGAATCCCAGCGCTATTACCCCCGAAATACGCTGGCCTGTCATGTTTTGGGCTATGCCGGCATCGATAACCAGGGGCTGGACGGGGTCGAGCTGGCTCTGGATACGACCCTGAAGGGGACGGACGGCCGTGTCATCGGGCAATACGATTCAGCAGGAAATCCTATCCTGCAGGCGGAATATGATTATATTCCGCCGGAAAATGGCTACGATGTTTATCTGACCATTGATGAAAACATTCAGTATTTCTGTGAGCGGGAGCTGGCTGCTTTGCAGAGCAGCGAATTCCCTGCCAAGCAGGCGGGGATCATCATCATGGATCCAAAAACCGGGAACATCCTGGCCATGGCCAGCTCCAATTCCTATGACCCGAATGAGTATGGGGATTACCCGGAATCCAGCCGCCGGAATTTCCTGGTAAGCGATTCCTATGAGCCCGGCTCTACCTTTAAAATCATTACGGCATCCACGGCTCTGGAGGAAGGAACGGTTGATCCTGCTGTCAGCAGCTATTATGATCCCGGTTCTGTCAGTGTGGCGAATGCCCGCATCCATTGCTGGGCTTCCGTACCCCACGGAACGCAAACCTTTGCCGAAGCAATTAAAAATTCCTGCAACCCGGCCTTTGTTGCCATTGGGCAGAGCATTGAAGCCAAGGAAAAGGGCTTGTTTTATAAATATATCCAGGCCTTTGGTTTTGGCTCCACCACGGGTGTGGATCTGCCCGGGGAAGCCAGTGGCATCCTGCAGGCAGAAAGCAATGTAAATGCTGTGGAGTTGGCTACCATCTCCATCGGGCAGGGGATTGCTGTTACCCCCCTGCAGCTGATCACGGCGGTTTGTGCTGTGGCAAATGATGGTGCTCTTCTGCGGCCGCAGATCGTATCAAAGGTGATGGATGGGGATGCTCTGATTCTGGAGACTCAGCCGGAGGAAGTGCGGCGGGTTATTTCTCCCTCCACCGCACAGCAGCTGCGGGAATTCCTGGTGGGCGTTGTCACGGAAGGCTCCGGCGGCAATGCTGCCATTTCCGGGCATACCATAGGCGGCAAGACCGGTACCGCACAGAAGGCCTCCGGCGGCTCCTATGCGGAGCGGAAATATGTGGCTTCTTTTGTGGGGATGGTACCTGCAGAGGACCCGGAATTGGTTTGCCTGGTGGTGGTGGATGAACCTTCCGGCGTATTCTACGGCTCTCAGGTGGCTGCACCGATTTTCAAGGCGGTTATGTCCGATGTCTTGCGTTATATGGGCATTGCACCCAGTGAGACTGCGGATGATGGTCTGGAAAACGAGGAAGAAATCATCGTGCAGGTCCCGAATCTGGTGAATCTGGACGTGGATACTGCAGTGGGAAAGCTCCGTTCTCTGGGCTTGACGGCTGAGGTCGTAGGGGAGGGGCTTTTGGTCAGCTCTCAGACGCCATCCGCCGGATCAACGCTGTATTCCGGGAATACAGTGGCTCTGCATACCGGTGGCGTGGTGGAAAGTGCCGGTACGACGCAGGTTACGGTTCCCAATCTGCATGGCAAGCGCTTTGCAGAGGTGGCGGATCTGCTTTCTGCATTGGGGCTGACCATGTCAGCAGAGGGGAATGGTGTGGCATATAGCCAATCCCCCACGGCGGGAGCTGTTTTGGAAAGCGGATCCATAATAAAAGTTTCTTTTTCTGATGAAGAAAATACAGTCATTCCCATCATTCCGTGATATAATAGATAGAGTGGAACGAATTATAGCCAAATCAAATGTGTGAATAGAGATGAGGAGGTCTTAGATATGTTACTTAGCGAACTGCTGAAAGAGATTACACCCGAGGCTGTTGTCAGCAATTATGCGGCAGATCTGGACGTGGCCGGTATTGCGTATGATTCTCGTAAGGTAGAGCCTGGCTTCCTTTTCGTCGCGATCCCGGGAAGTAAGGTGGATGGGCACAATTATATCGCACAGGCTGTGGAGCGGGGCGCTTCCGTGATCTTCTGTGAGCGTCCTGTGGAGGTGGCAGAGGGCATCGCTGTGGTGCGCGTGCCGGATTGCCGCCTGGCTTTGGCAGCTCTGGCTGCCTGCTTCTATGGTCACCCTGATCGCAAAATGCGCTTGATCGGCGTTACCGGCACCAATGGCAAAACCACTGTCACCAATCTGATCAAATGGCTGCTGGAAGCCAAGGGCTATAAAATTGGCCTGATCGGTACCATCTGCAATATGGCAGGGGACAAAAAACTGCCCGCAGACCATACCACCCCGGAATCTCTGGAGCTTTTCCAGCTGCTGAAAACCATGGAGGAGGAAGGCTGCCAGTATGTGGCAATGGAGGTCTCTTCCCATGCACTGAGCCAGGGCCGTGTTTCCGCCTGTGAATATGCAGCGGCTGTTTTTACCAACCTGACCCAGGATCATCTGGATTATCATGGCTCCATGGGTGCTTATCTCCAGAGCAAGATCAAGCTCTTCCGCATGTTGGATCCTGCTGCCGGAGAAAATCGCTATGGTGTGGTGAATATCAATGACAAAGCGGGTTCCGCTTTCAGCGAACACTGCAAAGCACCGGTTATTACCTACGGCAGCGATGAAGATGGGATCACACTCCGTCTGCTGTATTATACCCCTTCCGGCCGCGGTACAAAGTTTGCCCTTACCTATAACGGACAGCTTTATCGTGCGGAAATGCCTTTGATCGGTAAATTTAACGTATACAACGCTCTTTCCGCCATGGCCGTTGCCATTCAGGAAGGGATGACTGTGGAAGAATGCATCGAAGCCCTGGCCAAAGCTCCGCAGGTATCCGGCCGCTTCGAATTGATCGACGAAGGACAGAATTTTGATGTCGTCGTTGACTATGCCCATACGCCGGACGGCCTGAAAAACCTGCTCAGCGCTGCCCGTAAGCTGAAGCCCCGCCGACTCATTACCGTCTTTGGCTGCGGCGGCAACCGGGATAAGGGCAAACGCCCCATCATGGGTCATATCGCCGGCTCTTTCAGCGATGTTGTCATCATTACCTCGGATAACCCCCGCTATGAGGATCCCGCTGACATCATTGGCCAGATCGAGCTGGGTGTGCTGGAAGTGGACAATAACTATCTGGTGGAGGCAAACCGGGAACGGGCCATTGCTTTGGCCATCAATATGGCGGAAAGCGGAGATATGGTGATCGTTGCCGGTAAAGGCCATGAGGATTATCAGATCATCGGCAATCAGACGATCCATTTTGATGACCGTGAAGTGGCCAGAGCAGAGCTGCGGAAAAAATTAGGGAAATAGGAGGGCGCAGCATTTCTTTTGCGCCTTCTCAGAGGATAAGTTATGTTTTGGAAATTGTTGATTCCATTTGCGGCGGCCCTGCTGCTGACCGTATTGTGTGGCCATTTTATGCTGCCGGTGCTGATTCGCCTGAAGGTTGGGCAATCCATCCGCAGCGATGGCCCGCAGCGGCATTTGAGCAAGGCCGGAACGCCCACCATGGGTGGACTCATTTTTATCCCTGTCCTGGTGTTGCTTTGCCTTTTTTTGCCGGACAAGCAGTATCCGCTGGGTCTGTGGCTTTTCAGCTTTTTGGCTTTTGGCCTGATCGGCTTTTTGGATGACTGGGCAAAGCTTCGCCATCATGAAAATCTGGGCCTGAACGGTAAGCAGAAGCTGCTGGGGCAATTTGTTGCCGTGGCCATTCTGCTGGCAGGGAATGCCTTTTTTGATCCGAACCCCACTGCGATTTATCTCTTTGGCACGGAGCCGCTTTTGGATCTGGACTGGTGCTATTATCCTTTGATGGCCATTCTGATGGTAGGGATGGTCAATGCAGTCAATCTGACGGATGGACTGGATGGCTTGGTATCCGGTGTCAGCGTCCCGGTATTTTTCGGCTTCCTGCTGCTTTTGGCTCTGGGCTCTGCCGGGAATGCCAGCCTGGCCATAGTATCCGCCGGCCTGATCGGCTGCTGCCTGGGCTTCCTGGTTTACAATCATTACCCTGCCCGTGTGTTCATGGGAGATACAGGTTCCATGGCGCTGGGCGGCGCTGTGGTGGGCCTGGCCATTGCCGGGAACCTGGAATTTCTTATGATCGGCCTGGGCATGGTTTATTTGCTGGAAGCCTTGTCTGTTATGCTGCAGGTCTGCTATTTTAAGCTGACCCATAAGCGTCTTTTCCGCATGGCCCCACTGCATCATCATTTTGAATTGCAGGGCAAGAAAGAGACAGAGGTAACAGCTCTGTTCTGGGTTGTCTCTGCTGTGTGTGTATTCCTGACCCTATTGTTGGAGCGTTTATTCTAGGAGGGAAACTATGGATTATCAGGGCAAGAAGGTATTGGTGGTCGGTGCTGGTCTTAGTGGCGTGGATGCCTGCCGGTTTTTATTGAAGCAGGGCGCCGGAGTGATCCTGACGGATAGCAAGAGCCGGGAACGACTGAGTCCGGAGGCTCTGAGTCTGGAAAAACAGGGTGTGGAGCTGCGCTTGGGGAATATCCTGCCGGAGCAGGTGGATTGGGAACAGGTGGTGGCCAGCCCCGGTGTCCCCCTTGGCCTGCCGGTTTTTACCATGAGCAGGAACGCCGGGGTGGAAGTGATCGGTGAGATCGAGCTGGCCTGGCGAACCGCTTCCCGCCCTTTTATTGGCATCACCGGCACCAACGGGAAGACCACGACCACGGCCCTGACCGCCTATCTTTTGCAGCAGCAGAATTATGACGTTCTGCTGGGCGGAAATATCGGTCAGCCTTTGGTCAGTACCATTGGCGATTTTCGCGGAGACTATGTTGTGGCTGAGCTTTCCAGCTTTCAGCTGGAGAGCTGCCGGGATTTTCACCCGCACATAGCGGCCTTTCTCAATCTGAGTCCGGATCATCTGGATCGGCATGGCTCTCTGGAAAACTACGCTGCGGCAAAGGCAAAAATCTTTGCCCGGCAGACAAAAGAAGATTTCGCGATCCTGAATTGGGATGATCCCTATTTGCGGGAATTGGCGCCCAGCCTGCCGGGGACGATCCGCTGGTTCAGCCTGCAGGAGCCGGTAGAAAACGGCATGTATTTCCGGGAGGGGCAGGTATTCTTTGTCCGCGATGGGCAAATCGTGTATGATTTTTCTGCTGCCGACATATATATTAAAGGGCGGCATAATATCGCAAATGCCATGGCTGCTTCCATCGCAGCCTGGGAGGCCGGTGCAGCGCCGGAAAATATTGCACAGGGCTTGCGGACTTTCCCCGGTGTGCCGCATCGTTTGGAATTTGTCTGCCAGCGGGATGGCGTGAGCTATGTAAATGATTCAAAGGGAACCAACCCGGACAGCACCACCCAGGCTTTGCTGGCCTATGAGCAGCCCATCGTCATTTTGCTGGGCGGCAGGAATAAGGGCTGTGATATGCTCCCCCTGCTGCAGCTGGTAAAAGAACGGGCCCGCCTGGCGATCCTCTTCGGAGAAGCCACTGCGGAGCTGAAACGGGCTGCGGATACAGCTGGCTTTTCTGCTTATCAGATTGCGGATGATTTTACCCATGCCGTGAGCCTGGCGCGCTCTGCTGCAAAGGCCGGGGATGTGGTTTTGCTTTCTCCTGCCTGCACTTCCTGGGATGCTTTTCCCAACTTTGAAGTGCGTGGGGATCTGTTTAAAAAATTGGTTCGGGAAGAATAAGCTTCCTGTTGCGGATGGGAAGAAAGGAGCTTTTGTCATGAGCCCGCAGAAAACGCAAAAACGGAAACCGGACTGGGTGCTTTTGGTCTGCGCTTTGCTGCTGCTCTGTATCGGGATCATCATGGTCTTTTCTTCCAGCCAATATTTTGCACGTTATGCACCTTACAATGATACCTATCATTTTCTGAAGGAGCAGCTGAAGTTTGCCGTGATCGGCCTCTTTTGCCTGTTCCTGGCTTATAAAGTGAATTTGCGCGCATACCGGAAGCTGACCTATCCGGTTTATGCTGTGGTTTTGGGGCTGCTGATCTTCATGCTTGTCAGCTCCAATATCGAAACCATTGGCGGCGCGCAGCGTTGGCTGCAGATCGGCGGCTTCAGCTTTCAGCCCTCGGAGCTGGCAAAGATCTCTCTTCCCATGGTCATGGCAAAATGGATTGCGGATCATCGGGAGGATATTGAGGATTTCAAGATCGGCTTTCTGCCTGCATTGGGCCTGACCGGTTTGACGGCCGGCTTGATCTTATTGCAGAAGGATCTCTCTTCTTCTGTGGTTGTCGCCGGCGCCGGGGTCGTGCTTATGTTCTGCGGCGGTGTTCGTATTTCTTATTTGATGGGCACCTTTGCTGCGGGTGTTGCTGCCTGCGTTGCTGCGATTGCCCTGGAGCCTTTCCGCATCAGCCGCATCACCGCCTGGCTGGATCCTCGCAGCGACCCGCTGGGGGATGGGTATCAGACCATTCAGTCCTGGCTGGCATTGGGTTCCGGCGGTTTGACCGGTGTCGGCCTGGGGAACGGCGGCTCCAAATGGTTTTATCTTCCGGAGCGGCATACGGATTTCATCTTTTCCGTGCTGGGAGAGGAATTTGGCTATATCGGCTGCGTTATGGTGATCATTCTCTATATGGTTTTGATCTGGCGCGGCATCATGGTGGCTGTTCGGGTGCGTAATTTGTATGCCTCTTTGCTGGCCATGGGGCTGATTTCCGCTATTGCCCTGCAAAGCTTCATCAATCTGGGCGTGGTCAGCGGTCTGCTGCCGGTTACCGGCGTTACGCTTCCGCTCATCAGCTATGGCGGCACCTCTTTGATCGTTTCTTTGACGATGATCGGCATGCTTCTGAACATCTCCCGCTATACGGAACGATAGCAGGAAAATGCCTGCTCATGGGATATTTCATCCTTGATTAATTGCTTGATTGGTGTATAATATATAGGTGCGTCTGCCATCTGAGATGGCCAGGAGGGAAATGAAATGAAAGCTGTTATATCCGGAGGCGGCACCGGCGGACATATTTACCCCGCTCTGTCTATTGCCCAGCGTTTGCGGGCAGATGGTGTGGAGATTCTCTATGTGGGCGGGAAGGCGTCTGTGGAGGCAAAGCTGGCGGCAAGAAACGGCTTTGCCTTTTTTGGGCTGGATTGTGCCGGTTTGCATCGCCGTTCTTTGGCAATTATTAAAGATTTATTGACCAACGCCCGTGGTCTGCTGCAGGCTCGCTCCTGTTTGCGGGATTTTCAACCGGATGTGGTGATCGGCACCGGCGGCTACGCAGAAGCGCCGGTTTTGAAGGCAGCTCAGAATATGGGCATTCCCACGCTGCTCCATGAACAGAATGCCTATCCCGGGCTGGCAAATCGTACAATGGCCCGGAAGGCAAAGGCTGTTTGCCTGACTTTCCAGGCGGCAGCGCCGTATTTTCCCCATGCGGATCGTTTGCATCTGACCGGTCTGCCCATCCGGGAGCAGATTTTTTCTGCCACGCGGGAGGCTGCCCGGGAATATTTTCAGATCCCTGATGATGGGAAGCCTACGCTGTTGATTACCGGGGGCTCCCAGGGGGCAGCTGCATTGAACAATGCTGCTGCGGAAGCGATGGAGTCTCTCCTGGAGCAGGGGATCCGCGTGATCCATATTTGCGGCGAAAAGGAATATTCCAGCCGCAAGCAGCATATGCCCAAACATCCTGATCTTTTGCTGCGTCCATATATTGAGCAGATGGAATTTGCTTTGGCTTTGGCGGATCTGGCAGTGTCCAGAGCCGGTGCCAGCTTCATCGCGGAAGCTCTGGCCGTCGGCTTGCCCACGATTCTGGTTCCATACCCCTATGCAGCCAATGACCATCAGCGCTTTAATGCCCTGGCTCTGCAGGAAAAAGGGGCAGGCATCTTGGTGGAAAATGATGCTTTGAACGGGAAAATCCTCTTGGAGCAGGTTCTTTCTCTGCTGCAGGATGATGAGAAACGGCAGGAAATGTCTGCAAATTGCCGGGCCATGGCTGTTCCGGATGCTGCCGGGCGCATCGCCGGTATTGTTTATGATTTGCTAAAATAAGGATACCTCCTTTTGGAGGATGAAGGAGATATAGAATGGAACATAGCCTGCATTTCATCGGAATCGGCGGTATCGGCATGAGTGCGATTGCCAAGATCATGCTGCATAATGGGTTTTCCATCAGTGGCTCCGATGTGGCGGAGAGCCGCCTGACCCGGGATCTGATTGTTGCCGGCGCGAAAATTTCTTATGGTCATGCTGCAGAGAATATCCCTGTGGATGCAGAGGCTGTGGTTTATTCTTCTGCGGTAAAAGCGGATAATGTAGAAATGCAGGAAGCCCTTTCCCGTGGCTTGAAAATTTATAAGCGCGCGGAAATGCTGGCCTATTTGATGTCCGTAAAGGATGGTATTGGCGTGGCAGGGGCCCACGGGAAAACAACGGCTTCTGCCATGATCGCCACCATGCTGGAAAAAAACGGCTGCGACCCCACTGTTGTGATCGGTGGCATGCTGCCTGTCATCGGCGGGAACGCCAAAGCCGGAGATGGACCCAGCCTGGTTGCGGAGGCAGATGAGAGCGATGGCACTTTTTTGCTGCTTATGCCGAAAATCGCTGTCATCACCAACATTGAGGCGGATCATCTGGATTATTATCATGATCTGGATACCATTGTGGAAGCCTTTGCCCAGTATTTGCGGCAGGTTCCGGAGGATGGCTTTTCCGTAGTCTGCTCGGATTGTGAGATATTGCGGGAGCTTTGTGAAAAAATTCCCGGGCGCTATATCCGCTATGGTCTCGAAGCGGAGGGCGATTATCAAGCCCGTGATCTGCAGCATGAAAACAACGGTGTTTCTGCGGATGTGTATTACCGGGGTGAGAAACTGGGCCGCTTACGTTTAAATGTGATTGGTACACACAATGTCTGCAATGCTTTGGCTGCGATTGCCATTGGGCGTGAATTGGGTTTGAGCTTCCAACAGTGTGCAGCCGGTTTGCTGCATTTTACCGGCACCGGGAGGCGTTATGAGCTTCTGGCGGAGCGGGACGGCCTGAAGGTGGTTGACGATTATGCCCACCATCCCACAGAGATCGCCGCGACCATTCAGGCTGCACGCGCACAGGGCGTGAAAAAAATGCTGGCCGTATTTCAGCCCCATCGCTATAGCCGCACCCAGGAAATGTATAAAGAATTTGCTGCTGCTCTGCGGGATGCAGACAGAGTTTTGCTCTGCGAGCTTTACCCCGCGTTTGAGCAGCCGATTCCCGGTGTCAGCACCGGCTTGGTTGTGGATGCGCTGCGTTCCTTGGGGCATGATCATGTGCATTATGCCGCCACTATGGATGATGCCTTTTCTTTTTTGCAGAGAGAACTCGCGGATGAAGAGCTGCTCCTGGTCATGGGCGCAGGGAATGTACGTTCACTCAGTGAACGCTATGCCGCTTACATAAAGGAGAAATGATTTTGGATATTCAGCAGACTGGAATGGAATTGCAGGCTTTTCTGCAGCAGCCGGTGCTCACGCAGGAGGCTATGTCAGCACATACCACCTGGAAAATCGGAGGCCCGGCAGACCTCTTTTTGCAGCCTTCCTCGGAGCAGGAGCTGCAGCAGGTTTTGGCCTATCTCTATACTCACGAGATTCTCTGGCTGGTGATCGGCAACGGTTCGAATCTGCTGGTAGGGGATAAGGGGATTCGTGGCGCTGTCATCAAAATGGGAGAAGCTTTTTCCGGCTCTGCCTGGCGGGGGCAGGATGTGGAGGTTTGCTCCGGCATGCTGCTGGCTGCTTTGGCTCTGGAAGCAGCGGAGCGATCCCTTTGCGGTATTGAATTTGCCCGTGGGATCCCCGGCAGCGTAGGCGGTGCTGTTCGTATGAATGCGGGCGCCTATGGCGGAAATATCGGCAATTTTGTTACCGCTGTGCATGGCGTTTCCTATACCGGAGAGCCGGTACATGTCAGCGGGGAGCAGATCACCTTTGCCTACCGGAACAGCAGCCTGTTTGATTTGGATGCTGTTGTTACCCGGGTCTGCCTCCATCTAGAGCTGGGGGATCGGGAAGAGATCATGGCTCTGATGAAGGATTATGCGCAGCGCCGCTCCAAAGCACAGCCGCTGGAATACCCTTCCTGCGGGAGTGTATTCCGCAATCCACCCAACGACCATGCCGGGCGCTTGGTGGAGATGACCGGCCTGCGTGGCTTGAGAAACGGGAATGCTGCGGTTTCTCAGAAGCATGGCAATTTTATTATCAACCTGGGCGGTGCCACGGCAGCTGAGGTTCGGGAGCTGATCGAGCTGGTGCAG
>JAFSHU010000023.1 GCA_017440145.1 Bacillota bacterium
CCCCTTTACAGCGGACGCATTCAGGGGGTGGGCCCCCGCTATTGCCCCTCTGTGGAGGATAAGATCGTGCGCTTCCCCGAGCGGACGAGCCACCAGCTTTTCCTGGAGCCGGAGGGGGAGCATTCCGAAGAATATTATGTGCAGGGCATGAGCACCTCCCTGCCGGAGGATGTGCAGCAGGCCTTTTTGCGCAGCATTCCCGGGCTGGAAAGGGTGGAGATCCTGCGCCCGGCCTATGCCATCGAATACGATTGTCTGGATCCGCGGCAGCTGAAGCCCAGTCTGGAGCATCGGCAGCAGCCCGGCCTTTTCTGCGCGGGGCAGCTGAACGGCAGCAGCGGCTATGAGGAGGCAGCCGGTCAGGGCCTGGTGGCCGGGGCCAACGCCGCCGCCCGGGAGCTGGGGCGGGAGCCGCTGCTCTTCACCCGGGGGGATTCCTACCTGGGCGTGATGATCGACGATCTGGTGACAAAGGGCGTGGAGGAGCCTTACCGCCTCTTCACCAGCCGGGCAGAGTATCGGCTGCTGCTGCGGCAGGATAACGCCGACCTGCGCCTGACGGAGCTGGGCATCAGCCGGGGGCTGGTCCCCCATGCGCGTGCAGAACGCTTCTATGAGAAGAAATCGCAGGTAGAAGCAGAGATTCAGCGTCTGGAAAAGAGCCATGCCAGCGCTGCTCTGCTGGCGGAATTGGGTCTGAGTCCCGGCGGGGATCAGAGTCTGGCAGCCCTGCTGCGCCGCCCGGAGCTGGAATATGCCCAGATCGCTGCCCTCTCTCCACCGCCTGCCCCCCTGCCCGGCAACGGCGCGGAGCAGGTGGAGGTGGCCGTGAAATACGCGGGCTATATCAAAAAGCAGCAGGAGCAGGTGCAGCGCTTCGATGATCTGGAGCGCCGCCTCATCCCCCCGGAGCTGGATTTTTCCCAGCTGCTGGGGCTTTCAAACGAGGCCCGGCAGAAGCTGCAGGCCGCCCGGCCCGCCTCCCTGGGGGCGGCTTCCCGGGTCAGCGGCGTTACCCCGGCGGATGTGGCTGTGCTGCTGGTGGAGCTGAAACGCCGGGGGCGTTGAGGCTGTGTTTCACGTGAAACATCGTTTCGCGGGGCGAGCCCTTTTTCTTTAGAAAGAGAATAAACCCTACCTTTCCTGGGAGAAAGGTAGCCAAAGAACTTCAACTTTTGGCTGGCAGCTTTGCATAGAGGCGGCAGGTCAAAGATAAGTGTTTTGCTGCTTTTCGATGAGAGGCAGCAGACCATTCCTAAGTGTTTTTTGTCCACTTTTTTCTAAAAAAAGTGGGGACTTTAGAAGTCGGTAAACCGTCCCTTTCTCCCAAGTTCGCTTGAAGCGGACTTGAAGAAAGGGACACCAAAGAACTTTAAATTTTGGGCAGTACTTCTGAATTTTGGGAATCAGCCCAAAGATAGATGTTTTTGGTGCCGCTTTTTCTAAAAAAGCGGCGGTTTTAAGCTTGATAAAGCGTTCTTCTTTGAAAAGAAGAACCAAGAAACTTTCAATTTTGGGGCGTGTTTCTCATTTCGGGAATCGGCCCGAAGCTACGTGTTTATGGGACACCTTTTTCCAAAAAGTGGGGCGACTTTAGAGGGCTTTAAATCGCAAAACCTTTCCTCTTTTTAAAAAAGATGGAATCCCGGGTTTTCTTCGAAAACCCTCTGAAAACACTTATTTTTGGAGCGATGCCGGGATAGAAGTATCGACCAAAGTATGGAAGTTCTTTCGCTTCCTTTCTTTCAAGAAAGGAAGGAATTTCAGGGCATTTGCAGCACGAAAATGAAGCATAAGGCGGCAATGTTTCACGTGAAACACTGCGCCGGAACATAGAGGGGAGCATAATTATGAAGGAAATGCTGCGGAAAGCAGGGGAGCAGGCAGGCATCCGCCTGGATGATCTGGCCTGGGAGCGTCTGGCTCGCCACTGGGAGCTGGTGCAGGAGGCAAACAGCAAATTCAACCTGACGGCCATCACCGGGCAGGAGCAGGCTGTGGAGAAGCATTATCTGGATAGCCTGCTGGCTCTGGAGCTGCTGGATACGCTGCCCGGCGCCCTTTGCGATCGGGGCAGCGGCGGCGGTTTCCCCGGGCTGGTGCTGGCCATCGCCCGGCCGGAGCGGCCCATCACCCTGGTGGAGGCCACGGAGAAAAAGTGCGCCTTTCTGGAGGAATGCGGCGCGGAGCTGGGGCTTCCTCAGCTGCGTGTGGTGAATGCCCGGGCAGAGGAGGCAGGGCGCGACCCGGCGCTTCGGGAGCAATTCCCGGTGGTGACGGCGCGGGCTCTGGCGGCGCTGAATGTGCTCTGCGAATACGGGCTGCCGCTGCTGGCAGAGGGCGGCACGCTGCTGGCCTATAAGGGGGCCGGCTGGGAGGAGGAAGCAGAGGCCGCGGCCAATGCGCTCAGCCTTTTGAACGGCACGCTGGGGGAGAGCAGGCTGTATCAGCTGCCCGGCGGGGATCAGCGCTGCCTGCTGCCTGTGGTGAAGACAGGCCCCTGCCCGGAAAAATACCCCCGCCGCCCGGGGATGCCCACGAAGCGCCCCCTCTGAGCAGGAGGATTGCATATAAATTGAAGGAAGCGCAGCCAGCGGAGAATTCCGCTGGCTTTTTTCGTGCCGGATGAGGTAGCTTGCGAAGTGATCTTCTAAGAAGCTGGTCCGAACCGACCCTGGGGGAAGCAGGAGAACTTCGATCTTCAGGGCGTATTTTTCATTTTGGGTGTCGGCCCAAAGCTTAAAGTTTCTTGGTCCTTCTTTTCAAAGAAGGACGGTTTAACAGGCACTGGGTGACGAAAACGAAGCACAGAACGGCGGTGTTTCACGGGAAACATCGTTTCGCGAGGTAAGCCTTTTTTCTTTAGGAAGAGAATCAACCCTACCTTTCTTGGAAGAAAGGTAGCCAAAGAACTTTAGCGCTTGTGCGCTGCCCATGATCGACAGCGGCGCAGCCTGCAGGAAGTTTCTTGGTCCTTCTTTTCAAAGAAGGACGGTTTCAGCAGGGATTCGGTGACGAAAACGAAGCATAAGGCGGCGATATTCCACGGGAAACAGCGTTTCGCAGCAGCGGAATTGTCTTGTGGACCCTTCTTCTCATAAGTTCGCTTGAATCGAACTTGGGGGAAGCAGGAGAACTTCGATCTTTAGGGCGTATTTTTCATTTTGGGTATCGGCCCAAAGGTTAAAGTTTCTTGGTCCTTCTTTTCAAAGAAGGACGGTTTTAACAGGGATTCGGTGACGAAAACGAAGCATAAGGCGGCGATATTCCACGGGAAACAGCGGTTCCCGGCAGCGGAATTGGCTTGTGGACCCTTCTTCTCACAAGTTCGCTTGAATCGAATTTGGGGGAAGCAGGAGAATTTCGATCTTTGCGCTCTGCGCCTGACGGCGAAACGCTTTTTCTTGCTGCTTTCCGCTTAGATTCGTTTTCCCGCTTCGATGCGTATGGAAGGCACGGCCTTCGCCGCCCCGGGGGAGGATCGGGAAGCTGTGAAGGGGGGATGCGATGCAATGCCCCTGCCGCGCTTCCTATGGGTTCTGCCAGTGGAAAAATGCCGGGGATGTGTCTGTGAAATACTGTGGATAACTTGTGGATAAAAAGAAAGAGGCGGAATTGTTTGCCAATCTTCGCCGCGGTGAAGGGCTGCAGTTTGGGAGAAAGGAAATTCCCAAAAGCGCTTGTTTTCTGAAAATTGGTATTTCTAGCTGGCCTTTTTCTTAGGAGTTTTTCGCAGGAAGCGAAGGCGCTGCGGGCTGGAGCGAGCGCTGCTCTCAAATCCTTTCTTCCACGGGGGAATCAGAGGCCTGTGGATAAACTGTGGATTTCTTGTTCACAGCGCCGCCTCCCAAAGCCGTGCCGCAAGAGCAGAGCGTCCGGCGCGCGGCGATTTTTCGCGGGCTGCGGCGCAGACGCCCGGGGCGAGCAGCAGCCCTGGCTGCACTGCCTCTGCCCACCCGGCAGGCTTCGATGGGCGGGGGCTTTCGGCAGAGTCAGCGCATTGTACCCGGCTGGGGGGGGCGAGCGGCAGTCCATCGTCCGGCGCGCGGGCGATTTTTCGTGGGCTGCGGCGCGGACGCCCGGGGCGAGCAGCAGCCTTGGCTGCACTGCCTCTGCCCACCCGGCAGGCTTCGATGGGCGGGGGCTTTCAGCAGAGTCAGCGCATTGTACCCGGCTGGGGGGACGGGCAGCAGTCCATCGTCCGGCGCGCGGGCGATTTTTCGCGGGCTGCGGCGCGGACGCCCGGGGCGAGCAGCAGCCTTGGCTGCACTGCCCTCGCTAACCGGCAGGCTTCGATGGGAGGGGGCTTTCGGCAGAGTCAGCGCATTGTACCCGGCTGGGGGGGGCGAGCGGCAGTCCATCGTCCGGCGCGCGGGCGATTTTTCGTGGGCTGCGGCGCGGACGCCTGGGGCGAGCAGCAGCCCCGGCTGCACTGCCTCTGCCCACCCGGCAGGCTTCGATGGAAGGGGGTTGCCTAAAAAAGGGATTTGCATCCTGTTCACGGAGAAATTTTCCGGAAGCCGCCCTTTGCCGGGGCGGCCTTCCTTCTGGGGAAATCCTCATTCCGGGAAAAGGGGCGATTCCCCCGGGGCGGGATCCCTCCATTTTTCTGTTCCACCTTTGCCGCCGGGGGAGGGGCTTCCCACTGTGCTTCGATCAGCAAGATTCCTTCCGGAAAGGTTTTCTGCGGAAAATATCCACCGGAAAAGCTTTGCCGCGCACGCTCCCCCTGGAAAAGATTTCCACAGGAGGAAACATTTGTACCCCCGGGCTGTGCTGGCCTGCCCCGCCGCGGAGGGGAAAAGCTCCGGAAATCTCCGGCGGGCATCCACGGGAAAATTTTCTTGCACACAAGTTATCCACATCTTTTCCACGGGTTCTGTGAAGAAGATTTTGCCCGGTTTCGGCGCTGCTTTTCGGCGGCTGCCATGAAGAAAAATGCCCGAAAAACCATCCCCGGCCAGCTGCTGGCTCCTTTGCCGGAAGCAGCATGGCTTTTAGCTGGTCTTTTTCTACGAACTGCCAGCTTGAAGCAGTGCTGATCTTCCTTTGGATCACGGAGGCTGTTTTCGGAGCGGTTCGATGGGGCATCCGCTCCTTCGGCTTGCCGGGAAAAGATGAAATTTTATCCACAGGTTTTCCACAGGCCTGTATTTCCAGGATTTTCCATTTTTGAGGTGTCCCTGGGGGGTGGCGCTTCCCGCGGAGAGGGGAAATTTCTCCTTTGCAAGGGGAAGCTTGCGCCCGGGATTTCCATCTTTTTTGGAAAAAGAGAGTATATATATTCCTAATTTTGTTTGTACGAAAAGAAAGAATATGACTGCTGTTTCACGTGAAACAAGGCTCGCGCTTCTTGTGAAATGCCCTCGCACCCGGGAACAGGCTCCGCGCGGAGGAGCTTCTATATAAGAAGCGAGCGCATTCGGGAGGCGCGTTCAGCGATTCGGCAGCTGCGTTGCGGCAGCTCCGTTGCGTTGGGAAGAGGGATTTGCCCGGCGGCGGCGCTGTTTCACGTGAAACAAGGCTCGATATTCTCACGGAAATGCTCGTATACCCGGGAACAGGCTCCGCGCGGAGGGGCTTCTATATAAGAAACGAGCGCATTCGGGGAGCGCGGCAGCGATTCGGCAGCTGCGTTGCGGCAACTCTATTGCGTTGGGAAGGGGGGATTGCCCGGCGACGGCGCTGTTTCACGTGAAACAAGGCTCGCGCTTCTTGCGAAATGCCCTTGCATCCGGGAACAGGCTCCGCGCGGAGGGGCTTCTATATAAGAAGCGAGTGCATCCGGGGAGCGCGGCAGCGCTTCGGCAGCTGTGCTGCGGCAGCTCCGTTGCGTTGGGAAGAGGGATTTGCCCGGAAGGGGCGCTGTTTCACGTGAAACAATTTCCCGCCCAAAGCCCGGCGCAGTGGCGAAATTCCGGGGAAAATCCACTCTTTGTGCAGGATATAGCAATCTCAGCACGAACTCTTTTCTATTACGTTTTTCGGGAGAAAAAAGATGGGAAAAATCATTGCCATTGTAAATCAGAAGGGCGGCGTGGCCAAAACCACCACCGCCATCAACCTTTCCGCAGCTCTGGGCCAGCGGGGGAAGAAGGTTCTGCTCATCGACCTGGATCCCCAGGGCAATGCCAGCAGCGGCCTGGGGCTGGATCGCCGCCAGGTGCAGCACTGCGTTTATGACGTGCTCATCAACGGTGCGCCTGCAGAGGCCGTCATCCAAAAGACCGAATTCCGCAATCTCAGCCTGCTGCCGGCTACCATTCAGCTGGCGGGCGCCGAGGTGGAGCTGGTTACGGCCATCTCCCGGGAGAATAAGCTGCGCCGGGCCGTCCGCCCGCTCAGCCCCTTCTATGACTATATCTTCATCGATTGCCCTCCCTCCCTGGGTCTGCTGACCATCAACGCCCTGAGCTGCGCGAATTCGGTGATGATCCCCCTGCAATGCGAATACTACGCCCTGGAGGGCCTGAGCCAGCTGCTGAACACCTATCAGCTGGTGAAGAACAATCTGAATCACGAGCTCGCCCTGGAGGGGGTGCTGCTGACCATGTATGACGGCCGCACCAATCTTTCCAATCAGGTGGCGGAGGAGGCCCGGAAGTATTTCGGCAAGCAGGTTTATGAGACCATGATCTCCCGCAGCGTCCGCCTTTCCGAGGCACCCAGCCACGGCATCCCCGGCGTCTTTTACGACCAGCGCTGCCGCGGTGCAGAGGAATACCAGAATCTGGCCGTGGAATTTATGCAGCGGAACGATGATCCGGCAGCGGAATAGGCACCGCTGTAGTGGCGTTTCGTATCGAAACGCAGGGGAAGCGCGTAAACCTTTCCTCTTTTTAAAAAAGAGGAAACGAGAAAACACTTATCTTTTGGCCTGCTGCCTGGAATGAGAAGTAGCGACCCAAAGGCTAAAGTTCTTTGGCTACCTTTCTTTCAAGAAAGGTAGGGGGTTGGGGGAGCAGGTAATAAGTAGCAAGGAATAGGGAACAGGTACGGAGGCGTTTCGGATGCCCGAAACCTATTGGATAGAAGTATCGACCCAAAAATGAAAGTTTTTTGACCTACTTTTTTCAAAAAAGTGGGGATTCCAAAGGAGCCCACAATCCCCTTCCACATGAAAACAGAAGCATCCCGCCCCAAAGAAGGGCAGCAAAAAAGGCAAGCTCCCCGGAGCCTGCCTTTTGCAGTGCATATCTGTTTTGCCGCCCGGCGGCGCTCAGTCCTCCGTGGCGAGATCAAAAAAGCCGATGATCTTTTTGCAGGCCGGGCA
>JAFSHU010000024.1 GCA_017440145.1 Bacillota bacterium
GGCTTGTACTATAATATTTAGATGAGTTAGGAAAGCGGGGCCTTTCCCCGCATTACGCAAAGGGAGTGACGCCGATGTATTTTCAGGATATGATCTTGGCGCTCAATGAATATTGGGGCCGTCAGGGCTGCGTGATCCTCCAGCCCTATGACACAGAAAAAGGCGCGGGTACCATGAACCCGGCCACTGCCATGCACGCCCTGGGCCCGGAGCCCTGGAACGTGGCCTATGTGGAGCCTTCCCGCCGCCCCACCGACGGACGCTACGGGGATAACCCCAACCGCCTCCAGCATTATTATCAGTATCAGGTGCTGCTGAAGCCCTCCCCCGATGAGATTCAGGAGATGTATCTGGAATCCCTGGAAGCCATCGGCATCGATCTGAAGGCCCACGACATCCGCTTCGTGGAGGACAACTGGGAAAGCCCCACCCTGGGCGCCTGGGGTCTGGGCTGGGAGGTCTGGCTGGATGGCATGGAAGTCAGCCAGTTCACCTATTTCCAGCAGTTCGGCGGTGTGGATTGCCACCCGGTCTGCGGCGAGCTGACCTACGGCACCGAACGCCTGGCCATGTTCATTCAGGGTGTGGACAGCGTCTATGACATCCAGTGGACAAAGGACGTCACCTACGGCGATGTGCACCACCAGCATGAGGTGGATTATTCCAAATATAACTTCGAGGTGGCGGATATCGACATGCTCTTCCGCCTCTTCGAGATGTACGAAAAAGAATGCCAGCGGGTTCTGGAAGCGGATCTGCCCCAGCCCGCCTTTGATTACTGCCTGAAATGTTCCCACACCTTCAACCTGCTGGATGCGCGCTCTGCCATCTCCGTGACGGAACGCCAAAGCTATGTGCTGCGGGTGCGGAATCTGGCCCGGGCCTGTGTGGCTGCTTATCTGGCGGAGCGGGAACGCCTGGGCTTCCCCCTGCTGAAAGGGGAAAATGCTGTGAAGGAGGGTGCCGATCATGAGTAAAGCCTTACTTTGGGAGCTGGGTACCGAAGAGATCCCAGCCCGCTTTTTGCCGGATCTGATCCAGCAGATCACCCGCCTGGCCGGAAACGGCCTGCAGGAAAATGGTCTGCCCTATGAATCCCTGCGGGTGCTGGCCACCCCCCGCCGCCTGACTTTGCAGGTGGAAGGTCTGGCGGAAAAAGCCGCTGACGTGGAAACCGAGGTAAAAGGCCCCTCTCTGAAGGCCGCCTATGACGGCGAAGGCCAGCCCACCAAGGCGCTGCTGGGCTTCTGCCGCGGGCAGGGTCTGGACCCGGCCGAGCTTTACCAGAAGGAGCTGAACAACAGCATCTATCTCTTCGGCCTGAAAAAGACCCAGGGCCGCCTGGCCGTGGAGATCCTGCCGGAGCTGCTTCCCGGCATCGCGGATAAGATTTTCTTCCCCAAACCCATGCGCTGGGGTCATAACCCGGCCCGCTTCGTCCGCCCCATCCACTGGATCGTGGCGCTCTACGGCGAAGAAGTGATCCCCTTCTCCTATGCGGGCGTGGAAAGCGGCCGCGTCACCCGGGGACACCGCGTCCTGGGCAGCAGCTGCATTGAGATCAGCGAACCCAGCGTCTATGAAGGGCTGCTGGAACAGAATTATGTGATCGTGGATCAGGAACGCCGCCGGGAGATCATCCAGTCCCAGATCCAGGCCGTGGCGGAAAGCGTCAATGGCATCGTGGATGAGGACGAGGAGCTGCTGGAGGAAGTGGTCTTCCTGGTGGAATACCCCACCGCCCTGGCCGGGCATTTTGCGGAAAAATACCTGGAGCTGCCGCCGGAGCTGGTCATCACCCCCATGCGGGAGCATCAGCGTTATTTCCCGGTGCATGATGCGGAGGGCAAGCTGCTGCCCCGCTTCATCACCGTCCGCAACGGCGATGATTACCGCCTGGATCTGGTGGCTGCCGGCAACGAGCGCGTACTCTGCGCCCGTCTGGAGGACGCGGAATTCTTCTATCGGGAGGATCTGCGCCGCCCCATGAGCGAAAACGTGGAGAAGCTCTCCGCTGTGGTTTTCCACGAGAAGCTGGGTTCCCTGCGGCAGAAGGTTGGCCGCATCGTGGCTCTGGCAGAATACATCGGTCAGCAGCTGGGCTTCAGCCAGACGGAGCTGGAGCATACCAGCCGCGCCGCCTATTTGGCCAAGGCCGACCTGGCCTCCCATGTGGTCTATGAATTCCCCGAGCTTCAGGGCATCATCGGCGAATATTACGCACTGGCAGCGAAAGAGGATGCCGCCGTGGCCCAGGCCATCCGCGAGCATTACCAGCCCCGCTTCGCCGGGGATGAGCTGCCGGAAAGCAAGGCCGGTCTGGCTGTAGCCCTGGCAGATAAGCTCGATACCATGCTGGCCTTCTTCGCCATCGGCCAGATCCCCTCCGGCTCGCAGGATCCCTTTGCCCTGCGCCGCGCCGCTGCGGGCTGCACCCAGATCATCGTCAGGCATCAGCTGAATCTGGTGCTGCGGGATGTTCTGGGCTATGCCTACGGCCTGCTGGAGAAGGATGTTCCCAATCTGGATATGAGCCTGATGCCGGAGCGCATCGAAAGCGCGGTCAGCTTCCTGCATCAGCGTCTGGAAAATCTGCTCAGCGAAGGCGGCGTCAGCTATGACGTGGTCAACGCCATCCAGAGCATCGGCCTGCAGCAGGGCAATCTCTTTGCTGCCCAGCGCCGGGCTCTGGCTCTGCAGAGCTTCCGCAGCCATCCTGCCTTCCCGCAGCTGCTGGCCGGCTTCAACCGCAGCGCCAACATTCTGCGCAGCGCCGCAGAAAAGGGTCAGAGCATGGAGCTGCCCCCTGTGACGGAAGCCCGCTTTGTGGATCCCACCGAAAACCAGCTCTTCGCCGCTGTGCAGGCTGCCGAAAGCCGCTTCGCCGCACTGGTGGAGGCCGGCAGCTATCAGGAAGCCCTGGAATGCCTCTCCCAGCTGGCAGAACCCATCAACGCCTTCTTCGAGGCCGTGATGGTCATGGATCCCGACCTGGATGTACGCGCCAACCGTATGAGCCTGCTGCAGCGCATCGTCGCCATGGCGGATAGTATGGCTGACCTGCGGAAGATCGTGGAATAAAAGCATCGGGAAGATCATCAAAATCCCATCGAACAGATTCACTCAAGCCGGTATAGCTTTTGCTGTACCGGCTTTTTGTGTGCCGCGGTTTTTTAGAAAAAGCGACAGCAAAAACACTTGTTTTTTGGGCTTCCCTTTCGGAAAGGGAGGGCAGCTTGTGTCATTGCGAGGAAGCTTTTGCTGCGGAAGATACGTAGTATCTTCCAGCAAAACGACGTGGCAATCTTTAAGCCAAATTTTCGCGAGGCGGGCAAGCTGAGGGCTTGCCGCCTTGTTCAGCTGTGTGCTGTTTCACAGCCCTGCAGCTGGGCTGCCTCTCAAGGACAGATCTTCCTTTTCCCGCTAAAGTTCTCCCAGTTTTCTGCAGAGCAGAAAACCTTTCAAAAAGTGGCTGGCGCTACATCGCGCCCTGTGCCTTGCGGCACAGACGCCCCTTTTTGCCGCCCCCTTTCTTGCAGGAAAGGCAGGGTTTAGCGACTTTAAGGCTGCCGCTGTCCCATAAAAATCTCTGTAAGTCAAAAGAAGGGCTTGCAATAATCGAACATATGTTCTATAATAGAGTCAGCCTTCGTGTTCGAATTGCCCTCTCCCAAGGGGGGAGGTGAAACCATGCTGCAATGTGCCTGCTGCGGCGCACGCTGGGAAGCCCCAAGCTATTTCCGGCAGAGCCGCGGCGAATGCTTTGGCTTTCCCGCCTATGAGGAAAGCGCAGGCTGCCCCCGCTGCGGCGGCAGTCTGGAGCTGCGGGAAAGGGAAGAAATTTTTGAGGAGGTTGATGTGAATGAGTGATCTGCGCTGGAGAACGAATGCCAAAAATGTTTTGCACTCCTATTTCAGCAATGTGCAGCGGCTGCGGGAGGTGGAAAATGATGTGCTGCTTCGGAGCCGCTCCATGCGGGATCAGCGCTTTCCCCAGGGCAGTACCGTGGATAACACGGCCCTGGGCGTCATCGCCCTGAGCCGGGGGGAGACGGAATACCTCCGCCGCGCTGTGCAGGCTGTGCGGCTGCTGCTGGGCAGCCTTTCCACCGGGCGCCGCATTGACCTGGATCGGCTGGAGCTGCTGAAGCTGATCTATTTCCGGGCAGAGACCAGCCTTTACGGGGCGGCCATTCGCCTGGATATCAGCGAGCGCACCGCCAAGCGCTGGAATGACCAGGCTCTGCGTTTTATCGCAGAGCATATGGGCTGGCTGCAGGAGGAAAAGCCCGGGAGGAATGCGCCCGGGACGAAAAGCACCCGGAAAACAGAGCTTCCCTGTTAAGCTTTCATCAAATAGCAAGCCCCCGGTTCTGACAGCTTTCCGGGGGCCTTCTCCTTTTCCCGGGCCGCGCAGAAGAGGCGGATCCCCTGCCGCTGCTCATAGCGCTGCCGATGGAAATACGCAGGATTGACAAGCTTTTTGCTGCTCCATATAATTAAAGAAAAACTGCTGCCGAAGAGAGGATGGGCCAAATGGCTAAGAGCAAGACCATGTTTTTCTGCCAGGAATGCGGGGGCGAAAGCGTCCGCTGGATGGGAAAATGCCCCCACTGTGGGGCCTGGAACAGCCTGGTGGAGGAAAAAATTCATGAGGAAGGCCCCGCTGCCAAGCCGGGGAGGGTCAGCCTGCCTGCGGCAAAGGCCCAGCCCATCACCAGGGTGGCTGCGGAAAAAAACCGCCGCTGGCTGCTGGGCCTGCCCGAGCTGGATCAGGTGCTGGGCGGCGGTCTGGTGCCGGGCAGCTCTGTGCTGCTGGGCGGGGAGCCGGGCATCGGCAAAAGCACCCTGCTGCTCCAGGCGGCACAGGCTATGTCTGCCCATGGGAAGGTGCTCTACATCAGCGGCGAGGAAAGTGCGGAGCAGATTCGTCTGCGGGCAGAGCGGCTGCAGGCCCTCAGTGATCAGGTCTATCTGCTGGCGCAGACGGATATTGACGCGGCCCTTTCCGAGGTGGAAAGCATTCGCCCCAGCCTGCTGATCATCGACAGCGTGCAGGCCGTATTCAGCGGGCAGATCCAATCCGCGCCGGGCAGCGTTTCCCAGGTGCGTGCCGTGGCGGCTGCCGCCATTGCCCAGGCCCGGGAGCTGGGCTGCGCCGTGATGCTGATCGGCCATGTGACCAAGGAGGGCATGCTGGCCGGCCCCCGTGTGCTGGAGCATATGGTGGATACGGTGCTTTACTTCGAAGGGGAGCGCTACAATGCCTTTCGTCTGCTGCGGGCGGTGAAGAACCGTTTTGGCTCCACCAACGAGGTGGGCGTGTTTCAGATGACAGAGCGCGGCCTGAGCCCGCTGCTGAGCCCCTCCGCCTATTTTCTCAGCCAGCGGGAGGGGGGCTCCCCCGGTTCGGCAGTCTGCTGCCTGATGCAGGGCGCCAGACCTCTGCTCATGGAGATTCAGGCGCTCACCGCCAAATCCGGCTTTGGGAACCCCCGGCGGCTGGCAGCCGGCTATGATTATAACCGGCTGATGATCATTCTGGCCGTGCTGGAGCGGAAGCTGGGACTGAGCCTGGGGGATAAGGATGTCTACGTCAATGTGGCCGGCGGTATGCGGGTGGATGACCCGGCTGCTGATCTGGCGGTGGCAGCGGCCATCGTCAGCTCTGCCCTGGATCGCCCCATCGAGGACAAGGTTCTGCTCCTGGGGGAGATCGGCCTTCTGGGAGAGCTGCGCCATGTGAGCCAGTCTGCCCGGCGGCTGAAGGAAGCCCTTTCCTTTGGCTTCAAGCTGGCGGTTTGCCCGGAGCAGGAGGAGGTCCCTGCGGGCCTGCGGCGGCTGGTGGCGAAGGATGTGGCCCAGGCATTGTCCCTGCTGGGGCTGAAATAGCCCGGGAACTCCATTGCATTTGCAGGGCGTTTGTGATAAAATATTCTCTGCTTCATTTGCGCTGTGCGGGTGTGGCGGAATTGGCAGACGCGCCAGACTTAGGATCTGGTACTTCGGTGTGCAGGTTCGACCCCTGTCACCCGCACCAAATAAGACCGATCATTTTGATACGACAAGTATCCAACTGGTCGGTCTTTTTTCGAACATTGAATTTCTATACAAATATAATGCTATGAGTTTGATAAACTTGAATTTATCGGTGAATAGATGGCGAAGCATATTGCAAATATACTCACTGCTTGTCGTATTCTCGGCAGTATTTTATTGCTGTTCTTCCC
>JAFSHU010000025.1 GCA_017440145.1 Bacillota bacterium
ACGACGTGGCAATCCTGCGTAAAATCCACCGCAGGGGACGCCAAAAAGGGGCGTAAAGGTTTCCCGGCTAAGCCGGGAAACCAGAAGATTGCCACGTTGCCAAGCTGGGCCTTGCGCTGCAAACCCACAGCTTGCCTGCCTCGCAATGACAGATGCTCAGGTGCCGCCCGGTATCAGATGCAATCCCCAAACATTAAAGTTTTTTGACCCGCTTTTTTCAAAAAAATGGGGGTTTACCAAGCCTTCTGAAAGGCAAAACCGTTCCTTCTTTGAAAAGAAGGAACCCAAGAAACTTTTTATCTTTGGACGCTGCCGGAATCAGGAGCGGTCAGAGAATATGCGAGGCTGGCAAACTGCTGCTTTGCGAAGCAGGAAGCCTGTAAGATTGCCACGTCGTTTTGCTGGAAAATATTCCATATTTTCTCAGCAAAAGCTTCCTCGCAATGACAAAATCATTGGTCATTGCCCGGAACCAGAAGCAATGCCAAAAGTTAAAGTTCTTTGGGTCCCTTTCTTTCAAGAAAGGGACGGTTTACCTGGGTTTTCAGGAAAGCAAAACCGTCCCTCTTTTTAAAGAGTTCGGGACGCGAAGAGCGTACGGGGACCCAGAAAACACTTCTTTTTGGCCTGCTGCCGGAATCAGGAGCAGTCAGAGAATATGCGAGGCTGGCAAGCTGCTACTTTGCGAAGCAGGAAGCCTATAAGATTGCCACGTTGTTTTGCTGGAAAATATTCCATATTTTCTCAGCAAAAGCTTCCTCGCAATGACAAAATCATTGGTCATTGCCCGGAATCAGAAGCAATACCAAAAGTTAAAGTTCTTTGGGTCCCTTTCTTTCAAGAAAGGGACGGTTTACCTGGGTTTCAGAGACAGCTGAAGCATACGAGCAGCTGCAAAAAGCAGCAGAGGAAATTCCTCTGCTGCTTTTTCTATGCAGGATCGCCTTGCCTGCCGCGGGGGCTTAGAGCGCCACGCTGACGCGTTTTTCTGCATTCATCATGCGGTTGACAATGGCGGCCACTTCGCTGCGCTTGATGTTGCTCATGGGGGCGAAGCTGCCTGCTGCATCGTTGCCGTTCAGAATGCCCGCCCGGTAAAGCTTGTAAACTGCTGCTCCGTAGGGATCAGCCGGCTTCACATCGGGGATCTTGCCATCTGCCACGGCGTTGATGGCAGGCAGGGCTGCTTCGGGCAGAGCTGCCGCAAAGATGGAAGCGAACTGAGCCCGGGTGGCGATGGCGTTCATGTCCGTGTATTCACCGGCCTTGATGATGCCGTTTGCCACTGCGTAATCCACATAGCTGCTGTACCAGGCATCAGAGCCATTGCTGAGCGTGACTGCGCCGGTGGTATATTTCTGGTGCATGCTGGCAGCCAGCTTGATGGCCTCCGCAATGGTGATATTCCCGCCGGGAACGTAGGTGTTCGCTGTGCGGCCGTTGATGAGGCCCAGCTCATAGCTGTCCAGAACATCGGCATAGAACCAATCTGCTTCCTTCACATCGATGAAGGGATTGAAGCGGGTGGGTTCGGCGGCCTTGGCTTCAAAGAGGATCTCGATTTCATGATCCTCGTCCACATCCTTGAAGGTATAGCGCTCCACAGCGCCCACGCTCTTGCCGTCCACCAGCACGTCCTTGATCACATAGCCATCCGCCGGCGTGATGCTGTAGCTGAGGTCATCGCCTTCCTCCACAGTTTCCCGTTTGTCCCGGTTGATGCTGCCGCCTGCGCCGACGGTGGCCTTGATGGTGTAGCTCTCTGTCTCTTCGTCTTCGTCATCCTTGTCGGATTTGTCTTCTTTATCGAAGAGGGCGATCAGCTCCACATCCCGGCTGGGCATGGTGAAGGTCTGCAGGGCGCTGAAGCCCAGGCTTTCGCCGCTGTCTGCATAGATCCAGCCCATGAATTCATAGCCCTTCTTGGAGGCGGCCCGCAGGATGAGCTGGCTGCCCCGCTCGATCAGGGCCTCCTCATCATCGCCCTGAATGTAGGCTCTGCCGCCCTTTTCTGCGGTGATACGCAGAGTGTAGCTGGCATTTTTCAGAGCATCAATGCTTGCCTCCAGGGAAGCTGCAGCTGCTGCCACCTCTTCCTTGCTGGCGCGTTCATTTTCGGCTACAGCCAGAGCAGCGCTGCATTCCGCCTGGAGTGCGGCCCAGCTTTCGCCGGTGTAATCCGCTTTCTCCAGCATTGCCACATAGGCCAGCAGGCTTTCGATGGCGGCCTTGTTTGCCACGTCACTGCGGCGGAAGAGGTAATCCTCTGCCTGCTTCAGCTCTTTCTGCATGGCTTCCACGGCAGCGGCATCCGCATAGATGTCATCCACGATGCCCTCTGCCTTTTCCACTGCTGCGGCGAGAACAGCCCAGCTCTTTTCGGTGTAATCCGCTTCCTTCAGGGCAGAGAGCGCTTCCAGCTGTTCCTGCAGGGCAGATTTATCGGCTGCGGAGATCACGAAGCGGACGATGCCGCGGGCGTTGGAGGGAGCATACCATCTGCCGGTGGAGCTGGAATTCAGCATGATATCAGAACCGGCGCGGACGATGTATTCTTCCGGAACATCGTCTTTGTCGTAGATGTAATTGCCCTGGGCGTCGGTGCCGTAGAAGATCTGATCGTCAAAATCCTTGCCGTAGATGTAGTGGTCGTATTTGAAATACTTGTTGCCGCCGGGCAGGTGTGCCTGTGCCCAGTAAACGCCGGGCTCGCTGGGAACGCCGTCCAGGAGCTCACCCACGCTGTAATTGTCGTCTGCGTAGTAGGTGTAGGTGAAGGTATTGGTCTCATCGGTGTTGGTGATGATCTCCTCACCAAAGGCATAGGCCTTGAAGGTGGAGGCCACGTCAAAGGCTTTCTTTCCATCGGTCAGGTCGTATACTTTGCCGTTCTGCAGCACATAATTGCGGACGCTGGCATCACTGGCCACCACGGGCATGTGCTGGCAGTAGCAGCTGGCGATCAGGGCGTCCAGGGTCTCCTGGGTCTTGGCCGGGTCGCCCATCCATTTTCTGTCCAGCAGCTCCGGATCCCGGCTGGAGAGGCAGAAGGCGAACTGATTGACCAGCTCTTCGATGAGCTTGCTGTAGCTCTTGTCCTTGATGGTGGCCAGGTGGACGCTGCGGTTCAGCTCCGGATCATGGCGCCAGTTGGCATTGGCCTGCACGCTGTCATCGTTCACGAAGACAACGGTAGCGCCCCACTGGGCAGCGGTTTTCTGGTTGGTATCTCTGCGCCAGACCTCCTGCCGCAGGATGTCGTTGAATTCCCGATCCGTGCGGTAGGTGGTGAATTCATTGTTTTCATCCAGAGCAAAGCCGTAGTAGGTATCCTTCTGCTCGCCCGGCTTGCTGATGCCGGAATCCTGAGAAAGGGTGCTCTGGATCCAGAAATAGAAGCGTTCAAACACATGGTTCACCGGGGTGGTATCCAGGAATTTGGTGATGAAATCCTCAGCCAGGGCCACGAATTCATCGTATTCCTCTTCCGTGAAGCCCTCGCCCACGATGGTGATGGGGCGCCACATGTTCTGCTCGTTTTCATTGGGATAGGTGGTGGAGTTGGGCTCGAAGCGGGTCACGCTGTAATAGGAGCTTTCCACCTCGAAGGGGAAGAGATCCGTGACCTTGTGACCTGCCACGGGGGTGCCGGATTTGCCTTCGCTGGTGATGCAGAGGACGAATTTGCCCACAGAGCTGGGGCCATCCGCAGCCTTGCCGCCGATGATGCCCTTTTCGCCCAGCTGCTCACCGGGCTGGCCTTCGCCGTCATCCAGGTGCCAGGTGTAGCTGATCTCGAAATCGGATTTCTTGGCATCCTCATGGACGCGGCTGGCATCCACGACCACCTCCGGCAGGGTAACGGGGGTATCCTTCTGCCAGGGGCGGGAGAGGGTGTCCATCTTATCCTCAGATTTCCAGGGGCTGGCGTAATTGCCCACGGAAACGATGGGGGAGGCGTGCTTCACCACGAAGCTGTTCTCGATGCTGGAAAGCTCCATCCTGCCATATTCCCCATCATAGCTGGCGGAGACGGTATAGGTGCCGGCTGCCAGATCCATGGGGGTGGTGGCGGAGATGTTCTGATAGAGCGCCTTGCCATCCGCATCCCGGACGGTGATCTTCAGCTCGCCGGGGGCCATGTCTTCGCCGTAGATCTTCTGGCTGTAGCCGCCGCCGAAGCCGCCTTCCGTACCCAGACTCAGGTCAACCTCTGCGGTGCGGAGGATGATGCGTTTGTTATCCAGCGTAACGGGAACATTGTCATAGAACTGATCGTTATAGGGCTGGAAATGGAGCACCGGCGTTTTGGAGCCCACAGCCAGGCGGTCACGCCATTTTTCCTGGCAGACCAGGCAGAAGGGGAATTCTTCCACGCCGTATTTTTCGTAGTTATCCGTATAGCCCAGGAAGCGCATCTTGCAGGCTTCCGAAGGACGATAATGAGTGCCTGCGTAGTCATAGGTGGAGCTGACCACTTCCACGAAGGGGTCAAAGGTGATGCCGTCTTTGCCCAGGAAGCGATGCCAGGGGTTCCATTCCTGCCAGGTGGGGTCATCGATCCAGGCTGCATTCACCAGATTGGGATAGGAAAGCGGATTTTCCAGCGCATTGCGGAAATACTGGTCGCCGGCGTGGTATTCATCCGGCAGCAGGCCGTTGGTGTGACCGGATTCATGGATGCAGAGATCCACGAAGGCCCAGTTCAGGCTGGAAAAGGAGAGCTGACCGGAGCTGACGCCGCCATAGAGGGTGCTGTTCATCAGCAGCAGCTTCCAGCAGTTTTCGTTGGTGTAAGCGGTGGCGGTGTTGATGGCCAGGTCACGGTTGCTGACGCTCATGCCGCGCTGGGCATTGCCGGACCAGCAAAGGCCGCCGAAATAATTGTTGCGGGGGTCCATACCGGGGATATCCCGGCCGTTGACGCTGTGATCCCGGCGGATGCCGCTGTCCTCAGAGACCACATTCACGCGGTAGATCTTGATTTTATCCTTGAATTCACGGAAGGGCTCATAGTGGATGATGGTTTCCGCGAAATACTGTGCGTAGTAATTGAATTTCATCTGATCCGCTTCGGTGAAGCCATCGCCCATCAGGGTGATGACGATGGAATCCTCATCCGGGCGGTCTGCATTCTGCGGGGTGATCAGGGCATAGGGGAAGATGGTCAGCTCCCCGCCCGGTGCATCATAGAGGATGGGCTCTGCGCTGCAGATCTCCTCATATTTCGCCTGCCAGTCTTCCTCTTCTGCAAGGGCTGTCGGCGCAAGGACCAACAGCAGCAGAAAGGTGAAGGGAATCACCAGAGAAAACCACTTTTGCTTGTTGCTCGTTCGGAACATTGTTTGTACCACCCCTTCTTTCAAAATAATAGTTGTATTTCAACAGCCAAAGGAATGAACGGAGGAATTGTTTTGCAGCATTTTTATTATACTTGCTTCTCGCCGACGGTGTCAATTTATTTTTTGTAAATTATTAGATAAAATAAAATTTATCGTGATATTGTCATATTTTAGCTTTATTGCAGGGAAAAATAAGGGATTTTACAGAATTTATTTTGTAAAAAGCGGTTTTTACAGAATTATTTTCGAAACAGCTTTTTTGAGATAGAGGGATTTTAAATTGTGTTTATTGTTTGCACGATTGTCTCTGCTGCCCGAAATCAGAAGCAATCAGCGAATATCTTTGTCATTGCGAGGAAGTTCAGCTGCAGGACTGCGAAGCAGTACACAGCTGAACGACGTGGCAATCTTTGCAGAAGGTATGTCACGAAGGTGGCAAAAAGGGGCTTGCCCCTTTTTGAAAGGTTCCTGCTTTAGCAGGAATCCCACAGGTTCTTGCTTTAGCAGGAATCCCACAGGTTCTTGCTTTAGCAAGAATCCTGTAAGATTGCCACGTTGCCAAGCTGGGCCTTGCGCTGCAAGCCCACAGCTTGCCTGCCTCACAATGACAAAATCATTGCTCACTGCCCGAAATCAGAAGCAGCGTCCAAAAGTTAAAGTTCTTTGGGTCCCTTTCTTTCAAGAAAGGGACGGTTTACCTGGTTTTCAAGAGATAGACGCGCCGTCCGGGCAGATGGATGCAAAAAAGCAGCAGAGGAAGAATCCTCTGCTGCTTTTTATATGCAGGATCGCTTTTCCATATAGCCTGCTCAGTACATTTTCCCCACGATGAAATTTGCCAGCCCGCTGGGAAGGATGCGCTGCAAAAAGAGGAATGCCTGGTATTTCAGGCCGCAGCTCTTCAGGGGCTTCATTTTCCGTTTGCAGCTCAGCCGGTAGATGGCTCTGGCGATCACCTCCGGGGGCATGCCGTTCTGCTCATCCTTTTCCATGGTGGAGACTGCCTTTTCGATGCGCTCGCCGTAAAGCTCGCTGCCCCGTTCCTCCTTGCGCCGGGCGCCGGTGAAGCCGGTTTTCACATCCCCGGGCATGAAAGCCGCCACCTGAATGCCAAAGGGACGCAGCTCATTGGCCAGCGCCAGGCTCATGGCATTCACCGCTGCCTTTGCCGCGGAATAGAAACTCTGATAGGGGATGCTGAAGACCGCTGCCACAGAGCTGGTGCTGATGATGCGTCCATCCTGAGATTCCCGAAGCCAGGGCAGGGCGTATTTGCAGCAAAGATAGGCGGCGAAGAAATCCACGTCAAAGAGGGCGCGGGCTTCCTCCAGCTCCGTCATTTCCAGCGCGCCGGAAATGCCCATGCCTGCATTGTTCAGCAGCAGGTCGATGCGGCCTGCTTCCTGCCCGATCTGCTCCATGGCCTGCCGGATCTGCTCCTCCTGCCGCAGATCCACGGTGATGTGCTGCAGACCCGGACGGCTGCTGCCGCTGCGGCTCAGCTCATAAACCCGGTCTCCTGCCGCGATGTAAAGCTCGGCCAGCGCCTTGCCGATGCCGGAGCTGCCGCCGCTGATGACCACCACACGCTGCATCTTAGAATTCCTCCAGAACCCGGGCAATGACCTCCACGGCTTCGTCGATCAGCTCGTGGGTATGGGTTGCCATCAGGCTGCAGCGCAGCAGGCATTCCCCGGGAGCTGTTGCCGGGGGCAGCACGCAGTTCACATAGACGCCCTCTTCATAGAGGCGGCGGTTCACCCGCAGGGTACGCAGCTCATCATAGGTATAGATGGGAATGATGGGGGTGCTGCTTTCCCGGATGGCGATGTTTTTCTCCTTCAGTCTGGCCCGCATATACTGAGCCAGCTCCATGAGACGATCCGTATAGCTGCCATCCTGCTCGATCACCCGCAGCGCAGCCAGAGCCGCAGCGGTGTTGGAGGGGGGCATGGAGGCAGAGAAGATGAAGGGGCGGGAATTGTAGCGTATGTAATTGATGATCCGGGCATCCCCGCTGATGAAGCCGCCCAGAGCGGCCAGGGATTTGCTGAAGGTGCTCATGATCAGATCCACCTGATCCGTCAGACCGAAATGATCGGCGGTGCCGCGGCCGTTTCTGCCCAGCACGCCCAGGCCGTGGGCATCATCCACCATGATCCGTGCGCCGTAGCGCTTGCCCAGCTCCACGATGTCCGGCAGCTTGCAGATGTCGCCGCTCATGCTGAAAACGCCATCGGTGATGATGAGCGCGCCGCATTCCTCCGGCACCTGCTGCAGCTTCCGTTCCAGATCGTCCATATCGCTGTGCTTGAAGCGGAGCATTTTGCCGTAGCTGAGTCGGCAGCCGTCATAGATGCTGGCGTGGTTCTCGATGTCGCAGATCATATAATCGTGCCGGCCCACCACTGCGGAGATGGCGCCCAGATTGCTCTGGAAGCCGGTGGAAAAGGTGCAGGCCTCCTCTTTCCCCAGGAAGGCAGAAAGCTCTTTTTCCAGCTGGATGTGCATATCCAGGGTGCCGTTGAGGAAGCGGGAGCCGGAGCAGCCGGTGCCGTATTGATCCAGGGCATTCTTTGCTGCCTCCACCACCTGGGGGTGAACGGTCAGCCCCAGATAGTTATTGGAACCCAGCATGATGCGGCGTTTCCCTTCCATGATGACTTCCGTATCCTGCCGGGACTGCAATTCGTGGAAATAGGGGTTGATGCCCTCTGCGTTCACCTGCTGCAATATTTCGGATTCTGCGATGCGTGCAAAAAGATCCATTGTTTCAGCTCCTTTTCCGCCCCGCCAAACGAGCGGGACACTATACAGATATAAAATAGAAAAACAAAAAGATAAAAACAAAAACGATTATAAAAAGATAATAGAAATATGGGATAAAAGAAACAGGGAATCTGAAGCAAAATAATGCCTGCCAAAAAACAGCGGTTAAATCCGGAAGAGAATGCCCACGACTGCGCCCACCGCCACATAAAGTATAGGGTGCTTCTTCAAAAGAAATACCGCAGGAAGCAGCAGCAGGAAAAAAATCAGGGCTTTATAATCAAAGGCAATGCTCTGCCCCAGGCTGTTGATGCCCAGAATGGCCAGAAGCACCATGGAAATGGCGATGGAGGAGATCAGCCCTGCCACTGCGGGGCGGATCCCGGCAAAGATCCGCTGGATGCTGTTCCCCTTTGCCCAGCGGGCCAGCACCGTGCAGACCAGCAGGGAGACCAGCAGGGAGGGCAGAGCCAGCGCCAGGGTGGCGATGATGCCGCCGGGGATGCCGCCGGCCTGCACACCGGCGTAGGTGGCCATGTTGATGGCCAGGGGGCCGGGGGTGCATTCCGCAACAGCCACCATATCCGCTACCTGCGCTTCGGTGAACCAATCGTAGCGACCGGCCAGCTCATAGAGAAAGGGCAGGGTGGCCAGGCCGCCGCCCACCGTAAAGAACCCGATCTTCAGGAAGTCCCAAAAGAGGAGGAGATAGATCATGCTTCTTTCCCTCCTTCATTTTTTTGCTGCCCTTCCCGGCGGGAGCCCAGCAGAATGCCGGCCAGAGCCGCACCGAGAATGATAAAGATGGGGTTGACGCAATCCAAAAAGAGCAGAATCAGGGCGATGAGGAAAAGCAGCAGGGAGAACCAATCCTTGACGCCGCTTTTGATCATGCGCCAGGCGGTATTCACCACCAGGGCAGCCACGCTCACCCGGATGCCTGCCAGCGCATGCTGGACGATGGGCAGGTGGGAAAAATTGCTCAGCAGGGAGGAGATGAGCAGCACCACAAAAAGCGGGGGCAGCACCACACCCAGTGCGGCAAAGACCCCGGCCAGCTTGCCAAAGCGGGGAACGGTGATCAGCACCGCGCAGTTGATCATGATCAGCCCCGGCTGACACTGCACCAGCGCGTAGATATCCGTCAGCTCCTGATCCGTGAGCCAGCCCCGCTGATCCACCAGCTCATGCTGCATCAGCGGCAGCACCGTATAGCCCCCACCAAAGCTGGAGGCGCTGATCCGGGCAAAGATCCCTAAAATTTCCAGAGCTTTGTTTTTCATGGGAAAGCTCCTATCTATAGGCTGCAAGAATATAACAGATATTTTATTATAGCACTTTTCAAAGAAATATGGTAGGAAAAAATATCTGCGCGGCGAAACTTAAGAGAATCTTAGTTGGATTCGTTTGCTGTTTGGAACAGCCCGGAGGGAAATATGGGAACTTTACTGCGGATTTTCATCGTGCTTTTGATCGTTGCCGCTGTCAGCTGGCTGCTGCCGAAGCTTTTCCCGCCCACAGAGAAGGACTATCGTGCTGCGGAGGCCGAGGCGGAGCGCCGCTTGCGCCGCTATGAGAATCAGCTGCGGGAGCGGGAGGAGGCACAGGCGCGCCGAGAGGCGAAAAAACGCAAAAAAGCGTAGACAAGCTGGGCTGGGAAGAGTATAATAACTATGCTCGTTTCTGCCCAAATCATCAGATACGACCATGTGGATGGCTTTTTAACTGCTTATCCGAAACAAAAGAGTCTGCCTCTAGCCGGGCAGACTTTTTTGCGTTTTTGGGCCCTTTTCTTCTGCTTTTCGGGAAAAGGCAAAGCAGGCTGCCGGGGCCGCCTGCTTTGTTTTGCTCTTCTGCTTATTCTATTATATATGGAAGACTTTTATGCTATATGGCGGCCTTTCTTTTTTGCGGCTTATGCCTGCCGCCCTCCTCCGGGGGCAGGGCCGGGTGGCGCTGCAAAAGGATCAGCCCCAGTGCTGCCAGCAGGCAAAGGCCGGAAACAAAGAGCCAGCCCTGCTGATAGCTGTGCCCCAGCAGGTAAAAGCCCATGAGAAAGGGGCCGGCTGCCTTCCCCAGATTCTGGATGATGTCATAGATGGACTGGTAGCGCGCCCGGTGGGAGGCCGGGGCGTGGTTGGCGATGAAAACCCCGCTGTTTGTGTTGCAGAGGATCTCCCCCACGGTCCAGACCAGCACCAGAGAAAGCAGCAGCCAGGTTCTGCCTGCGGTGAAGGCTGTTCCGCCGAAGCCCAGCAGATAGATGAGGCCGCCCAGGGCGCAGTTGAGGATGGAGGAATTCCGCTTGGTCAAAAGCACCACCAGCGGCGTGGCCAGAAAGACCACCACCCCATTGAGGGACCAGACCATGCTGATGCTCTTTGCTGCGGCAGAGATGCCCTGGTGCAGCTCCAGATCCAGAGGCATCAGGTAGGAGATCTGCGCGTAGGAAAAGGCGTAGCAGGTGAGGCAGGCGGCGAAGATCAGCATCACCGGGTCATGCCGCAGCAGCTTCCAGAGGGATTCCTGCCGGGGCGCTTCCGCTGTCACTGCTTCTTCGCGCTCTTTTTCCGGGGCTGTGGGGCGCAGGGGCATCCGCAGCAGGATGAGAGAAACCGCTGTGCTGACCAGAATGGCCTGCCCCCAGAAGATCCAGGGGGTGTGTTCCTCAAAGAGCAGCCCTGCCACCAGGGGGCCGATGGCATAACCCATATTGAAGCCCAGATACACCAGAGAGAAGCTTTCCTGCCGGTTTTTTTCCGTGGTCACATCCATGATCATGGCGGAAAGCACCGGGTGGCTCATGTTTGAGAAGAAATAGCCTGCCAGGATCAGCCAGACCACATTTGCGCTCTGGCAGAAAAAGCCGCTCAGCGCAAAAAAGCTGGCAGAGCAGAACATGGCCGCCCCGTAGACACGCTTCCGGGGAAAACGATCCGCCAGCTTCCCGCCGATCAGATTGGCCGGGAGCTGCGCCAGCGCCACCAGCAGCAGATAGCGGCTGACCTCCTGGTCGTTCATGCCGATGCGGCTGCTGAGGAACATGGTCAGAAAGGGGTAGACAAAGGTCCCCATGGCGATGACGATCCGGGCGATCATCAGTATGTAGACCGGGCCGGGCAGGCCGCGGTATTGGTCGATCATTCGTATGCGCATAAGGCTGCTTTGGATGCCTCCCGAGTGTTTGAGATGAGGGGAAGTGTTTTCTCGCTTCCTCTTTTTTAAAAAGAGGAAGGACTATAGAGTCTTTGTAAACCGTCCTTCTTTGAAAAGTTCGGTTTGCGGATAGCAAAGCCGAACTTGTGAGAAGCTGGGGACTTTAAAGAATCAAAGATTTTGTTCCTCTTTAAAAAGAGGAACCGAGAAATTTGGCTCGCTGGCTCCCATGGGGAGCGGCAGGCTAATCCTAAGTGTTTTCTTGTGCCCTTCTTTTTAAAAAGAAGGGCGGTTTTTAACGCTATTCAAGCTCGCCCTCGTTGAAAAGCGGAATCCAAGGGCGGGCAGCCTTTGGATTCCGCGAAGTGGGTCGTTTTTGGGGATGATTCCGGGGAAAAGGGGCGCTTATGCCTCCATGGCAGCGCGGATGCGGGCGCGGCTGCGTTCCTCGCCCAGAGTCTGGGTGATTTGCCAGAGATCGGGGGAATTCTGCCGGCCGCTCATGGCCACGCGGATGGTGTTGCTCACTTCCACGATGCTGCCCCGGTAAAGCTCGGGGTTCTTCTTGTATTTCTTGGGCTGCAGGGCGTAATTCTGCTCCTCGCAAATCTGCTTCACCTTGGCGAACCAGGCGTCGTTGTCATCGCTGAAATCGATCAGCTCCAGATAGCGGCTGAGGATCTCTTTTCTGGCTTCCAGATCCGTGGGGAATTCATCCTCGATGCGGAAGCGCTGGTCGTAATAGAAGCTGAGGAAATCCACAGCCTGCTTCCAGTTGACCAGATCCTTCCGGGGGCGATCCCCGCCCTTGCCGATGTTGAGCACAGCCAGGGCATAGTCCCGGTCTGCCAGCAGGGCGGCGAATTCCGTATCATAGCGTTCCGCCCAGCCCAGCAAGCCCTCATAGATGGCCTCCGCGGACATGGCGCAGATCACATCCTTGCTGATGTTTTCCAGCTTCTCCAGGTCAAAGAGTGCGCCGCTGTTGCTCATCTTCTCCGTGGAGAAGGGGAATTCCATGTAGTGGGCTTCCGGGTTATCGATGCGCCACTGCTCATAGTTGGAATTCAGAACGGTGAGCAGGTATTCCCAGACTGCGTCCGGCAGATAGCCTTCCGCCTGGTAATATTCCAGAGCCAGCTCCGGATCCTTGCGTTTGCTTAGCTTGCGCTTCACATCGCCGTCGATCTTCATCAGCTGGGCAGTGTGGCAGTAGAGGGGACGCTGCCAGCCCAGGGTATCGAAAAGCTGGACGTGCATGGGCAGGGTGGCCAGCCATTCCTCGCCGCGCACCACATGGGTGGTGCCCATCAGGTGGTCATCCACCACATGGGCAAAGTGATAGGTGGGAATGCCGTCGCTCTTCAGCAGGACGAAATCCTGATAGTTTTCCTGAACGCTCAGCTCGCCCCGGATGGCATCCATTACGGGCAGGAAGTTTTCCGGGTCCCCCTGGCTGCGGAAGCGCAGAACATAGGGCTCCCCGGCCTGGACGCGGGCCTCGATGCTCTCATAATCCATGTCCCGGCAGGCAGCCCACTGGCCGTAATAGCCGAAATTCAGCTTCCCGGCGATCTGCTGCTCACGCATGGCGTTGAGCTGATCCTCCGTGCAGAAGCAGGGGTAGGCATAGCCCATCTGCACCAGCTTTTTGGCGATGCTCTGGTAAATTTCCTTGCGCTGACGCTGGCGATAGGGGCCGTAGCTGCCGGTCTCCCCATCGATGGTAGCGCCTTCATCGAAGTGTACGCCGAAGCCATCCATGGCAGCCAGCAGGGTCTCCACTGCGCCGGGGACTTCCCGCTTGTTGTCCGTATCCTCGATCCGCAGGAAGAAAACGCCCTGGCTCTGGTGGGCCAGTCGCTCACCGATGATGGCGTTATAGAGGTTCCCCAGGTGGAC
Source organism: Bacillota bacterium (assembly GCA_017440145.1). Classification (GTDB taxonomy): domain Bacteria; phylum Bacillota; class Dehalobacteriia; order UBA4068; family UBA4068; genus RGIG3155. The sequence goes on from JAFSHU010000025.1 coordinate 13,170, forward strand.
AAAGCCGGTGGGGCTGGGGCCGATACGGGTCACCTTTGCCTCCGCGGGCAGCTCCCGGCGGGGGAAGAGCTCTTCATAATACTGGGGGTCGTGTTGGATGTGGGGGAACAAAAGCTCCGCCAAACGATTATAGTCCATATAGCACCTCTGTGGGGCCTGCTGCTGTGACAGCCCGGCCGGATTTTTGCGTTTCGGGGGAGCCCGCTTTACGCAGGCACATCCCTGAAAAAATATTATACCAGCCTGCTTTCTCCTTGGCAATAGCTTTTCCTTTTGCTTCTTTTGTACGCATGAGGCGGGGAAAAAACCCAGCTTTCCCGGGAAACGACAAGATTCAGCGTATTTTGAGCGGATTTTCACATATACTACAAAATATGGTGGTTTCATTTGTTGGGAATTTATTGTATAATGAAACCATATATAAGCTCCCGGCTTATGCCCTGCTTGTGCCGGGATGGGTTTGAAGAAAAAAGACAGGAGGACAGACCATGGGTAAAGATATCGTTACGGAATTGGGCGTCATCTCCATCAGCAAGGATGTGATCGCTACCCTGGCCGGCATTGCCACCACGGAATGCGTCGGCGTGGTGGGCGTGGTCAGCCAGCGGGTCATCACGGACGGCATCAATGAGCTGCTGGGCCGGGAATCTTTGTCCAAAGGCGTTGATGTTCTGCTGAAGGACGATCACCTGATCATTCGCGTCAATGTGGTGATCGGCTACGGCAACCGCATCAATATGATCGCGGAAAATGTCATTGCCAATGTGAAGTATATCGTTGAGAAGCATACCGGCCTGATCGTGGATCATGTGGAGGTTCATGTTCAGGGTGTACGCCTCGTCGATTAAATAAGGAGGAGCTTTTATGCCTGAGACGATCAACCGCCTGGATGGCGCGCTGCTCTGCAAGTTTCTGCGGGGCGGCTGCTCCTATCTTGGCGAGCATAAGGAAGAAGTCAATGCCCTGAATGTGTTCCCCGTCCCCGATGGGGATACGGGCATCAATATGTATCTCACGGTCAGCTCCGCTGCGGAGAAGCTGCCTGCCTCCGGCGAAGGTCTGAGCGTGGGCAAGGTGGCGGGGGATTTCTCCATGGGGACGCTCATGGGCGCCCGCGGCAACAGCGGCGTGATCCTCTCCCAGATCTTTCGGGGTCTGGCCGTTTCCATGAACGGCCAGGAGAGCCTGGATGCGCTGGGCTTTGCCGCTGCTCTGCAGAAAGGCGTGGATCTTTCCTATAAATCCGTGATGAAGCCGGTGGAAGGCACCATCCTCACGGTTTTCCGGGAATATGCCGCTGCTGCGGAGGAAGCTGCCCGTGCCGGTGCGGATATCGTGGATATGCTGCTGCATGCGGCCCAGGCCGGTGAGGAATCCCTGGCCCGCACGCCGGAAATCCTGCCTGTTCTGAAGGAAGCGGGCGTGGTGGATGCCGGCGGCAAGGGCATTCTGGTCTTTTTGGCCGGGGCTCTGGCTTCCCTGACCGGGGAATACATCCAGCCTGCCCCTGTGGCCAAGCCTGCGGAAGCGGGCAAAGCTGCCCCGGTTCTGACCGGCGCTGCTGCCTGCGACAGCGAGATCGAGTTTGCCTTCTGCACCCAGCTGCTGATTCATGGGGAGAATCTGCCTCTGGAGACCATCCGGGAGCATCTTTCCCAGACGCCCCCCGGCGACAGCCTGCTGGTGGTGGGGGATGAAAATATCATCAAGATCCATTTCCATAACAATCAGCCCTGGAAGGTGCTGGAATACTGCTCTCAGTTCGGCTCCCTGCATGACATCATCATCGACAATATGCGGGATCAGCATCATGAGACCCAGATCTCCGCTGCGGAAGCTGCTGCTGCGGAAGCTGCTGCTGCGGAAAGTGCTGCCAGGCCCGCAGAACCCCTGGCTCCCTGCGGCGTGATCGCCGTCTGCTCCGGTCAGGAGATGATCGATCTTTATCAGGAGCTGGGCGCGGTGGTCATCTCCGGCGGCCAGACCATGAACCCCTCGGCAGAGGATCTGCTCCGTGCCATCGATGAATGCCCGGCAGAGGAGATCGTCATCCTGCCCAACAACAGCAATATCATCCTGGCTGCGGATCAGGCCAAGCAGCTGGCAGAAAAGCCGGTGGAAGTGGTACGCAGCAAATTTGTGACCCAGGGCATCTCTGCCATGATGGGCTTTGATTCCGAGCAGAGCGCGGAAAAGAACCGTCATGCCATGGAAAGCGCCGCTGCCGCTACGGTGAACGGCGAGCTGACCTATGCCGTGCGGGATACCAAATGCAATGGCTTTGAGATCAAGGATCAGGACGTGCTGGCTCTGCTCCAGGGCGATATCGTGGATTGTGGGCCGGAGCTTGCCCCCATGCTGCTGAGCCTGGTGGGCAAAATGGCGGAAGCCTCCAGCCAGCCGGAGCTGCTCTCCCTGTTCTACGGCAATGATATGCAGGAGGATGAAGCCGAAGCCCTGTCCCAGCAGGTGCAGGAAGCCTTCCCCGAGCTGGATGTGGAGCTGCGTCCCGGTGGACAACCCCTCTATTATTTCCTGGTCTCTCTGGAATAAGCAGTGCAAAGCAATAGGCATCGCAAAGCTAAGTATAGTGAAATCTTCATCGGCAGGCCTTTTGCCGGGAAAAGTCTTTTTTGCAATTATTTCCTTATTATATACGCTTGATTATCTGCATGAAAGTATAATATACTATACTACATAGCGCGTTATCAGTTCTTTATTGTGCTTTTGATTCTGCCGCCGGGCAGGCTCATGTCACTTCACCGCGCATCCTTCCCCGGGAAGGATGCAGCCTTTACATAGAATCAGCTTAATTATATAGATCGTTCATTTCAGCTCCCGCCCGGCGGGTCTGCAAAGCCCCGGCACGCCCCATGGCGGCTCCGGCTCGCAGGCTGCCGGGTGGGATTTTATTTTTCAGCAATGAGGGATGTATTATGAAAGAACTCCTGCGCCTGATCGCCCGGGAAGAGCAAAGCGGCTGCTGTGACTCTGTGGTTTTTGGCGGCTTTGGCGCTTATCTTTGTGATTGGGCAGAAGAACAGGCTCTGCCGGAGCTGGCTGCGCTGGGGCGCTCCTATGCGGCGCTGGCTCTGGATGAAAGAAAAGAGGCTCTGGCCCGTATGAAGGCTCTGCTGGAGGCTTTGCCGCCGCAGGCCCCTGCCCCGGAGGAAGAGCGGGCGGAGGCCCCACCCTCCCGACCCCTGCCTTCCCGGGCGCTGCCCCGGCAAAAGGAGGCTGTTCCGGCTCTTTCCATGCCTGTGACCACCCTGCCGGGCTGCGGCGCCCGGCGCGGGGAGCTTTTTGCCCGCCTGGGCATCCGTACCCTGGGGGATCTGCTGCTTTATCTTCCCCGGGATTACCGGGATCGCCGGGCCGTTACCCCCATTGCTGAGGCGGCCATCGGCAGCCAGCTCAGCCTGCGGGGAACGGTTCTGGGAACGGAGATCATCCCCACAAAGGGCCGGGTCACGGTGCTGAAATGCTACCTGCAGGATGAAAGCGGCATCATGCCGGTGCTTTGGTTCAATCAGAATTTCCTGCAGAAAAAGCTGAACCCCGGAACCAGGCTCCTGGTTTACGGCTCTGTGGAAAAACGCTTCCGCAGCCTGGAGCTGACGGTTCAGGATTATCAGATTCTGGGCGAGGATGAGCAGGGCGGGGGCATTGTGCCGGTTTATGGCGCCACCGAGGGGCTGAACCAGAAAACGCTGCGAAGTGCGGTGCAGGCGGCCTATCAGCGCTGCCGGGATTACATAGAGGAGATCATTCCGGAGAGGGCCCGGGAAAAACGCATGCTCATGGAGCGGATGGAGGCCCTTCGCATTCTGCATTTCCCGGAAAATTTCGGGGAGCTGGATTTCGCCCGGCGCACCCTGGCCTATGAGGAGCTGCTCATTTTGCAGCTGGCTCTGGCAGATCAGGCCCAGCCGCCGGAGCGCATTCAGCGCAGCCCGGATCGGGAGGGCGCGGAAAACGACGCGATCCTGCAGGAATTCGCCGCAGCCCTGCCCTTTTCCCTGACCGAGGCGCAGCAGCGGGTGATCGGCGAGATTTATGCGGATATGTCCGGGGAATACAGCATGTCCCGCCTGGTGCAGGGAGATGTGGGCAGCGGGAAAACGGCAGTGGCCGCCGCTGCCATCTACAAATGCTTCCGCAGCGGGCGGCAGGCGGCCCTGATGGCTCCCACGGAGATTCTGGCCACCCAGCATTATCAATCTCTGCTGCCGCTCCTGACCAAACTGGGGCTGACCGTTTCCCTGCTGACCGGCTCCACCAAAAATGTGGAGAAAAAAGCCCAGCTTTCCCAGTTGAAGGCCGGGGTGCTGGATTGCCTGATCGGCACCCACGCCCTGATCCAGGAGGGCGTGGATTTTCAGGATCTGGGTCTGGCCATCACTGATGAGCAGCATCGCTTCGGCGTTGCCCAGCGGGCCCGCCTGCGGCGAAACAGCCAGGTGGATATGCTGGTGATGACCGCGACCCCCATCCCCCGGACCCTGGCCATGACGCTCTATGCGGATCTGAGCCTTTCCGTCATCGATCAGCTGCCCCCGGGGCGTCAGCCCATCCGCACCTACGCGGTGGATTATTCCTATGAAGACCGCATTCATCGCTTTCTGGAAAAGGAGATCAGCCAGGGGCGGCAGGCCTTCATCGTCTGCCCCCTGGTGGAGGAAAGCGAGCGCATCGATCTGGACAGCGCCGTGGCCCTCTTCGAAAAGCTGCAGAAGGAGGTCTTTCCCCAGCGGCGGCTGGCTTTGCTCCACGGCAGGATGAAGCCGGCGGAGAAGGAGGCTGTGATGCAGTCCTTTTACCAGGGACACACGGATATTCTCATCGCCACCACTGTGGTGGAGGTGGGGGTGAATGTGCCCAATGCCACCATTATGGTGGTGCGGGATGCGGAGCGCTTTGGTCTGGCCCAGCTGCATCAGCTGCGGGGCCGCATCGGCCGGGGCAGCCAGCAATCTCACTGCATTCTGCTGCACAATGCCAAAACGGATGTGGCAAAGGCCAGAATGCGAATCATCAGCAGCACCTGCGACGGCTTCGCGCTGGCAGAGGCGGATCTGCGGCAGCGCGGCCCCGGCGAGATCTTCGGCCAGCGGCAGCACGGCCTGCCAGAGCTGCGGGTGGCGGATCTTCTGCGGGATGCTGACCTGCTGGAAATGGCGCGGCAGGATGCACAGTTGATCCATGAGGGAAAAATGGAAAGCCGCCCGGCTTTGGAGCAGGCTGTCCGCGCGCTCGTGGATTTTATGGTGTGAGAAGGGCACGGGCAGTGATAATTCCGGGCGCTTCGGACTATGATTAAAAAAATAGAAATTGTTTGCGGATTTTATGCCGCGAAAGACAAAAAGAAAAAGAAAGCTCCCCGGAATTTTGCTGTTTTTGCCGATTTGCTTTTGGAAATTCTTAGAAAAAAGAATGATTTTACATATCGCATCGGTGAATTTTTTTCCGCTGTTTTGCTGGCTGAAACCAGAACAGGGGCGAAATTTATGAATAAATATTAAAAAACAAGTGCATAGAATGCATTGGTTTTGCAAAAAGAAAATGAAATTTAGCATAAAAATTATTGACAAGAGGTGAAATATTAAGTAATATTAGTTTGTTACCAGTTGCACGCCTATAGCCATTTGGCGGACGCCTCCTGTTTAAATTTGGAGTGCGGCTCATTTCTGTACGGTAAATCCTGCTTTTTACTATGTTATAACCCTGCTTCGGCAGGTTTATAAAATTCCGAAATCGGAAAAGGAGGAGAAAGAATGAAGAAGCTGTTAGTTATCTTGTTGGCTCTGGCCACCGTCTTCGCATTTGCCGCTTGCGGCGAACCCGCAGACGATCCGGCCGACACCCCCGTTGTTGATGAACAGCAGCCCGAGGGTGAAGTTGAAGGTGAAGGCGAAGAAGAAACTCCCGCAGTGGAAGGTAAAATCGCTATCGTCACCAACACCGTTTCTCAGAACGAAGAAGAATATCGTTCTGCTCAGTCCATGGTCGAGAAGTACGGCGATCGTGTTATCCACGAACTGCTGCCCGACAACTTCATGACCGAACAGGAACAGCTCATCTCCGTTATCAGCAAATGCGCTGCTAACGAAGAAGTTAAAGCTCTGATCCTGAATCAGGCTGTTCCTGGCGTCAACGCCGCTGTTGACAAAGTCCTGGAAACCCGTGAAAAAGACGATCTGCTGATCGTTTACTGCACCCCCCAGGAAAATCCCCCGGATGTCGCCGCTCGCGCTGACATCATCCTGCAGCCCAACGAACTGGCTATGGGCTACAGCGTTGTTAAACAGGCTTACCTGATGGGCGCCAAGACTTTCGTCCATTACAGCTTCCCCCGTCACATGTCCCAGGTTCTGCTGGGCGGCCGTCGTGACATCATGAGAGCTGAATGCGAACGCCTCGGCATCGAATTCGTCGACGCTACCGCTCCCGATCCGACCGGCGATGCTGGTACCAGCGGTGCTCAGATGTTCATTCTGGAAGACGTACCGAAAATGGTTGAGGCCTACGGCAAAGACACTGCCTTCTTCTCCACCAACTGCTCCATGCAGGTTCCGCTGATCAAAGCTTGCTTTGACGCAGGCGCTATGTATCCTCAGCCCTGCTGCCCCAGCCCTTACCACGGCTATCCCTCCGCACTGGGCATCGAAACTCCTGAAGATCTCGTCGGCGGCATCCAGACCGTTCTGGAAGAAACCGAACAGATGATCGTTGATGCTGGCCTGGCTGGCCGCTTCTCCACTTGGCCCGTTCCCGCTGCCATGATGTCCACCGTTGCTGCTACCGAATACGCAGTAAAATGGATGGCTGGCGAAACCGACGGCAAACTGGATCCCGAAGTTCTGTCTCAGTGCATGGCTGATTACGCCGGTATGGAAATCGATCTCGAAAACTACACCGACGAAAACGGCACCACTTATGACAACTACTTCATGTTCCTGGTCGGCTTCTATACTTATGGCGGTCTGCCGGCAGATGGTCCTACCGACTACACCGAACCCGTTAAATAAGTCTGGTTCCAGGAATGGAATGAGCTGCGTTTGCAGCTTGATATGAAAGCGCAGGGGGTGTTCCGCATCGTCGGACACCCCCTCTTTTTCTTTAAAATTGTTTGCGAGCAACGAAACACATTCGAATGAAAATTAT
>JAFSHU010000026.1 GCA_017440145.1 Bacillota bacterium
AAGTAGTTCTTGCCGATAGCCCAGAAGAAGGAGAGGCGGGGTGCGAACTGGTCGATGGTCAGGCCGGCGGTGATACCGGTACGCAGGTATTCCAGACCGTCAGCCAGGGTGTAGCCCATTTCGATATCAGCGGTAGCACCGGCTTCCTGCATATGATAGCCGGAGATGGAGATGCTGTTGAATTTGGGCATGTTCTGAGAAGTATAGGCGAAGATGTCGCCGATGATGCGCATGGAGGGTGCCGGCGGATAAATGTAGGTGTTGCGGACCATGAATTCTTTCAGAATATCGTTCTGAATGGTACCGGAGAGAACCTTCTTATCCACGCCCTGTTCTTCCGCAGCCAGGATGTAGAAAGCCAGGATGGGCAGAACCGCGCCGTTCATGGTCATGGAAACGGACATCTGATCCAGCGGAATGCCGGAGAAGAGGATTTCCATATCCAGGATGGAGTCAACTGCGACGCCTGCTTTACCAACGTCGCCGACTACACGGGGATGATCGGAGTCATAGCCGCGGTGGGTGGCCAGGTCGAAGGCGATGGACAGACCCTTCTGACCGGCAGCCAGGTTGCGGCGGTAGAAAGCGTTGGATTCCTCAGCGGTGGAGAAACCGGCGTACTGACGAACCGTCCAGGGACGGGTCACATACATGGTGGGGTAGGGACCGCGCAGATAAGGCGGAATACCAGCCATGTAATGCAGATGATTGGCTTCTGCATAGTCCGCTTTGGTGTAGAGCGGTTTGATATCGATCTGTTCCATGGTCCGTTCATAAAGGTCAGCGGCGGATTTGCCGGTTTCCTTTTCCAAACGAGCCAGCCATTCTTCATAAGTCGCAGCCTGGGGCTGTGCGTTGAAGGCGATCTTGCTGAAATCTACTTTAGCCATTAGCAGATCCCCCTTTCTTTCTGGATGTTGCTCAGGATGGCCAGGCAGTTGGCTTTCACATGGATGTATTCATCCACGCCAGCCTCATCGTAGACCGGTTTCAGCTCGGGAGCGGGTGCGCCGGCCAGGAATACTTTCATTTCGGGGGCAGCTTCCTTGATGCCCTTTGCCAGAACGGGAACCAGTTCCGGATAGGTGTCATCGGTGGAGCAGATGATGGCTACATCGGCGCCGCTGGCTTTGGCGGCTGCGATGGCTTCATCGGTGGTGGCAAAACCATCGTTCCGCAGAACCTGGAAGCCGGCAACTTCCATGAAGGAAGCGGAGAAATCGGCGCGGGCTTTGTGCTGCGGGATGGGGCCCATGTTGCAGAGGAAGACCTTGACGACCTTGCCTTCGGCAGCGGCTTTTTCCGTTGCGGAGCGCAGGGCTTCAAACTGTTCCGTCCAGCGATGGGGAGTGATGGCCTTAATCTCAGGCGCTTCGCCGCAGCAGAGCGCTTTGGCTACGTCTGCATAGACAGCGCCTTTTGCGAAAGCGTCCACGACGCAGCAGATGCAGTGATCCAGTTTTTCCACTGCGGTGCCGGTCTTTGCTTCTGCCTTGGGAGCGCAGCAGCAGCAGGGTTTTTCCAGCGGTTTTTCGCTCATGTTGGCATACATATTGGAGCCAACAGCCTTGTCCGCACGGGTAGCCAGCTTCTTGAAGCGGTCAGCCAGAACAGCAGCCACTTCGTCCTGGAGGGAGCCATTGGCCAGAACAGCCAGGATGCCGCCGTCGGCTTCGATCTGCTGCATTTTGCCCCAGATGGCTTCGGCCAGCTGGCCGGTGAGGGTCTCAACATACCAGGAACCGCCCGCAGGATCCACGGGGGAGGTCAGGTTGAATTCTTCGCGCATCATGACCTGGATGTTCCGGGCGATGCGGCGGGACAGCTCGTCGCTGGGACGGACAGCTGCGTCAAAGGGAGTAACAGTCAGCTCGCTGATGCCGCCCACAACGCCGGAGAAGGCCTGGGTGGTGGCACGCAGGATGTTGACGTAAGGATCATATACGGTAGCGGTGAAGGCAGAGGTGCTGGCCGCTACGTCGATCTTGGCAGCTTCATCGGAGCCGCCGTAAGCTTTCACGATCTGAGCCCAGACCATGCGGGCAGCGCGCAGCTTGGCGATTTCCATGAAGAAATTGGCGCCCAGGGAGAAGCCGAAGCGGATCTGCTTCGCGATCTGCTCAATGCTGAGGCCTTCTTCCATCAGGGCATCGATATAAGCGATGGCAGTGGCCATGGAGGCAGCCACTTCCTGGACGGCATTGGCGCCGCCGTTATGATAAACGGAGCCCTGGATGAAGATGGTCTTCAGGCCGGGGGCATTTTCTTCCGCAGCGCGGATGGCAGCAGCCATCTGCTTGATGTAGCATTCGATCTTGGCATCGCTCTTGCCGTTCAGGGCGTATTCGCCGATGGGGTCAGCGCCCACGCAGCCTTTATAAGCTTCCATCTTGAAGCCGGCTTTGTCGGCACGGGCCTTCAGCATGCCCAGCATGGGCAGGGCGGAAGCGCCGCAGTAAACATTCAGAGCAGTCTCGCACAGGCGGATATCCTGGAGCAGAGCTTCCAGATCAGCCAGATCCTGAATGCGGACGGGGCCGCGCATATCCAGAGTGATGGCATTGGCGCCACGTTCCAGCTCCTGCTTGAGCATGGCGTTTGCTTCTTTGGGGCAGGCAGCGTCCACAGCCTGAGCAACAGCCCAGGGCTCAGCGATATAACCGCTGGTCTTTACGCCGCGGAGGAAATCCTCGGAGCCGGGGAAGCTGAGCTGCTGCGCAAAGGCAGCTGCACTTTCCTCGGTGTAGAGAGGTTCCAGGGTGATACCCTCATAAGTTTTGGTCAGCAGCTTCTTTTCGAAGGGAGCGCCCTTCAGGGTCTCCACAGCCGCTTCCTTCCACTGCTCATAAGAGGTGGCTTCGAATTCATCAAAGCTTACCGGAGCCAGCGGAGTTGCGTCTTTCTCACAAACCATCTGCAACATCCTTTCATCATGAATTGGTGAAACTGGGAATCAACAATATTGAAACTTTATGCTCTGCGCCCGGAGGCCCAGATAAAGGTTTACACATAAAGATTCACACAGAAAAATGACGCTTTCGGGAGAACCGCAGCCCGGAAACAAAAGCAGCCGGGCAGAAAGCGCCTACCATATACCATTTAATAATATCCTTACACTGCACAAAAGTCAATTCTTGCGGAGTATTCAGAAAAAATTTTCCTTCCCGGCCAACTCTTTTTGCAAGTCCCGATTCGACTTCCTGTCCCCGATGTGAAACAAAGCCGGGAAGACTGGGCCGCACAAGGGGGCCGCCAGACAACAGGCCGATGGCGCAGACCGCCTTTTTGCCCGATCCCAACGCAGGTTCCTCCGCATTCCCGGTAAAGCAGGGCATGCTTTCAAAAAGGAGCTGTTGCCGCATGGCTCCCTGCGTCGGCGGTGCAGACGCTCTTTTTTGCCTCCTTCCTTTACATACAAGAGAGGCTTTGGCCGGGAACACAAAAAACGGGGGTTCGCAAAAAGGCCGCCGGAAAAACCGGCGGCCCTGCAGGCATCTTTATTCGTCTTCTTCCTTTTCTTCCTCAGGCAGCTTGCTGACGATGGCCCATTCCACCCGGCGGTCGGCAATGCTTTCCGCCCGCAGGTGCAGGCCGCAGACATCTGCTTCGGGGCATTCCCCATCTGCGGGGATCTCATTCAGCATGCTGAAGAGCAGGCCGCCGATGGTATCCACCTCCAGCTCATCCTCAGGAAATTCCATATCCAGGGCTTCTGCTACGGTTTCCAGCTCCGCAGAGCCGCTGATGCGCCAGAGGTTTTCCCCCAGCTGGGTGATCTCCTGCTCATCCTCCTGGTCGAATTCATCGTAGATATTGCCCACGATCTCTTCCAGCAGGTCCTCCATGGTCACCAGGCCGCTGGTGCCGCCGTATTCATCCACCACGATGGCCATATGATTCTTCTTCTGCTGCATCTCCCGGAAGAGCACGTCCGCATCCACGGTCTCCGGCACGAAATAAGCCGGGGCGATCAGGGTCTCCAAGGGGCGGGGCTCCTTCGAATGGACGTTCAGCAGGTATTCCTTTGTCCGCAGAATGCCGCGGATGTCATCAATATCGTCTCCGCAGACCGGGAAGCGGCTGAGGCCGCTTTCTGCGATCAGGGAAATGATGTGCTCTGTGCTGTCATCCAGCCAGACCACCGTCATATCCTTCCGGTGCACCATCACATCCCCGGCGGTGATGTTGTTGAACTCAAAGATGTTCTCGATCATCTCTTTTTCTTCCGGTTCAATGGCGCCGCTTTCCTCCCCGATATCCACCATCAGGCGAATTTCCGTCTCCGTGACCTGCTCCTCCCCATCATGGGGATCCACACCCAAAAGGCGCAGCATGCCATCGGTGGAAATGCTGAGCAGCCAGACCAGGGGGCGGAAGATCCGGCTGGAGGCGATGACCACAGGAACAGTGAAGCGGATGATGGCCTCGGATTTGGCCATCGCCAGGCGCTTGGGCACCAATTCCCCCAGAACCAGGGTGAAATAAGACAAAATGATGGTAATAACAACCAGGCAGATGGTATTCAGGCTCTGCTCCGGCATGGTCCAGCCGCAGTCCTCGATCAGCCAGCGCACCAGACGGTCGGAAAAGGTATCCGCCGCAAAAGCGGAAGCCAGGAAGCCCGCCAGGGTGATGGCGATCTGGATGGTGGAAAGGAAGCTGGTGGGCTCATCCACCAATTTCAGCATCTTCTTCGCGTTTTTATCCCCTTCCTCCGCTTCCTTCCGCAGCTTGTTTCCATTCAGGGAGATTACGGCGATCTCCGCTGCCGCAAAAAACGCATTCACCAGGATAAGTATGAATACGATCAGGATCTGTCTGCCTAATGCCCTTCCAAAAGTGATTCCTCCTTAAATTTCCAAACGAGCGTATTTCTTTTGCTCTGCTTTTCCTAAAAGATTTATTTCTGCAGGCCTTCTTTCGTAAGGCCGCTTTCTTCCCTGCATTGCAGCTTATTTTCCATACAAAAGAAGCATACCCCAAAGCAGCGGGAGGAAAACCCTCCTGCCTTTGAGCTATGCCGCATGCACTTCTATTTTCTTACAAAAACAATGGGTATAGTTGCCTTCGGGACTGTCCGCGTCTTCCATGGCTTTGTTTTGCCTTTCTTCGGGAAACGAGCCGATCAGATTCTAATATAGTGCTTCTTATTTTATCAGACTCCCTATGCGCTGTCAATCTGTTTTCTCCGCATCCAAATCCGCCGCCCCGAAAAAGACCGGGAGAAAGAGAGAAAAGCGGGGCGGATTCCCCAAAATACGCAGGAATCGACAAAGAGCGCGCAGAATAATAGCGATTTATAGAATTAAGGCAAAAGCGGGGTGGTTTCACTGAAAGCCGAAAAGTCGGATATCGCAATCCGCACGGTGAATGTCTGCAAAAGCTTCAGCTCGGTCCTGGCAAACGATCATATCTCCCTGGATATACGCAGGGGAGAGATCCTGGCCCTGCTGGGGGAAAACGGCAGCGGGAAAACAACACTGATGAATATGCTCTCCGGCATCTATTTCCCGGATTCCGGTGAGATTCATGTCAATGGGCAGCAGGTCACGATCCGCAGCCCCAAGGATGCATTTGAGCTGGGCATCGGCATGGTGCATCAGCATTTCAAGCTGATCGATGTCTTCAGCGCGGCGGAAAACATCGTCCTGGGTCTGCCCGGGGCCGTACACATTGACCGCAAAGCGCTGAATCAGAAAATCAGGGAGATCAGCGAGCGCTATGGCTTTGCGCTGGACCCGGAGAAAAAGATTTACGACATGTCCGTCTCGGAGAAGCAAACGGTGGAGATCATCAAGGTACTCTACCGCCAGGCAGACATTCTCATTCTGGACGAGCCCACCGCCGTCCTCACGCCCCAGGAAAGCCGCAGACTTTTTGAGATCCTGCGGAAGATGAAAGAGGACAATAAGGCCATCGTCATCATCACCCACAAGCTCAACGAGGTGATGGATGTTTCTGACCGGGTACACATCCTGCGGAAGGGGCAGTTTGTGGGTACAGTGAACACCGCAGAGACCAGCCCGCAGGAGCTGACAGAAAAAATGGTGGGCCACGCGGTCTCTTTGGCCATCGACCGGCCGGAAACAAAGCAGAAAGAACTGAAGATGCAGATTCAAGGTCTGAGCTGCGTGAATGCGGACGGCATTCAGATGCTGAAGCAGATCGATTTCGATCTCTTCGGCGGGGAGATCCTGGGCGTGGCAGGCATCGCCGGCAGCGGCCAGAAGGAGCTCTGCGAGGCGCTGGCCGGGCTGCAGCCCCTGAGCAGCGGGAAGATACTCTACCACAAGGATGGCGCCGTGCGGGATATGGCCGGGGAACCGCCCCTGGAAATGATCCGCCAGGGCATC
>JAFSHU010000027.1 GCA_017440145.1 Bacillota bacterium
GAGCTTCTTTCGCGGGAGCTTCTTTCGCAGGAGCTTCTTTCGCAGGAGCTTCTTTTGCAGGGGCTTCTTTCGCAGGAGCCTCTTTCGCAGGAGCTTCTTTCGCAGGAGCCTCTTTCGCAGGAGCCTCTTTCGCGGGAGCTTCTTTCGCAGGGGCTTCTTTCGCAGGGGCTTCTTTCGCAGGAGCTTCTTTTGCAGGGGCTTCTTTCGCAGGAGCTTCTTTTGCAGGAGCTTCTTTCGCAGGAGCCTCTTTCGCAAGGGCTTCTTCTGCGGGTTTTTCTTCTATAATAACAGCTTCTGTCGGGGCCTCTGCCTTCGGGGCAGCGGCCACAGCTGCTGTTTCTTCTATAATAGAAATGGTATTTTCCGTGGGGGCTGCCTGAGCAGGCTTCTCCACCGCCTCAGGCTGCTTCTTCCCGGGGCGGAGCAGCACCATGGTGGGGCCATCCTCCGGCAGCTGGGAAAGCGCCTGCTCCAGCTCGGGATCGATCTGCGGCTTGCGGCCTGCCTGCTCTGCACCCTCCTCCTGCTCCCAGAAGGGGACATGCTGCAGGGCGGCGATGGCCACCTCCAGCATTTCGTCAGAGGGCTCCCGGGTGGTGAGCCGCTGGGTCGCCAGACCCGGGGCCACCAGCATACGGACGAGAAAGCTCTTCGGGTATTTCAGGGGGAGCTTGAAAAGCTCATAAGAGAGACCAGCCACCACCGGCAGCAGAAGCACCTTGGTGAGGATGCGGGAAAGTGCGCTGCCCTGCCCCACAAAGGTAAAAAGGATGATCATCACCAGCATGGTCATGATCAAAAAGCTGGTGCCGCAGCGGGTGTGGATGCGGGAGTATTTCCGCACATTTTCCGGGGTCAGCTCCACACCGGCCTCATAGGCGTTGATGGTCTTATGCTCCGCGCCGTGATAGGCAAAGAGCCGCTGGATATCCGGCAGGCGGCTGATGGCCAGAATATAGCCCAAAAACAGGATCAGGCGCAGCACGCCCTCCACCAGGCTGCGGCCGAAATCCCCCACATAGGGGTGGAGGAAGGTCCCGGCAAAGACCGGAAGGGCCACGAAAAGCCCCACGGCCAGCACCAGCGCACCCAGGATGGCGCCGATCATATCCCTGGTGGTGAGCTGCTCATCCTCGGTCTCCCCCGCCTGGGAGGCGGCCCAGGTCAGATCCTTGACCCCGCTGCACAGCGAATAGACGAAGCTGACTGCGCCGCGGATCAGCGGCAGGCCCAGGATTTTATGACGCTTGGTCCAGGGCTGGGTCTGCTCCTGCTTGATGATGATTTGTCCGTCCTCATTCCGGACGGCAATGGCCTTGCCCTTTGGCCCGGCCATCATGACGCCCTCGATTACGGCCTGACCGCCGTAGCTGGGCTTTGTAGTGCATCCCATAGTTGTATCTCCTCTCCGCAGGCTCGCCCTGCGGTGCTACAATGAACGGTGCAAAGAGAAAAGGGCGGGATTTTTTGCCCATTTCCTCAGTTTTTTATTATATCATTATGTAGAGAATGAATGCAAGCCCTGCAGGCTTTTCCCCTGTGACAGGGAGCTGAAATCTCCGGGGAGGGAGCGCCCGCCCGGTGGCGAGGATGCACCGTCGAAACAGGGGAGCCGGGGAGAATGAATGCAAGCCCTGCAGGCTTTTCCCCTGTGACAGGGAGCTGAAATCTCCGGGAGAGGAGCGCCCGCCCGGGGGTGGGGCAGCCGGGCGCAAAAAGAGATACTTTTCTTTTCGCAAAACCTTTCCCGCAAAAAATTTTCTTTTCGCATCAGATTTTGTGCAATAAAATGCCCCCTTTCTGCATTCCTTCTATGACAGGAGAAATCTCTATGCTGACCCTTTTGATCCAGACAATCGAATCCGGGGCTGAGCAGGACAGTCAGAAGCTGGAAAGCCTGCTTCTGGCTGTGGCCGCCGGAGATCGGGAGGCACTGGCAGCGCTCTATGACCGTACCCGGGCGGCCGTATACGCGCTGGCCTTATCCATTCTGAAAAATGCCCAGGAAGCCCAGGATACCTGCCAGGACAGCTTCGTGCGGCTCTGGGAGGCCGCCCCGCAGTATCGCCCCCAGGGCTCGCCTATGGCCTGGATCCTGAGCATCACCCGCAATCTGGCCCGCATGAAGCTGCGCAGCAGCAGCCGCCAGCTCACGCTGGAGGATGCGGAGTGGGATGCCATCCCTGCGTTGGGCCCGGAGCTGGATCCGGAGGATCGCTTTTTGCTGCAAACTGCCCTGGCCAGCCTGAGCAGCCTGGAAAAGCAGGTGATCCTGCTTCACGCTGTGGCCGGCCTGAAACATCGGGAGATCGCAGCTCTGCTGGAGCTCCCGATGGCAACAGCCCTGTCTAAATACCATCGGGCATTGAAAAAACTGAGATATTTTATGGAAGGAGATGACGCCCAGTGAAACCACAGGATTTGGAGCAGCGCCTGGCACAGGCCATTGCCCGCACAGCCCCCAATGACCCGGAGGGTGTCCTCTCCCGCTGCGGAACGCAGAGCTGCGAACCGCAGACAAGCGAAATGCGGAAAGGAAGCGTGATCCAAATGACAAATAAAAAGAAATCCCCCATGCTGCGCGGTCTCATCGCGGCCTGCCTGGCTCTGGCTCTGCTGGGCGGCGGCAGCCTCTATCAGCAGGTTTTTGCCGTCGGCTCTGTGGTCTCCCTGGATGTGAACCCCAGCATTGAGCTGAAGGTAAACAATCGGGAAAAGGTTCTGGCCTGCATCGGCCTGAATGCCGAGGCAGAGCAGGTTCTGGCAGAGATGAAGCAGGGCGCCGATCTGAAGGGCACCAAGCTGGAGGTGGCGGTGAATGCCATTGTTGGGGCTCTGCTGCGGAATGGATACCTGGACAGCATCTCCTCTGCCATTCTTATCTCCGTGGAGGATGCGGATCAGAACCGGGCTGCCCGCCTGCAGCAGGAGCTGACCGCCACCGTGGATGGGGTGCTGCAGGCCCAGGCTGCGGGCGCTGCGGTGCTCAGCCAGACCCTGCAAAAGGACAGCGCTCTGGAGGCACAGGCCCGGCAGAACAATATCTCCACCGGGAAGGCCGCTTTGATCCAGCGGGTGCAGGCCTTAAACAGCCAGCTTTCCTTTGATGCGCTGGCCCTGCTCTCCGTGGAGGAGCTGAAGGAGCTGATCGAGGCCGGGGCCCCGGCCCTGCCCATCGGGAAGGGAGAAGCCCTGCGCATGGCCATGGAATACGCCGGCCTGACGGAGCAGAGCTCCCTTTACTGGGAGGTGGACGCGGAGCTGGATGAGGCACGGCCCCATTACGATGTGGATTTTTATACCCAATCCGGGGAATTCGACTACGATGTGGATGCCTACAGCGGGCAGGTGCTTCGTGGGCAGAAAAACATTCTGGAAGGCAGCAAGCCCGTGGAAAGCAAGCCTGTAGAGCAGATTCCCACGCCCCCGGCTGCTGCCAACGAAATGATCGGCGAGGATGCCGCCTTCTCCATCGCCCAGGGGGATTTCCTGGCCAGATACGCGGAGCTGAGCGGCGATTCCGCCCGGAACAAACGGATCTATCTGGATCGGGATGATGGCCGCACCCATTATGATGTGGAGTTCTTCCTCAGCGCCTATGAGGTGGATTATGAGATCGATGCCTATTCCGGCGCCATCCTCAGCTGGGATACGGATTATGAGGGCCCTGGGCCCGAAGCTTCTGCCCCCGCCTCCGGGGATATTGGCAGCGAGAAGGCAAAGGCTGCAGCCCTGGCCCACGCCGGGCTCAGCGAAGCCCAGGTCAGCGGCATGCGGGTGGAGCCGGATCAGGACGATGGCCGTCTGGAATATGAGGTGCAATTCCGCGCCGGCGGCATGGAATACGAATATACCATCGATGGTGCCAGCGGGGCCATCCTGGAGCATGAGCAGGATCGGGATGATTGAGCTTTCCCCGGAACAGCAAAGAGCAGGCTTCTTTTGAAGCCTGCTCTTTTTCATTTTACCTTTCGTGTAGAATAGTTATCCAAGTGATCTCCGCAATGCCCAACGATGATTCTTTTCTGCCGCTGGGAATAGCCAAAGTGTATGCTTTGATCTTTTTGGGGATATTTAATATGCGTTTCGATATTGATTGCTTCTCCTTCAAAGACAATTTCATATTGTCTCATTAACACGTTATCTTTTCTAGTCCCCGGTCCTTCACCTCGACCAAGTGTGATTCCGGTTTGCTCACTAAATGTCTTATAAATATCACCCGAGCCGGTTTCCTCGTACAAATCCTTCATGATTACTGCCAGATTATAAAGAAACTTCCATAATTCGCTCAAGGGGATTTTGCAGTCTTTCGCTGATTTCAAAGCTTCCGAAGAAAAAGCAATTTTATCCTCAAAGGTTTTGGCAAAATACTGAATCACAAGCTTTATAGAATCCGGATATTCCTGAACTTCATTGAGTGCTTGCAGGCAGGCACGTAATCTATCATTTTCCTCCTGTGCTTCTCTTCCGCGATTGCAATTCCAGCTCATGTTAGAAATTGTACTGCGAAGCTCTTCATTTTCTTTCTGGAGCATGTCCACATAGGATTTTTCTGCAAGCAAATCTTCTTCTATCTTTATAGCATCATCAAGTTTTTTTTCTTCTATCTCACTAATGTGTTTCTGATGCTCTTCCTGCATTCTACATAATCGTTTTTCATGAAAATATTCGGTTTTTTTCTTTTTGCAATCCTCGATACGAAAGAAAGTATCGTAGAAATTAACATTCTGGCCGAAGGCTCTTCTTAAAAATAGTATTACATTATCAGGCCCATATTTTCGTATGTCCGGGGCACTTAGGAATCGGTGACTTTCGCTATTTGCCGCATTGGGCTGGTATACACGAACTGCCCCACCGTAGCAGGCATATTCGGGATTCTGATCTCGCATTTCTTTGGAAAAAGCCATCCCCTGTGAATAATAAACAAGCGCATTTCCGAAAACAGTTTTTGCAAGTTGTTTAAGATCAATCAAAAATCCAGTATTTTGTGTTTCATAATCTGTAATATAGGGGCTCACATATATGTAAGGAATTTGTCTGTTTGGGCTCTCGATTTTTGCACGAAAGGATGGCCAGTCGCCAGCTTCCAGCTTTTGTGGATATTCTAAGATGTGATCTGCACCGCAAAAACAAATTAGTCCAGGATCCTGAATGATATTGACAATCAAGCGAGGAATAGTTGCAATCGGCATATCCTGATAGGGGCCAATAAAGCCGGCTCTGTCTTTATAAAAAACGACACAGGAAAAAACGGCTTGGTTTTCTTCTGTTTGTTCAAAACCAATTTCTGTAATCCATTGCCGGGGTGCATAGCCACGTATGGAAGCTGGGCTTTCCGTAATCCTGCAGGCCCAGTATCTCGTCCATATCTCCTCTGGGTGGGTGAAGTTCTCCGATTCCAGAAAAGTACAGCGATCCCCTGCTTCCATTTTATAATTTGTATTTTTTAATTTCGTCCACTCCTGGTTTTGCGTCGGCAACACGCAATATCCATTTTTATTCCATTTCCTCGTTTGCCAGTTCTTAAGGTGGCGGACGATACTCCATAGAAGATCATTTTTGGGATCACGGGAAGAAATTGTAAATTTTACTTTATAAAACATTACGGCATTTAAAGCAGGCATCTAAAAAATCCTCCCTTTTCATCTAAAAAAATAAAAAAGCTCAGAAATGACCTATTGAGTTATGAATTCATAATGCTCTAATAAAATATTAGACAAATTTTGACAAAAACCTTCAATATTTATATTAAATGCCTCTTTGCCTTTTCTTGAAAAGCTTTGGAAAGTAATTTATGCATCAAACGCCCCCCTCTCCGGGAAAAGCACTTCTGCCGGGGCCAGGATCTGCATATATATAAGAACATGAAGATCTATTCCTATTCTCAACGCCGCTGGCTCCGCAGCGCCGGCAGAAGAAGCCGAAAACGTCTGCTCTCCCAGGGGGGATTGCCCCTCTCCGGCCTGCTCTGGTTGCCGGCCTGCTTTGTCGTGGGCATCCTGGCGGGCCTGCTCTGCTCCCCCTTTGGCCTGCTCAGCAGCTTTGCCGCCAGCAAGGAAGCCTACCGCCGGGAGCTGCTCCCGCCCCCTGTGGCCCAGGAAGAAAGCGCCGCCCCCCGGACAAGCGGCCCCCTGCAAAGTGAATCCCTGCTGCTGCTCCCCCGGGAAGCGCCGGAGGAAGAAAACAGCCCGGCCCCGGTCAAGAACGGCCTTCCGTTGGTCTGCGTTTACTGTACCCATGCCGGGGAGGAATATAAGGGGCAGACCCGGGTCAACGGCCAGCCCGGCGGGGTGATGCAGGCTGCTGCGGCTCTGGTCAGCGCCCTGGAGGAGCGGGGCGTGGGCGTGATTTTTGATGAGACCCTGCACGACAGCCCCTCCTATGACGAAGCCTATGGCTCCTCGCTCCGCTCCATCAGCGCCATCCGGGAGGAAAACCCCAGCGTAGAGCTGTATATCGACGTACATCGGGACAGCCCCATCGAAGGGCTCAGCACACGCCTGGAGACGGAGGAGGGAGCCTATGCCCGGATGATGTTCATCATCGGCACCAACGAAAAGCTGGAGCATCCCCTCTGGCAGCAGAATCACAGCTTCGCTCTGGAGCTGGACGCTGCCCTGAACGAGCTGCTCCCCGGCGTGACCCGGGAGCCAAGGGTCTATTCCGGCCGCTATAACCAGCACATCTCCCCGGAGGCCATTTTGGTGGAGGTGGGCAGCACAGAGAACAGCGTGGAGGAAGCGGAGCGCTCCGCCGCCCTGCTGGCAGAGGCCATCTGCGCGGTGAAGGGCTGGTAAGGGCTTTCCCGGCAGAGCCGGGAAACAGTTGAGAGTTGCGGAGGCGTTTCGAAGGGCGCTGCCTTTGAAACCCATTGGAAGCAGAAAAGCTTCACTCCCTGTCATTGCGAGGCAGGCAAGCTGGATTTTGCAGCGCAAAATCCAGCTTGGCAACGTGGCAATCTTAAAGCCGGGATTTTGCGGAGAGAAGGCAAAAAATCTGGTAAACCGTCACTTCTTTGAAAAGAAGGAACACAAGAAACTTTCTATATTATATTATTTGCTCTGCTGCTTCTGATCAGCGACAATGGCCAAAAATGAAAAGTTTCTTGCTTCTTCTTTACAAAGAAGAAGGGCTTTACAGGTTTTTTTAAAGCAAACCGCCGCTTTGTTAAAAATTCGCTTCGCGGATAGAGATGTGGAACTTTCAGGAAAAGAACAGATTCTCCCCTGAAATCCCTGTAGCATTTGAGCCCGAATGTGTTATAATATAATTTGAAACAAAAAATGGCCAATAATGGAGTGATCTGCCAATGGAAACAAAAGAACGGGGATTGGTGATCCGGGCTGCCGGCCTGCTTATGATCGTGCAGGTGCTTTCCCGCGTGCTGGGCTATGCCCGGGATGTGGTGATGGTGAACATTTTCGGCGCGGATTTTGCCACGGATGCATGGAACGCTGCTTTTTTGATCCCGGATACCCTCTATCAGGTGCTGATCGGCGGGGCCATCGGCTCGGCGCTGATCCCGGTATTCTCTTCCTATATCAATAACGACCGGGCGGAGGAGGGCTGGAAGGCCAACTCCGTCTTTTCCAGCTGGTTCATGCTGATTCTCACCGTTTTGCTGGCGCTCTCCTTCGTCTTTACCGAGCCCCTGCTGCGGATCATCACGGATTTCAGCCATGCGGAGATGCCCCTGCCTGTGGCGCTGACCCGCATCACCCTGGTGCAGGCCTTTTTCATGGCGATCTCTGCCATCGTCACCGGCCTGCTCCAGAGCTATAAGCATTTCTTCTGGCCTGCGGTGGGCACCCTTTTCTATAACATCCTCATCCTGATCTGCGGCGTGCTGCTGGTGGGCCCCATCGAGGCGCTCTGGCCCGGCTATGGCATTGCCAGCTTCAGCGTGGGCGTGGTCATCGGCGCGCTGGCGACCCTGCTGGTGCAGATCCCCTCCCTGATCAAGGTGGGCTTCCGCTTCCGCTTCAGCCTGGAGCGGCACAACGAAGGCATGCGCCAGATGGTGAAGCTGCTGATCCCGGTGGTGATCGGCCTTTCCGTGACCAAGCTGAACATCTTCGTCACCCAGAAGCTGGCCACCGGCCTGGAGGATGGCATGTATACCCTGCTGCTGACGGCAAACCGCTTCATGCAGCTGCCGCTGGGCGTATTCGCCGTATCCATGGCCACGGCCATTTTCCCCACCATGAGCGCACAGGCTGCCCAGGGGAAGATCGATGAGATGAAGGGCAGCATCTCCATGGGCGTGCGGAACATCCTCTTCGTGCTGCTGCCCTCTGCGGTGGGTCTGATCATGCTGCGGGAACCCATCATCCGCCTGCTCTACGAATTCTCCGGACAATTCACCCCGGCGGATACGGTGGCGGCTGGGGAGGCTCTGCTCTATTACTGCCTGGGTCTGGTCTTTTACGGCACCGTGACCATCTTCATCCGCGGCTTTTACGCCATGCAGAACACCAAGACCCCCATCGTGGTCAGCGTGGCCTGCATCGCGGTGAATATCGTGTTCTCTTTGCTGCTGGTGGGCCCCCTGGGGCATCGGGGTCTGGCGCTGGCCTATTCCCTGGCCGGTGCGGTGCAGTGCCTGGCCACCCTCTTTGCGCTGCGGAAGAAGATCGGCCCCATGGATCTGAAAAATATGCTGTTCTGCTTCTGCAAGACAGGCTTTGCCTGCCTGCTGATGGGTCTGAGCGTCTGGGCCGTGACTGCCGGCTGCCACAGCCTGCTGGGTGTGGATACGAAGCTTTCCCAGCTGGTGCAGGTGGGCGCAGGCGTGGGCGCGGGCGTGCTGGTGTTCTTCGCTGCCGCCTGGCTGATGAAGATGGAGGAGCTGCAGGGCCTGGTGGGCAGCCTCAGCCGCAGACTGCGCCGGAAAAAGGCTGCCTGATGGCGAAAGCAAGGGCCGAAAAGCGCTGCTTTTTGAAGAAGTTCGGGGTGCGAAGCACGCGCCGAACCTGCAGGGCGGCAAAAACACTTATTTTTTGGCCGTACTTCTATATTTCGGGTATCGACCCAAACATGAAAAGTTTCTTGCTTCTTCTTTTCAAAGAAGAAGGTGTTTTCCTGCTTTTTACAAAAAATCCCCCTCTAATCAGAGGGGGATTTGCTTTTCGTGCCTGCGATATGTTCAAAGATCAGGGCGGGGCTTAATCCGGGAAGGTGAAAACATTTGTCACGCCCAGCTGCTCCTGAGCCTCCTGCAAAGTGAGGCCGCTGATCTGGTCATCCAGCTTGCTATTCAGGAGGTCAATGTAAATATACATCTCTGTGCCGTCATCGGCATTTCCCCAGGTGGTGGAAATTTTTTCCTTTTCCGCATCGGAAAGCAGGAGATTGGATTCCAAAGCCAGGATATCCCCTTCCTCGATGCGGATGCGGTTTGGCTCCCCGGCAAGGGAGAAGCGATTGCTCATCCCGGGATCGGAGAGAAATAGGAGATACCGGGCGTTTTCCTCCGGGGCAATGTAGAAGGGATAGGGGCAGGTAATGGTATACAGGGAATCCTCTTTCTTTCCGGTGACTTCCGAAGAGAGGATGCCGCTTTTTGTATCGCTGTAGGGAAGATTCACCAGGAGAATATCATTGAGGAATTCCGTTTCATTTTTCCAAATTTGCTCCACATGAAAAGTGTAAACATGATATTCCACAACTCGTTCGGGGCGTTCCTCCACAAGCCTGCCGCCGATGGCGCTCTGCTGAGCGGACTGGAATTCCCCGAACTGCCCTACTGCGACAAAAGCAGCATGCTCATACATGCCTTGCAGGCTATTCTCTATATTGGCTTCCACGTAGTAACTGCGTCCGATGGGCCCTGGATCAGCAGCCGAGCCGCAGGCAGAGAGCAGCAGGAGAAGGCAGAGCAAGAATAGGCAGAAAAATAAACGCTTATTTTTCATAATATCTCCCTCCAATTCGATGGGTTCCGGGAAAAGATGTTCCCTCCTTCTTTTCTAAGTTTGGTGCGATTCCCGCACTCAAAACTTAGAAAACAGCTCGCAAATTTAATAAATGCCATCTTTAATCCGGGAAGGTGAAGATGTTTGTCACGCCCAGCTGATCCAGGGCTTCCTGCAGACTGAGGCCGCTGATCTGGTCATCGAAACTATAACTCAGCTTGTGTGTGTGAATGAGAACATCCTTGTCGTGGTTATCTGTTTTTCCGTTATGAAGGGAGAGAGCCCCTTTTTCTGTATCAGATAGC
>JAFSHU010000003.1 GCA_017440145.1 Bacillota bacterium
AAAAAAACAGGCTGCTGAACTGAAAAAAGCGGAGAAGCGGAAAGCCGAGGTCGATACCCTGTTTGCCCGGATGTATGAGGACTGGGCGGCGGGGCGTATCACAGAATACAACTTCAATATGCTGTCCGGGAAGTACCAAAGCGAACAGGCGGAACTGGAAGAAAAGATTGAACAGCTTCAATCTGCTATTGCCGCTGAAAGCCAGAGTGCCGCAGACGCAGAAAAATGGATTGCCTTGATGAAAGAGTGCGTCAATCCCACAGAACTCACCGCTGAACTCTTGAACACGCTGATTGAAAAAATCCTTGTCCATGAGGCGGTCAAGAACGAGGACGGAAGCCGGGAACAGGAGGTAGAAATCTTCTACCGCTTCATCGGCAAAATTGATTGAATGACACCAATATCTTTAAGTATGTGATACCGGAGAATGCTTCCCCGATCTGCCCCTGCTGCCAACGCTTTCCCGGCTTTTCGGCCTTTCTGTGGACAGCCTGCTGGGGCTGGAAAGCCTGCCTCAGACGGAAAAGCCTTCTTCCTCCGGGGAAGAGCAGCAAGCAAAGAGCAGCCCTTCTCCTTCAGTAGCTGGGAAAAAGCTGCGGAAAGCAGCCTGCCTGGCAGCCGCACTCTCCCTGCTGGGGCTGATTCTCGGCTGCCTTTTGGAAATGCTGCTTGCTTCCAAACTCTCTCTCAGGCTATTCCTGCACTTTCCCGCACCGATCCTGCTGCTGCTTGGCTGCTTCTTCTATTCCCATCAAGAAAAGCAGCTGTTGAACAGCGGCAGTCTCCCGGAAAGCCCGAAGCAGGAATGCCGCTCTTTCCTCTGGCTTTTTGCCGCAGAGCTGCTCCTGCTTTTCGCCATTCTCGCCTATCCTCTGGATCCGGGAAATGTACTCAGCCAGTGGCCATATGGGCTCAGCAGCCAGCTCCTTTTGCTGGCCCTCTGCCTGCTGGGTGCTTCGCAGATCTGGGCTTTTCTCCGCGCTCCCTCCGGGCAGCCTTGCTTCCAGGTGAAGCTCTGGGCGGGCGGCTTCGCTGCTCTGCTGGCCGGGGCAGGGCTGATGCTCTTCCCCCTTTTCCATATGCCGGAGCTGGAATCCCTGGCGCAGGCGGAATTTCATGATCCCGTCTACCTAAATTCAGATGTAGCCACCATCATGACCCGGGATGTGGTGAAAAAAGCCCTGGAGCAGCTGGCACAGCAGCAAAACCGGCTCCTTCTGCTCCTGCTGGGGCCGGCGCTTCTCTATCACCTGCTGCTTCTGCTGGATCAGCAGCTGCGTAAGCAGCCCTGGCGCGTCCTCCTGATGCTGCTGGCCTCCTTTCTGGCGCTTCTGCTCTGCTCTCAGAGCATGGAGCTGCTGCTCGGCGGGGAAAGCAGCCTCAGCGGGAAACTAATCTATGCCATCTTCCGGCGGGAGGGCCCGGCCTTTGCCGTTTTGCTGCTTTGGAGCTGTGGACTGCGGGCCTGCTCCCAGCGGAATCCAAAGCCCCCGGCAAAAAAGCCTCTCTCCGAAGCAGCGGATGTGTAAACCCTTCCTTTCCGGGGCATGCTAGACTCATGCTTTCGCAAAAGGAGGACGCACAATGAACGAAAAACAAGGCCAGATTCAGGACGATACCGTCAAGCTGCTGAAGGAATGTGATTCCGGCATCCGCATGGGCATCTCCTCCATCAATGATGTTCTGGATTATGTCAAAAACGATGATCTGCGAAACAAGCTGGCCCAGTGCCGGGAAGGCCACGAAAAGCTGCGGGAAGAAACGGTCGTTCGCCTCTGCCGCCTGCATGAGGACGGAAAGGAACCCAATCCCATCGCAAAGGGCATGTCCTGGGTGAAAACCAACGCCAAGCTGATCGCCAACGAATCGGATTCCACCATTGCGGATCTGATCACGGACGGCTGCAACATGGGCGTGAAATCTCTGCACCGCTATTTGAATCAGTACCATCAGGCAGACGAAGGCGCCCGGGATATCGCCTCCCGCCTGATCTCTCAGGAACAGCAGCTGACGGATCAGATGCGCCCCTATCTCTAAATCCTTCCCCATATGCAAAGACAGCCCTGCCAGGCAGAGCTGTCTTTTTCATATATATTTCAGCTATCTTTCAGCATGGGAAAAGCCCACTTCCAGCCCTTTCCCCAGCAAAAGGCATGGAATTTCTGTTTGCAATATATGGTAAGCTTTGCTATAATTGGGAAGAGAAACAAAAAGCGGCAGCCAAGGGGTGCGCCAACACCCCCTGGCCTGCATATGTGATGCCCCACATACACAATAGCAAAGCTAAACCGCATGATTATTATACGGTTTTTTCTTGGTTTGTGCAACAGCGGATTGCCGTGCATAAGCATGTTCAGCCGTGTCGTGTATGTGTATATCATACACGGCTTTTTTGTTTCTCCCGCGGGCGGGCCGGTTCGCCGGCCCCTTCTCCCTGCGGAGAAAAAGCCGCTCCCCTGCGGAGCGGCGGTTGAGCAAAGAAGGTGATCCTATCAATCATAGGGATACATGGCCTTTGCCGGAGCAAAAAACTCCGGAAGGTCAGCAGCCCCCTCCCCCAGCGGAGCAAGCGCACCCGCCCTGCCTTGCCTGGCCGGATTGGTGGTTCTGGGGCAGGGTGGAGTCTGGGGCCTGGCCCGATGCAGAGCAGGTCCGGGTCAATCTGGCGGCATGGGATATCTGCCTTTGCCTGGGGCCCTTTTTCGGCCTGGAGCGGGAGCAGCCCCTCCCGGATCGGCTGCATCAGCTTTGCGCCGGGCTGGAGCGGCTCTTCGCCCAGCCGGAGGAAGGCCCCCGCCTGGCCAGCCTCTTGAGCGCTCAGGCCCAGCTCCGCCCTTTGGGTCTATCCTTGGCGCAGCTCCTCCCCCCAGAGCCCAGCGAGGACAGCCTGGCAAAGCTTCCCCCGCTTTTGCTGGCCATTTCCGGCTTCTGCTATGGGCTGGGTCTGGGCGTAGAGCAGGATCAAATCCTGGCGCGCACCATTTTTGCCGCAGGGCAAAGGCATAGCCCCCACCCAGCCCAGCAGGAATGGTACCAAAAGCAGCTGGATCGTTTATGTCCACCTTTCAGTACAGCAAAAGCTGGACAGCCCCACAGCTCCGTGCTATGATGAAAAAAACCTCCGCCGGAGCGGAGGAAAGGAGGCTGCGCCATGATCTATCTATCCGGCTTTTCCTTTCCCAGCCAACAGGAAGAAGCCCTTTTCTGCCTGAGTGAAAAGCGAAGCTGCTTCGACAGCTTTTATCCCTTCGGCATCCTGGGCCCCCGGGAGCTACCAAAGCTGGATTTCGCGCCGCTGACCGTCCTCTACGGAGGAAACGGCTCCGGCAAAACCACTGCCCTGAACGTGATCGCCGAGGCTTTGGGGCTGGAACGGCGCAGTCTCTACAATCGCTCCAATTTCTTCCCGGATTATCTCACGTTCTGCCGGGCGGAAATCCAAAAGCCCATCCCCCAGGGCAGCGCCATCATCACCAGCGACGATGTTTTCGATCATATGCTGGATCTGCGGGCGCTAAACCAGGGCATCGATCAGGGCAGGGATGAGCTCTTCCAGCAATATTGGGAGGACCGCAGAGGCGATATGAGCATGCTCTCTCTGGAGGATTACCAGAAATTCCGTCGGCAGGTCATGGCCCAGCGAAGCAGCCAATCCCGCTATGTGCGGAAGCTGCTGGCCAACAATGTCCGGGAAGGCTCCAATGGAGAAAGCGCCTTTCGCTATTTCACCCAGCGCATCACAGAAGACAAGCTCTACCTGCTGGATGAGCCGGAAAACTCCCTTTCCCCCAGCCTGCAGATGGAGCTGGCCCGATTTCTGGCAGATTCCGCCCGCTTCTACGGCTGTCAGCTGCTGATCGCCACCCACTCCCCCTTCCTGCTGGCCATGGAGCAGGCCCGCATCTATGATCTGGACAGTCTGCCGGTGCAGATCCGCCCCTGGACGGAGCTGGAAAATGTGCGGGCCTATTACGAATTTTTCCAGAGCCACCGGGCAGATTTCCGTTAAAAGCAGGCCCGCAGCTCCCAAAATACCAAAACAAAAAAAGCCTCTTCTTTTCCCACTGCAGACAGGAAAGGAAGAAGCTTTTCTTTTATTTTCAATTCTGCTCTGCCTTTAGCACACTTCTGCTTTCTCTTCTGCCTTCACCTTCTCCGGGCAGGCCAGGAAAAAGCAAAGCAAACCGGCCAGCAGCAAAAAGAAGCCGCCCACAATGCCCGTAGGCAAAGGCCCCACAAAGGGAGAAAGCTCTGCACCCGGCGCTACAAAAATCACCGCCCCGGAGGCCATTCCGTTCAGCGCCCCGTGTGCCAGCGCCGCAGGCCAGAAGCTCCCTGTCCGCAGCCGCAGCCAGCAGAAAAAGCAGCCTACAAAGAAGCAGAAAAGCAGCATGGCAAAAATGCCCAGCCAGGGCCAGCCCGGGTAATCCAGGCCATAATTGTGCCCCATGGCGATCATGGGTCCATGCCAGATGCCCCAGATCAGCCCGGAAAGCAGCATGGCTCGCCGGGGGGAGCCGCTTTCCAGCAGCCGCGTCAGCAAAAAGCCCCGCCAGCCCAGCTCTTCCCCGGCGCAGAAAAGAATATTCGCCACCGGGGCGATCAGCGCAGAAAGCAGCAGATTCAGCAGCAGCATTCCCGGGAAAAGCGCCATCCCGTTTCCCGTGAGGTCAAATTGCTCAGGGGAAAGCAGAAAATACAGCGCAGCCCCGGCCGCGATCAGCAGCGTGGGGCCAAAGCAGGCCAGCAGATACCAGCCCACATTCCCCCGAAAATTCGGCCGCACAGCCAGATCAGACCAGGGCAGCCGATACACAGCTTTGCAAAGCAGGGCAGAGAGTGCCGGTACCAGCATGCAGGCAGAGAGCAAATAGACCCGCCAGCCGTTCAGGCCGCCCCCCAGCTGGATCAGCAGGGCAATGCCCCAGCTCTGAGCAAAACTCAGCAACAGGAACAGCAAGAAGCCTTTCTTATTTTCTCTTTTCACAGGCAGCCTCCCTTATAAGCATCTTCTATTACGGCATAAGCTATATGCACAAGCCATAAGCGCATACTCCCCTATACCTTTACTCCATATACGAGCATCCACCCATACGGGCATCTGCTTTCGCCAGTTCTTCCCTGCGCTGGCAGCAATACTCCTCTTCCGGCAGCTCCCTGGCTTTGCTGCCCTGTTCCCAGATCAACAGACCGGCAGGCAGCTCCGCATCCGGCTCCAGAGCCAGCAGCGGGTATTCCCGCCCCAAAGCCAGCAGCCCTGCCCGCTTTTGCCCAAAGACCAAAGGCAGCTCCCGCTGGGGGAAACGCAGCACAGCAGGTGTCGCCGGGTCATAACCCCGCAAAAGTCGGCGAATCTGTTCCAACCGCAGGGCCTCCCGCACCAGGCCGCCCAGAGCCGGGTGATAGGGGCCGTCCAGCAGAGCCTTTTCCAGCTCAGGGGAGGGATTCAGCCCGATCCGCTGCACAGGGCAGTGGGCAGCAGTCGCCATGGCCAGCAGATCCGCACAAAGCGCCACCGCCGCCGTCAGGCTTTGCGGCTGATAAAGCCCCGCCCGATAAAGCCGGGCCAGCTCCGTGTTCTCCAAAACCAGGGTGGGGTAAATCCGCAGCAGCTCCGGCCCCAGCTCCAGGCTGTTCCGCATGCTGTCTCTGGCCAGGCTGTCCCGATCCCCGGGAAGGCCGGTCATCAGCTGGATCCCCAGACGAAAGCCATGGGCGCGCAGGCGCAGACAGGCCGCTTTTGCCTGCTTGCTGCCATAGGCTCGCCCGCTTTTCCGCAGAACCTCATCCGAAAAGCTCTGCACCCCCAGCTCCACAGTGCTGACACCCTGCTCCCGCAAAAATTCGCAGGTCTCTGCGTCCACCGCATCCGGCCGGGTAGAGATGCGAATGCCGGAAATCCGCCCCGCCACCAGAGCGGGCTGGGCTGCCTGCAAATAGGCAGCCTGGGTCTTTCGGGGCAGGCAGGTAAAGCTTCCTCCATAATACGCCAGCTCTGCCCCTTCCCCACCGGAGAATTTCTCCAGCTCTGCCCGAACCCTCTCCGGGCTGGGGGCTTCCGTCTCCCCGCTGATCACATATTGATCGCAATACACACAGCGATACCGACAGCCGGACATAGGTAGAAAAAAGGGCAGGATCTTCTGCCGGGGAACAGAACTCATAGGACCTCCGAATCAGGGGAAAAGCCCCTTGCTTTTATCCCATATGTTCCCCATTCAGAAGAAAAATCCTGCCCTTCGCCTTTTAGTCCTTCAAAAGGGCAGCTTCCCTTGCTTCCATATCCTTGATCATCTGGTAAAGATATTTCAGCGCCGTATTCCCCTGGCTGGCCTGGTAATCCTTGCCATACTGATTTTCCGTTACCGCCAGCTTCAGCAGATCCAGAGCCTGGTCAGAGGAGTTCTGAGAAAGCTCCAATGCCAGGGAATGAACGGCATTGTTCAGCTCAGCCGCCACATCCCGCTCCGCATCCGCAGCCAGAGCCTGTCCGTAAAGCGTATCATAGAGGCCCACCCGTTCCAGACGCTGTGCCGCATCACTGGCCGTACGGCGGAAGCTTTCTTCATAGCGGGGCTGCATCACCTGCTCTGCCAGCTTCACCGCATCAGCAAAGCTCATGGCCTCCACCTTGGTTTCCGGCTTGACCACCGGCGTGTAGGAATCCTGCACCGTGTGGCCCAGCTTCTGGGAAAAGACCTCCTTCACGTTATCCTCCGTCACACGCAGGCTGCCGGCATTTGCCCCGATCAGCGGCGCCGCATCATAGCTGCCGCTGTAGTTATAGGTGGTCTGATTGGGGTTCATCCGCAGGCTGTCATAGGAACCATCGGCTTTCACATTGGTGATCAGATAGGTGCCGCCGCCGGTGACCACCTGATCGCCGGTTTTCAAGCCCACCGGGGCAAAGCCGTTGCTTTGTACTTTATAAATACCCATTGTTTACCTCCTTGTTTTTTCTTCTGTTTGTTTTCTGTTGTTTGCTTTTGTTGTTCTCCGGAAAAAGCAGAGGCCCCCTCCCACCCGGAAGGGAGCCTCTGCTCCAAACGATTTTATTCCGCATCGCTTTTATTCCGCATCGCTGCCTTGATACCGCAGGGCAATGGTGGGCAGGGCGGCTTTCGTATCAAAGCCCACCTGCACAGGGAAGAGCTTTTCCGCATCCCGCAGGCGGATGTAATTGCTTCCCTCTATGTTCACTGCCCGAACCGAAATCAGTCTGTTCCGATCCAGATCCTGTATCTTCAGATCCTTGATTTCCATCTCTTCCTCCTCTCCGGGGAAGGCCGGTCTCCCATAGCCCATGATCCAGCTGTCCCGCAGGCCGCGGCTCCTTCGGTATACGCCATCCCCATTGCTGCTGTTCCCGGAAGCAGAGGTGTTCCCTTCAATGCTGTAGACCATTCCATCGGCCACCCGCTCCACGATACCCACATGGTCACTGCTGCCGAAGAAAACCACATCCCCGGCCTTCGGCGCATCTGCGCCCCGGGGGAAATAGCGTCCCTGCTTCTGGAAAAACGCCACGCCGTAGGGGACATAGGCAAAGCGGGGGATCACATCTCTGCTGAGCCCGGCCTGATCGGCGCACCAGCTCACAAACATGGCGCACCAGGGCTGATTGTTCATGCCATACCAGGCCCCATATTTCGTGGCATTGTTTGCTCCTTCCCGGTATCCAAGCTGGCTGCGGGCCACCCGCAGAAGCTCCTCTGCCCCGCTCATTTTTCCTCCCCTTTCTCTTTTTCCAGGCGTCTGCCCATCTGCTCCAGCTTTGTCCAGCCGTAGCTGGCCACAAATGCAGCCAAAAGCCCCTGGATCACCGCTGCGATGGCCTGATACCAATGAAAATCCAGCCCCTGGCTGGCATTGCTGTATACCATATAGGCCAGCGCAAAAACAATGCCGCTGACCATGGCCTGCAGATCCGTGGGAAGCTTTTTCAGCGCCCCCACATTCTTTGTGAGCTCTGTCACAACGCCGATCAGCAGCGCCAGAAAACCAATGGCCATCATGCTTTCCGAATACAGTGCTGTCATTTCCAGCATGTTTCCGCCTCCTTTCTTCTTTGTTTCTCTCTTTTTGTTCCGCTCTTCTTTGTTTTTCTTTTTGCTTGCCTCTCAAAACATGTTCCTGCCCCAAACTATGCCGGAAGCATCGCAAAGGTACTTTTCTAAGTACGAAGGTGCAGAGATTCCAGCTCCCGGATGCGTTCTTCATTCTGGCTGACGGCATCCTCCACCCTGGTGATCCGCTCCACCAGGCTGTTGTGCTTGTTCACCTTTTCCTCCAGGGATTTCAGGCGATGCTCCACCAGGCGGTTGCTGTTCCGCACACCCATATAGCTGCCGCCCAGGGTGCCACAGAGCGCCAGAGCCCCCACAATAATGCTGCTCCAGTCCATATCCGTCCCCCCTTATGCAGGACAAGCCTCGCCGGTAATCTCTTCATACTGCGCTGCCGTGATCCAGCCTCGCTCCACAGCCCCATAAACACCATTCAGGCTGAGCTTTCCTGCGTCATATAAGCGTTTTACGCTGCCAAAAAATGCTTGGTTCATATCTCCAGATCCCCCAATTCCAAAAGTAAAAGCGTGTCCAGCGCAGCCTGGGTCTCCTCCAGCTCCGTGGGCTTGCCCATGTAAACCGTGATGTTGCCGTCCCGGGTATCCACCAGATCCCCCGCGATGCTGTACGCACTCAGCTCCCGGCGGATGGTCTCCTGGCTTTCCTGGCCCTCTTCATCCAGCACCAGGCTGTCCCATTCGTGGAAATAAACAGCCCCATCCACAAATTTCTCCTTCACCAGGGCCAGCTCCGCGCAGACCGTCAGCTTCTTCCATTCCCGTTTCCGATCCGGATAAGGCTGAACCGGCGCCTTGGGCTGTTCCGGGCATTGGAAGACCGTTCCGTCCGCGAATACGATTCGTTCACTCATTGTCTTTCCTCCTGTTCCTGTCGTTTTTTCTTAATAAACTGTCTCTACTTCCACCGCTACATCAAAATCCGGCATGGTGAAGCTTACCCGCAGGTCATCAAGCAGGCGATAATTTAGCTTTTCGCTCGGATCGTCGTAAGAGTTTACATCAATGATGGCGAAAATGCCGGTGTCAGGGCTTAAATCAACATCCACACTAGACCCTGCCGTGAAAGACCCATAAACCCCATCCGGGAAAACATCGGAGTTCCAGTCCTTGCCCCCATCAAAGATAGACCAAATTTTAACCAAATATGTCCCCCCCACGGCAGGAGGGGCTGATACCGTGGGTGCAAGCGAAAACGCCCTTCGGTTCATCCGCATATGTATCCCTCCTTTAGCCCAGGTTCCCCATGAGCAGCCATTCATTCGTGGCCAGCTTTTTCAGGGAAACCCCGCCATATTGCTTCGCGATCATGCGGGCCGTCTCCGCGCAGCGGAGCGTCACCCCGCTGGCTGCCTCGATGGTCACCGAACCGCTGCCATAGCGCAGGATCTCGATCTCCGTCCCA
>JAFSHU010000028.1 GCA_017440145.1 Bacillota bacterium
CAAAATAAGCGGCGCAATACGGCGTTGCCGCTTCGCGCCCCTTGTGCGGCGTACCGGAAGTACGCCTCCGCGGGCCGCTTGCGGCGGCCTTGTCTTGCTTGCTTCTTTTGCCGCTGGCGGAGATAGGAAGAATCCCCACTTTTTTGAAAAAAAGTGGGTCAAAAAACTTTAACGCTTGGGCTGTGCTTCGGATCAGAGCAGCAGGCCAAAGATTGAAGTTCTTTCGCTTCCTTTCTTTCAAGAAAGGAAGGGTTTCCAAGGGCTCACCAACGCATCCCGTGCATCTTACGCAGGAAAAAAGCTTATATTGAGCAGCTGCCTTTCAGTTTGCTTTGCACAAAAGATTGCCACGTTGCCAAGCTGGGCTTTGCTGGGGCAAAGCAGCAGCTTGCCTGCCTCGCAATGACAGAAAATGAGGCTTCCCGTTGAAGTTCTTTCGCTTCCTTTCTTTCAAGAAAGGAAGGGTTTCCAAGGGATCACCAACGTATCCCGTACATCTTACGCAGGAAGAACGCCTATGCAGATCGAGAGCATATACATCGATGGATTCAGAAATTACGGCCGGGTGGAGCTGGGATTCTCCCCCGGCCTGAATCTGGTTTGGGGGGCAAACGCCCAGGGCAAATCCAATCTGCTGGAGGCCATTTGCTATCTGGGGCTGGCCTCCTCCTTCCGCCTGGCTCCGGATGGGGAGCTGATCCGGCATGAGCAGGAATATTTCTACCTGCGGGGGAAGATCCAGCGGCAGGAGGGGCCTCTGCTTCTGGAGGCAGCCGCCGGCCGGGGGAAAAAACGCAAATGGAAGGTGGATGGGGAAGCCCGCCTGAAGCTGGCGGAGATCGTGGGGCTTTTTCACACGGTGATCTTCGCGCCGGAGGACATCTGGCTGGTGCGCTCCGGGCCGGAGCAGCGGCGGCGCTACCTGAACCGGCAGCTGGCCCAGGCTTACCGCAGCTATTGCCGGGATCAGCTGCTCTATGCCCATGTGCTGAAGCAGCGAAACGCCTGCCTGAAGGCCTGCCGGGGGGAGGAGAGCCTGCTGGATCGGGAGCAGCTTTCGCTCTGGGATCTGCAGCTTGCGGAGGCGGGGGCGAGGATCGCCGCCTGCCGGGAACGGGCTGTGGAGCAGCTGGCACCCATGGCAGCCTACATTCATGCCCAGCTTTCCGGGGGAGAGGAGCTGACGCTGCACTATGCGGACAGCGCCGCCGGGAAGAGCGGGGCGAAGAGCGCAGCGGAGATCCAGGCGCATTTCCTCTCTGAGCTGGAACGCCTGCGCCCCAATGAGCTTTACCGGGGGATGAGCCTCTGCGGCCCCCACCGGGATGATCTGCTGATCCGCCTGGACGGCCGCCCGGCCCGGGATTTCGCCAGCCAGGGGCAGCAGCGCACCGCCGCGCTCTCTCTGAAGCTGGCCGAGCTGGAGCTGGCACGCAGCATCCGCGGGGAATACCCGGTGCTGCTGCTGGACGATGTCCTCTCTGAGCTGGATCAGAACCGCAGCGCGCAGGTGCTGGCCTATGTGGCGGATAAGGGGCAGACCTTTATCTCCGCTGTGGATGGGCATCTGGCGGCAAAGGTGGGGAAGCGATTCCACATCCGGGGCGGGGAAGTGGAGAGTTGAGAGTGGACAGTTGTGGAGGCGTTTCGAAGCGAAACGCGGTGGAAGCGGGGGTGCAAAAAATGAGCGAGATGGAAGATAAGAAAGATTGGTATGGTATAGATGAATATTTTGAAGAATCAATATTAGTGGAGCTTGATCAACCTAATTTTAATAAGATATTTAAAGATAAAGCAAATTATTTTGGTTCAATATATCACTATACCACTGCTGCAGGTATACAGGGAATCTTGCAGAAGGATGGCATTCATCTATGGTTTACCCGATTTGATTGCCTGAATGACCCAGAAGAAGGTAAACATGCTTTGAAGCTTTGTTACGAAGTGGGAGATCAGCTGGCAGCAGAAGGGAGCATTGATTCAGAGCTATGGAAAGGGATTCGTGAGTCAGATGATGTTGGTAAATTATTGAGGGAAATTAGGCCTTATATGGACGATGTAATAGGATTATCATATAGCCCATATGTCTGCTGTTTTTCCAAAAATCCTGATTCTCTTCCCATGTGGCAATATTACGGGAAAAAGGATGGAAAAATAGGATATAGTATTGGATTTATGAAAGAAGAGAAAATTTCAGGTTACTCGGGTGAATCTTTTACAGTAAAAAATATTAAAGGGGAAAGTCTTTTTGGAACAGGTTTCATTTATAAAATTATTTATGATGATGAAGAAAAAAAACAAATTATCCGAAAGACATTGATTGGGTTAAATAAATATTACATGGAATATATAAAGCGTGCGGCACCACAAAGTTTTCGCAGAGCCATAAAACCAATCAGCCTTTATTTCAGAAGCCAATTAGGTAAATGGCAAGCCTGTTTCAAAGACCACCATTTCTCCAATGAGGAAGAGGTTCGCTTTGTAGTACATGTTCCTGATGAATATCCTCCTGGTACCCCGGATGAGGAAAAAATCGAGATCAAACATAGAGTACAGGACGGCTACCTCGTCCCCTATGTGGAGCTCTTCATCCCGAAAAAACAATTCGATTTCCTCGGCATCACCGTCAGTCCCCTGGCAGAGCAGGAGCTGGCTGAAAGCACCACGCGCTCTTTCCTACGCAGCGTGGGCTACCCCTGCGAGGACGAAGAAGGCAAATCCCTGATTCGCCGCAGCAATATTCCCCTGCGATTCTAAGCCAATCCCCCTGCTCACAGCGATACATGCATAAAAATAAAGAAGACCAGTGCCTCTCGGCCTGGTCTTCTTTACTTATGGACG
>JAFSHU010000029.1 GCA_017440145.1 Bacillota bacterium
GGAATTAAAGTTCTTTTGGTTCTTTTCTTTCAAGAAAAGAACGGTTTCCCTGCTTTTAAAGTCCTCACTTCTTAAGAAAAAGCCGATTCACTGTGATGCTGTGGCTTCCCTTGGTATGGGTCAGGGAATGGGCAAGCGCTTTCGAAGCATGGCAGCAGCCTGCGCCGCGAATGCAGTCTCTTTCCGGCAAAAAGGCCGCTGTGCCGCTTATTCGGAGTAGGTTTTGCCGAATCCCTGCTCCGAAAGCATGCGCCGCAGACGGGCAGAGGGGCGATCCAGCCCCGCTTCCCCGGCACAGCGGCAGAGCAGCTCGTTCAGGGCGCAGTTCAGCAGCGGCTGCCGCTGGCTGCCCTCCTCCAGCAGGGGTTCCGCCGCCAGCACATCCTCCCAGGCCCGGTTGAGAAAGGCCACCTCCCGCCGGCCGTGGGTGCGGCTCAGGCGCAGCGGCCCGGCTGCGGAAAGATAGCGCTCCACCGCCTCCTCCCGGAGGCCGGCCTCTGCCAGGCTCAGTCGCAGCTCCTCCTCCATCAACTCCGGCAGGCGCGCCCAATCCAGAGGGGAAATGGCAAAGCGCAGGCAGCTATAGCGGCTGGCGCAGTGTACCAGCAGCAGGCAGCTTTCCCCCCGAAGCCGGATGCAGTGGGCATCCCAGCAAAAGAGCCTGTTTTCCTCCTCCCCCGGGCTGGGGAAGCAGTGCAGCTGCCGCTGCAGCGGCCAGGTCAATCCCAGTTCCACAGGCTCAGCTCCTTCTCACAAAGACATAATTCTCCGCATCAGAGCGATCCGGATCAAAGCGATGATCCAGCCCGGTGAAGGCCTTTGCCTCCTCCGGGCTTTTGATCTGCCCTTCCGCCAGAAAGCGCAGCATCTCCCCGCGGGCCATCTTGCAGAGGGTGCCTTTTTCGATGATGCGGCCCTCCTTTTCCTCCCCAAAAACGCAGCGGATCATGCGAATGCCCGGCCGCAGATAGCGGGAAAGGCAGAGGCTGTATTCCCGGGAGGCCAGATCCAGAATGCAGCTGCTCTCCGCAAAGAGCGCCTCCGCGATCTGATCCCCCCAAAAAGCGTAGAGATCCTTTGCCTCCCCCATTTGCAGGGGGGCCTGCATCTCCAGGCGGTAGGGCTGCACCCCGTCAAAGGGACGCAGCAGGCCGTAAAAGCCGGAAAGGATGCGCAGATGCTCCTGAATATAGGCATAGGCCTGCTCGCTGAAGACCTGCGGCGCCATGTATTGATACTGCAGCCCCTCATAGGCCAGGATGGCCGGGCTCAGCCCCCGGCGCAGATCCATTTCCTTCAGGCGTTCGATGTTCAGTGCGGCGATTTTTTCGCTGCAGGCCCAGAGCTTTTGCAGGGCGGGTGCATCCATGGCCTGCAGGGCGCGGCAGAGCGCCTCTGCCTGCGGCAAAAAGCGGGGCAGCTCCTGCCAGGGAAGGCTGTCCCGCTCCACACGCATTTTTTTTGCCGGTGAAATGATGATGCGCATCGTTCAGGACTGCGCCTGCAGGAAGGAGAGGATCTCCGCGGCGTTGGTCTCCGGCTTCACCTTCGTCAGCACCTGCTGAATGATGCCCTGCTCGTCAATGAGATAGCTGCTGCGAACCACGCCCATGCTCACCTTGCCGCAGTGAACCTTTTCCTGCCAGACCTCATAGGCCTGCAGAGCCTGCAGCTCCGGATCAGAGAGCAGGAGAAAGGGAAGTTCGTTCTTTTCCGCAAATTTCAGGTGGGAAGCCACGGAATCCTTGCTGATGCCGATGACCACCGCATTCTGCGCCTGAAGCTCCCCATGGCTCTGGGCAAAGGCGCAGGCCTGCTTGGTGCAGCCGGCGGTGTTGTCCTTGGAATAGAAATAGAGGACGACCTTTTTCCCCAGGAAATCAGAGAGGCGAACCGCATTCCCCTTCTGATCCGATAAAACAAAATCCGGTGCTTTGCTGCCGATTTCCAGCATGATGTTTCCTCCTTTTCTTTTTTGCTGTCTTGTAAGCCCATTATAAAGCCCGCTGTGGGGGGTTGTCAACGCAGGATGGGGGTTTTGGATGAATCTGCGAAAAGATAAGGCCTCCCTCTGCTTCCACGAAA
>JAFSHU010000030.1 GCA_017440145.1 Bacillota bacterium
AAACCGTTCCTCTTTGAAAAGAGGAACCGAGAAACCTTTAATGGGCTTCGCCTCTTCTGTTTAAAACGTCCAGACCAAAAAGAAGTGTTTTTGGTGCCGCTTTTTTCTAAGTTCGGTTCGCTAAAGTTTGCTTTGCAAACGGCGAATCCGAACTTGTAAGCGGCGGTTTTAAAAGAGACGAAGGGTTTCCAGGCTTTTCGATAAACAAAAAACCGCCTGGGTGCAAGCCCCACGCGGAAAAAAGCCCCCTTGCTATGGGCAGATCAAATATGTTACACTGATTCTGCCGTTGGCAAGTTGCGTTTGGTGGTCTGACACCTGATGCAGGGAGCTGTGAGTTGCCGCTCACAGTTCCGCGCTGACGGTATGAAATTCCTGTCATCATTATACCAGAGATGGAAAATCATGTCAAACCAAAAGCCCCTCTGCATAGAGGGGCTTTGCTTATATGCGTTTGAAGTTCAGTCAGCGGATTACAGCTCGTGGTTATCCTCCGCCTCATCCCCGTCCATGAATTCCCGGGCGACGATGCGTTTCTCCTCACGCTGCTTCTCCACCATATTGGAGAGCAGATCGCGGAATTCCTTGGCGTTCTTGATGCGCTTCACATCCAGCTCCGGCGTGCTTTTATCCCCGGTGCAGAGGTGGACGCTGCCCAGGCCCCAAAGCCGCTGCCCCAGGGGGCGCTTCAGGGTAATATCCATGATGCGGTAAAGGCGGATCTCCTCTTCTGTGCGGCTGAGGAAGCCGGTATCGATCAGCAGCTTATCCTCGGTCAGGGAATAGCGGGTGAAGCTCCAGGGCAGGCCAAAGATGATGCGTTTCCGATCCTTCCAGATGATGTTTGCCATGGGGGCGCCTCCTTTTTATGTTTGCTGTGCGGCAGCTGCCTTTCGGGCAGGTGGTTTGAGAAGCCTTTCCCTGCTTCGCTGCTGGCGGCCTATGTGCCGGATGCCTTCGGGAAAGGGCTTCTCTGACGAGATTCTATAAACAGATGCTTTTATGATAGCATATTTTCCCGGGATTTGCAGCTTTTTTGGGGAAATTTTCCGGAAGCGCGCTTGCCCGGCTGCCGCAGCTGTAAGGGGAAAGCCGCGCCGGAAGCCGCTTCCCGGATCAGAGCTTGTTCAGCAGCTTGCGGTTATAATAAAGCGCCAGCAGGAAGGAGCATAGCTCGGAAATGGGCAGGCTCAGCTGCACCCCCAGCATCCCCAGGAGCGGCGGCAAAATCAGCAGGGGCGGCAGGAAAAAGATGCCCTGCCGGGCCGCAGCCAGAATGCTGGCCGGAACCGTGATCTTGCAGGTCTGGAAGAGCATATTGTTCATGATGACCCAGCCGCTGAGGGGCAGGGCCAGGCATTGCAGACGCAGAGCCAGCGCCCCGATGGGCACCACCTCCGGATCCCCCTCCCGGAAGAGGCCGATCAGCTCTTCGGAGAAGACAAAGCCTGCCGCTGCGGTAAAGACCAGGCAGATGCTGGCCACCTTCACGCTGAACCAGAAGGCTTCCCGCACGCGGGCCTTGTTCCCCACGCCGTAATTGAAGCCGCAGACCGGCTGAAAGCCCTGCCCGAAGCCGATCACCGCGGAATTGGCGAAGTTATTCAGCCGCAGCACCACGGACATGGCCGCGATGGCCCCATCCCCGAAGGGACGGGCGGCCCAGTTCAGCACCACGATGGACAGGCTGGAAAGCCCCTGTCGTACCAGGGAGGGCAGGCCCCCTTTGAAGATCTCCCCCATCAGCTGGGGCAGATAACGAAGCTTGCGGATATCCAGCGGCACGCATTTGGCCCATTTGATGCCGCCAAGCAGCAGCAAAAAGCTGCAGAGCTGGCTGAGGATGGTGGCCCAGGCTGCCCCGGAGATACCCATCTCGAAATGGAAGATCAGCAGCGGATCCAGCACCAGATTCAGCACCGCGCCGCTGGTGATGCCGATCATGGAAAAGAGGGCGTTCCCCTGAAAGCGCATCTGGTTGTTCAGCACCAGGGAGGCCGTCATATAGGGCGCACCCAGGAGGATGATCCGCAGATAGGGCTTGGCATAGGGCAGGATGGTCTCCGTGGAGCCCAGCAGCAGGGCCAGGGGCTCCAGGAAAAGCTGCCCCAGGAGCATCACCAGCAGCCCCGCGCCCAGAGCGGAGAAAAAGCCGCAGGAGGCCAGGCTCCCTGCGGAATGCATATCCCCGGCCCCCAAATGCCGGGAGATGGCGTTCCCGGAGCCGTGGCCGAAGAAAAAGCCCAGCGCCTGGATGATCGCCATCAGCGGGAAGACCACCCCCACCGCGGCCTGGGCGCTGTTGCTTTCCAGCTGCCCCACGAAAAAGGAATCTGCCAGATTGTAAAAGGTCGTCACCAGCATGCTGATGACCGTGGGAACCGCCAGCCGGGTCACCAGCCCGGGGATGGGTGCGGAGCGCAGCATTTCCTGTTTCTTTTCAGGGTTCATGTTCAGGACTTCTTTCTGTTGTGGAATGGGTTTAGAAATGAATTTTTGTGCCTTGCTTATGGCAAATCCTTCCTCTTTTGCAAAAGAAGAAGCAAGAAAACACTTATAATTGGCCTGCTGCTCTTCGGTGAGAAGTACAGCCCAAAGATTGAAGTTCTTTGGGTCCCTTTCTTTCAAGAAAGGGACGGTTTACAGGCTTTTCCCGGAAAAGCTTCCTCGCAATGACAGAGGGGAACTCTCAACTCTCAACTCTCAACTCACAAAAAGGCCCCGCAAGCTGCGGGGCGGGTGAAAGCGGGAAAGCCTTGCTTCTCGGTTTTGATCCGTCTGGCAGGGGGTCGCGGCTGAGGCGCAGCTGGGAGGGCTACAGCTCCTGATACTCCCAGCTATCCAGCAGGCCTTCGTTGTTCCGCCAATCCTTCTTTGCCCGGACGCGCAGCTCCAGGTAGACGGGGCAGGCGAAGATCTTCTCCACCTCTGCCCGGGCGCGGCTGCCGATCTCCTTCAGCATAGCGCCGTGCTTGCCGATGATGATGCCCTTCTGGGATTCCCGCTCCACGTAGATATTTGCCGAGACATAGAGGGTGCCGTTTTCCCGCTCCTCCAGCTCGGTCACGTTCACCGCCAGGGAGTGGGGAACCTCGTCATTGGTGAGCAGCAGAGCCTGCTCCCGCACCAGCTCCCCGATGAGCATATTCTCCGGCAGGTC
This sequence comes from Bacillota bacterium, assembly GCA_017440145.1. Lineage (GTDB taxonomy): Bacteria > Bacillota > Dehalobacteriia > UBA4068 > UBA4068 > RGIG3155. The sequence continues at coordinate 3,161 of JAFSHU010000030.1, forward strand.
GCTGATCATGTCCGCCGGGTAATACTGCGGCCCCTCCGGCAGATACTGGCGGATGAGCGGCAGCAGCTCCCCGGAATTTTCTCCCCGCAGCGCGGAAAGGGGAACCACCTCCGCGAAATCATAGCGCCCGGCCCAGGCGGCGATCAGGGGCAGCAGAGCTTCCTTCTCCACCAGGTCGATCTTGTTCAGGATGAGGAAGACCGGCGTCTGCAGCTTCTTCAGCATGGAGAGGATATACTGCTCCCCGGCGCCGAATTCCTCGCTCACATCCACCAGATAAAGCACCAGATCACAGCCGGCCAGGGAATCGGAGACTGCCTCCATCATCCGCTCGCCCAGCTTGAATTTGGGCTTGTGTACGCCGGGGGTATCGATGAACACCGCCTGCATGCCCTCGTCCGTGTAGACGCCGCGGATGCTGTTCCGGGTGGTCTGGGGCTTATCGGATACGATGGCCACCTTTTCCCCCACCAGTCGGTTGGTCAGCGTGGATTTGCCTGCGTTGGGCCGGCCCAGCATGGCGATGAAGCCGCTCTTGAATACCTTCGGCTCTGCCTTGCTGCTCTGGGTCTTCCGCTGCTGATGGCTCTTGCTCATGGTTTGCCTGTCCTCCTTATTCGAAGCCTGTGGCTGGTAATTGAAGTTCTTTAACATCGTTCCTCTTTGAAAAGAGGAACCGAGAAACTTTTAATCTTTGGGTGATGGACGAAATAAGAGTTAACTGTGTGTAACCGCTTGGGCAAAAGTTTGTAACTGCGGTCGTATTGTATCTGTTACTGCAGTAAAAAGTCCAACAACAGTATCTGCTGCTTTTTCAGATTGTTCTTTGCTTTTAAGACCATCCTTTAATACGGGATCAAGATGAGAATAAGCGAAAGGAAGAATCGTCTTTATTAGTGTCTTCCAAAGGAGAATTACTGCATCAAAATCAGAGTTGTCATTGAAAGAAAGTGTCCAACTATCCGTTATTTTATTGCCCATGACACTTTCCATGCATTTAGATACAGTATAAAGCAGTAACATTTTTGACCCGCGTTTTGATAGATATTTATATTGTTTTTCTTCAACCTCAGTGCGCTCATTGCTCTTTTGTTGTAGATCTAATTTGTAAGAATCAATTGCACGGGCTAAAGAATAAGTGAAAATGATGTGTGTTGCAGTTAAACACTCCGGGAAAATATTGCTATACAGTTGATCACTACGCCATAAATCATTTTTTGCATTATATGCTGTAACACAATCGCCATGGAATGCTAAAAGTGCTTGCGCAACAACATATGGATCCAATATTTCCTTACTGCGAGAAGGTCTAACATTTCCTCTTCGGCCGCCACTATAATAAAGTTTTGTGTAAGGCGCGAATTCTGATCTTAATCTATTTTGTGTTTTATCGTTACTTCGCAAGTCAGATGGCAAAATTTCATTTTGCTTATTGTTGTTAGTGATGATGTCATTAATTATATCGGTGTGATGGCAAACAATAAATCGAATAGGAATCCAAGCATCTTTTAACGTCTCAACATTACTAATTGCACCTGTTGTTTGTGCCCCGTTGATAATTGTAATGCCCGAAATTGATAGCTTTTTTTCATTTTCGATTTCTACTATGGTATAATCATTTACCAACGCGGTAATTCCATTATTGCATGCCCAAAAATTATTGGGTTGTTGCTTAATTGTTTCCATTATACCAAGATTGATCTTGTTTTTCTTTTTTCCTGAGCCTAAATAATTTCTAGGATTTCCAGAGAAAAGATCGTCCTTATATGTATCATATTGTTGCTTTAACCATTTTGCAGAAACAGCTGTAATATAGGCCTTCCAATTTTCCCCAATTAGTTCAAATCCGACTTTAGGTGTCTCTACTTCAAATGTGTCGGTTATTGTAATCTGTTTGCTTGCTGCGTTATACCATTTTTCTATTGTCTCATTACCAACTTCAACAGCAAAAACATCCACTTCGTTACGAGGAAACACTGATTTTACTAATGCTCTTGCAGTTGATTGCATAGTAGCAAGCTCTTCCTTAATTTGAGGATTATTTTGTTCAAGATTGTGAACAAACCAAAAATAGATTGTACTAATAGAATTGCTTTCAATTGATGATTGAAGCAATCGTACTTGTTCTCTGATTTGTTCTGGTACGTCATCTGGATTTTGTGAGAATACCCATGCGGCAGCGGTATTCAGATCACTTGCCTTATTGCCAGGAGCAAGATTTCCAACTTTGGGCGTTTGCTTCATATATCCCTGTGCAATTACAGCCACTCCAGTATCTTGATCTACATAAATTAAATCACATTTTTTGTCATTTCCGCCATCAGTTAACGCATCACTTGCAATGGACACTATATCAGAAAGTTCGAATCTAAGCTGTAGTGCGTATAGCAAGAGTGCATTATTTCCATATTTGGTAGTTAAATCTGTTCTTGCGCAAAAATCAGTTAGATATTTCATTTTATCCCTCTACTTCTATCAACATCAAAAAGCTACAATCTGTGATATAGCTGTTTTCCAAGCCGGAGCTTCATAGTCTCGACGATATTCCTCGCATTCTACTGTCAACTGTTTTTCTTCTCCTCCGGATAAAGCGTCCCGATGATCATATCCTGCAGGGCGAACATCTCCTTCTCCTCGGCCTCGCCCAGCTCATGGTCATAGCCCATCAGGTGCAGCAGGCCATGGATGAAGAGAAAGACCAGCTCCCGCTCGTAGGATTGGCCGTAGGCCTCTGCCTGCTGGGCGCAGCGATCCGTATTGATGACGATATCCCCCAGCAGCTCCGGCAGGGAGGGATCCTGGCAGAGCATAT
>JAFSHU010000031.1 GCA_017440145.1 Bacillota bacterium
AACTTCCCCAAAAAAGCGGCGGTTTTAAATCTTGCAGACCCCACTTTCCCGAAAAAGTTGGACAAAGAAGGAGGGCTTCTCTTGCACATCCTCTGTTTCGGAGATTCCAATACCTACGGCTACGACCCCCGCGCCTGCTCGGAGGGGCGCTATGCGGCCGCCCATCGCTGGCCGGAGCTTCTGGCCAGGCAGAGCGGCTGGGAGGTCCGGAACCGGGGCGAAAACGGCCGGGAGATTCCCCACCGGGAATGGGAGCTGCAGCAATTCTCCCGGCTGCTGGCGTCCTGCCCGGCTCTGGATCGGCTGCTGATCCTGCTGGGCACAAATGACCTGCTGCAGGGGAACAGCGCCGCTGCGGTGGCCTGCCGCATGGAGGCCTTTCTGGAGCAGATCCCTCTGGAGCGGGGGAAGCTGCTGCTCATCGCCCCGCCGCCCCTGCAAAAAGGCGCCTGGGTGCAGGAGAACAGCCTGCTGCATGAATCCCGCTGCCTGCCCGCCGCCTATCAGGCTCTGTGCCAAAGGCTCTCCATCCCCTTCGCGGATGCCGGGGGATGGGGCATTGGGCTTTGCTTTGATGGTGTGCATTTTTCCGAGGACGGGCAGCGGCGCTTCGCAGAAAGGCTCCTGCCCCTTCTGGGATAAGGGGGCAGCAGAGCTCTCTTTTGCACATATGGCATAAGAAAAGCCCCTCTATTCAAAGGGGCTTTTTTGCTGAATCATCGGAAGGCGTCCCTTTTTTGAAAGAAAGGGACCCAAAGAACCTGAAATTTTGGATTGATACCTCTGATTAAGGGTATCGACCCAGGCCTTAAAAGCTTCTTGCTCCTTCTCCTCAAAGAAGAAGGGGCTTCCGGCTTTTCAAAAAAGCGGGGACTTTGATAGCATTCATCTATAAGCAAAGCCCCTCTATTCAGAGGGGCTTTTTTGCTGAATCATCGGAAGGCGTCCCTTTTTTTGAAAGAAAGGGACCCAAAGAACCTGAAATTTTGGATTGATACCTCTGATTAAGGGTATCGACCCAAGTGTTAAAAGTTTCTTGCTTCTTCTTTTCAAAGAAGAAGGGGCTTCCGGCTTTTTATGCCGGGCGCTTAGTCAGCGTAATAGCAGCAGTAATCGGCGAATTCCTTCACCACGACCTTAAAGCTGGAGTTGGCAGGCACGTTAAAGGCCTGGCCTTCGCCGTAGGGGGCATATTCCGTGGCGCCGGGGAGCAGCACGTCCATGGAGCCGCCCAGCATTTCCATGACTTCGGCAGCGCCGGTGTTGAATTCATATTCGCCGGGGAGCATGAAGCCCAGGGTGTAGCGGACGCCATCTTCTGCGATGATGGTGCGGCTGGAAACCTTGCCGCCGAAATAGATATTGGCTTTTTTGGTAACGGTAGCATTTTTGAATTCCATTGTATACGCTCCTTTATAATAGGATGATATAAACCCCGACCTGAAGCAGGCAGGGAAGCTTAATCCGCAGGGAAGAGGTGAAGCTTTCTGTTTTTACTCTGGGTGATGCAGGCAGGAGCGACAGGGCAGGAAGAGAGCCGCTTGCGGCGGCTGGCCTGTATACGCTCCTTTATAATAGAGTGATGTGAACCCTGACCTGAAGCAGGCAGGGAAGCTTAATCCGCAGGGAAGAGGTGAAGCTTTCTGTTTTTGCTCCGGGTGATGCAGGCAGGAGCGACAGGGCAGGAAGAGAGCCGCTTGCGGCGGCTGGCCTGTATACGCTCCTTTATAATAGGATGATGTGAAACCCTGACCTGAAGCAGGCAGGGAAGCTTAATCCGCAGGCAGAAAATGAATCTCCCCGTTTTCGATCTGGCCGATGCGGGCCAGCGCCACCACGGGGCAGGAATAGGGGGCCAGCTTTTCCCGGCCTCCCTGGAAGGCTTTTTCGATCACCGCGCCGATGCCCACCAGCTTCGCGCCGGATTGCCGGACGATCTCTGCCAGGCCGGAGGCTGCCTCCCCATGTGCCAGGAAATCGTCGATGATCAGCACCCGATCCCTGGGGGAGATAAATTTTTTCGCCACCCGGGCAGTGCTGACCTTTCCCCGGGTAAAGCTCATCACATCCGCGCTGTAGGTATCCTCCACCATGGTGCTGGGGGCTGTTTTCTTGGCAAAGACCACAGGCAGCTTACCGAAGCTGAGAGCGGTTGCCACTGCCACAGAGATGCCGGAGCTTTCCATGGTCAGGATCTTGCTGGGGGCCGCATCAGCAAAGAGGCGGGCGAATTCATCCCCCAGCTGCAGCAGGAATTCCGTATCGATCTGATGATTGAGGAAGGAATCCACCTTCACGATCTCTGTGCCCAGGGCCAGGCCGTCCCGGACGATTTTTTCTTCCAATGCTTTCATATGAGCCTCCTGATTGTAAATCCGGCTTATGCCGCAGACTTGAGAAGCAGTCCTTTCCACCGCAGGGTGGCTACTGACTTTTGAATGTAAATCCGGCTTGTGCCGCAGATTTGAGAAGCAGGCCTTTCCACCGCAGGGTGGCGGCTGCCTTTTGATTGTAAATCCGGCTTATGCCGCAGACTTGAGAAGCAGGCCTTTCCACCGCAGGGTGGCGGTGCCTTTTGATTGTAAATCCGGCTTGTGCCGCAGATTTGAGAAGCAGGCCTTTCCACCGCAGGGTGGCGGCTGACTCCTGATTATAAATCCAGCTTTGCGCCGCAGATATTGCAGAATTTGGCGCTTTCCGGCATTTCCCGGCCGCAGACCGGGCAAAGCCGGGGCGCATCCTCCGGCTCCACATCCACCACGGGGGCTTCCTCCGGCGGCTGGGGCTGGGCAGTACCACAGGCGGGGCAGAATTTATCCCCCTCGCGCAGGGGGCCGCCGCAGCTGAAGCAATTCCCAAAGGCAGAATCCGCCTGCGGCGCCGGGCTGGGCGCAGGGGAAACCTTCACCGCGCTGCTCTGGGATTTGATCACATTGATCTGCATGGAAAGATTGGCGATCTCCTCATTTGCCTGGTCGATCTGCCGGCAAAATTCCAACGCGCCCTGGGGAATTCCATCCACCCCGGCTGCGTATTGCTCCCAGATATACTGACCGATCTGCTGCTTGATGCGGCTGATCTTCTTTTCTTCATCGTTGATGCGGACGTTCAGGCGACCGGTCTCCACCAGATCCTCTGCGCCGCTTTTTGCGCTCTTCGCCAAATCCGAAAGCTTATCCAAAAAGGCCATAGCTGTGCCTCCAATTTGTTATTTGGTACTATTATATAGCGAAAAAGAGCAGATTTCAACTGCGGAGTATTCTCAATTCAGAAGAATCGACCAAAGCCGTGGCTTCCCGGCAGTTTTTTATAAGGCAAAGCCCAACTTCTCTTGAAAAGCTTGGTTTGCGTAAAGTTTGCCACGCAAAGGGCGAAGCCGAACCTGTGAGACCCAGGAGAACTTTAGCCTTTGGGCCGTACTCCTGATTCCGGGCAGCGGGCCAAAAATGAAAGTTCTTTGGGCCCCTTTCTTTTAGGAAAGGGGTGGTTTACGATCTTTTTGCTGCAGCTGAACTTCCTCGCAGGGACAGGAGCGGCGACTTTCCGGCAATGCCGAAAAACAAACGCGCTGCCCTGCAAAAAAGGGTGGAGAACGGAGAATTTTTGCTTTACAAGCTTTTCGGCTTATTATATAATGGACAAGCGGACCGCGTTCTGAAGGCGCCCCGCCAAGCCGGCTGCCTGAGGCATGCCGGCGCGTTCTTTTTGTGTAGCACGAAATTTAAATATCTCGGGAGGAAAAAAGAATGAAAAAGTTTATGCTGGTTTTGCTGGCTGTGGCAATGCTCTTTGCCTTTGCAGCCTGCGGTCAGGAAGAAGCTCCGGTGAATGATCCTGCTGAAAATCAGGAGCAGGAGCAGGAAGTCTCCGGCGAGGAAGAAGCAGCAGAAGAAGGCATCACCATGGAAAACATCAAGGTCGGCTTTATGTTCATCGGCTCCGAGGCTGACCAGGGCTATTCCTTCGCACACATCCAGGGCGTGAAAGAAATGCAGTCCGCTCTGGGTCTCGCGGATGATCAGATCATCTGCAAATATGACATCGCAGAAGACAGCAGCTGCGATACCGCCTGCCGTGAGCTGGTGGAAGCAGGCTGCAACATCATCTTCGGCAACAGCTTCGGCTTCGAAGATTACATGCTGGAAGTGGCCAAGGAATATCCGGAAGTGGAATTCTGCCATTTCACCGGTTATCAGGCTGCAGGCAGCGGTCTGGATAACTTCCACAACTGCTTCGGCCATATCTACCAGGCCCGTTACCTGAGCGGTATCGTCGCCGGCATGCTGACCGAAAGCAACACCATCGGCTATGTGACCGCCATGCCCTTCGCAGAATGCATCAGCGGCTACACCGCTTTCTATCTGGGCGCCAAATCCGTGAACCCGGATGTGAAGATGAACGTTTCCTACACCAATTCCTGGTCTGACGCCACCATGGAAGGCCAGGTCGCACAGGCTCTGATCGACAGCGGCTGCGACGTTCTGGGTATGCATGCGGATACCACCGCTGCCATGTCCACCTGCGCTGCCAACGGCGTGAAGGGCGTGGGCTATAACGCTGACATGACCCTGGCTGTGCCGGAAGCCTGCGCTGCCTCCGTGGTTTGGGACTGGGCTCCCTGCTACATCGCCATGGTGGAAGCCGTTGTCAACGGCGAAGAAATGCCTCTGGACTGGGCCGGTAATCTGGAAGACGGCATGGTTGACCTGACCATCAACGACGCTCTGGTCTCTCAGGAGATCAAGGACGCCGTGGCTGCCGCCAAGGAAGCCATCATCAAAGGCGAAACCAAGGTCTTTGATACCACCACCTTCACCGTGGAAGGCGCTGAGCTGACCGATGACGATGCAAGCGGCCTGGTCTTTGACGGCGCTTTCAACGAATCCTTCAACGTCTCCGCTCCTGCATTCAGCTACATCGTGGATGGCGTCACCGTTCTGGAATAGTTCCGGCGGCCAAACGCGGATTTGATTGCAGATCGTATAATCTAATAAAAAAGAGCCAGCGTATGCTGGCTCTTTTTTGTGTGCTTATTCTTCTTCCCTGCAGCCCTCTCCCCGTGGATAGGGCTTTTTTTCATCTGTCAGCCCGGCCAGATAATCCATGCTGGTTTCCAGAGCCAGGGCGATGCGCTTGCACTGCTCAAAAGTGTAATATCTTTTGCCGTTCTCTATCTTGGAATAATCGCTTTGATCGATGCCGGTCAAAATCTGCATCTGGATCTGGGTCAGGTTTTTCTCTTTGCGTAATTGTCTTAGCCGTTTCATTTTCTCACCTGTAGCAATTATGGCATATAGACCTATTGACTATAGGGTGAAACTGACCTATAATAAGTATGCATGATAGGGTGAAATTGACCTATTTTGTGAAAACCAAGCAGAAA
>JAFSHU010000032.1 GCA_017440145.1 Bacillota bacterium
CGAAGAAGGCGCTGAAGAAGTCACCGATGATGCTTCCGCTGAAGAAGCTGAGACTGAAGAAAATAAATAAGCTTTGATCAATGCCAAGGGGGAGCGAAAGCTCCCCCTTCTTTTTGTTTCAGGGAGAAAAAGGGGGATTTGTTCCCCCTGCAGTCGTGATATTGTTTTTGCCGGTGGAGAAGCAGTTGCAATAGCAGCTTTTTTTCGATATAATACTTAGATAGGTTTCTTTCTAATATTTTTGCGCGTTTGAGGTTGTAATGAAAAAACTTACCCTTTTCCTGCTTTTGATTATTTTTATGCTTTTGCTTGCCGGTTCTCTGCTGATTTATGGCTGGACCAGAGATATCAGCAGTGAAGCTGTGGAAACAGCCCTCTTTTCTGCAACAATGGAGGATGAGGGCGGTGTGGATCCGGCCTCTGCCTTTCAGCTTCGTTTTGCCGGGCCCATCAGCTCTGCTGCCGTAAATAAAGCTCTTTCCGTTTCCCCTGAAATCGATTTTGGTGTACACCAGGGCTCCAGTAAGCAGGAGGTGCTGATCACACCTGCTTTGCCTTTGGAGCAGGATACTGTCTATACCTTTACTTTGTCGGCAGAGGAAAGCAGCTACAGCTGGGCGGTGCAGACCAAAGCCCAAATGTCTGTGAAAGAAGTGCGCCCTGCGGACAAACAAACCAGGGTTTCTGAAGATGCCTCTATTGAGCTGGTTTTGTCCTCTGCCTTGTGTGTTGATCCGCAGGTTCTGGCTGAACATATTCAGATTTCCCCGGAAGTGGCAGGCAGCTTTGTGCAGAAAGGCCGCGTGCTTCGCTTTGTGCCGGAGGGTAATTTGCAGCCTGGGACAGTGTATACGGTTTCCCTTTCCCCCGGGCTTCCTTTTGAACATAGCGATTTGCTGTTGGAGGAAGGCTATACCTGGTCTTTTGAAACCAAATTGCCGGAAGAAGGCTGGAGCATCAAGGGCGCTTCCTCTTTTACGCCAATGGAGGTCCCCAGCTTTTCTTTGAAGGGATTGCCGCTCCCGGAAGGGCAGGCAAAAACCTCCGTTTTGGTTTCCCTGTATGATTTGGGGGATGCAGAAGCCTATGCGGAGATTTTGAAGGAGCTGGCTGAGCGGCATCCGGCCTGGAGCGCATCTTTTTCCTATTACGGAAAAACGGCTGTGGATCAAAGCCAGAGGCTTTTTTCCAAATCCTTTTCACTGGAAGCTGCTGCGAATGGGAAAGATCTGCTTTTGCAGCTGGATCAAGCCCTGCCTGTTGGCTGTTATATGCTGCGGGTCATGCAGGGTGCAGTTTCCCGGGATTGCTTCTTTATGGTCAGCCCCCTGCAGGTTTATGTGCTGACGGATTCAGATCAGGCGCTTCTCTGGTGCTTTGATGCAGGATCCGGGCAGGCGCTTGCTGCCACGGTAGCGGATTTATGGGGCGGTGACGGAAATGTTGCGGATAAAAATGGTCTGGCGCAGCTGACCATTGGGGAAAAAGCCCTGTTTTCTGTTTCCGCAGGGGATCAGCAGCTTTTGCTGCCGCTCTGGCAGAATGTAGAAGAGCAGAAATACCCGAATGCCTGGCGATATTTATACAGTGATAAAAGCGTATATGCCAACGGCGATACGATCAACTATTACGGCCTGCTTGCGACCCGTGATGGCAGCAAGCTGGATTATGACCGGGTATCGGTTTATATTGTTCCCAGCGGGGCTGGCCTGGATGAGGCGGTGTACCGCGGCTATGCTGATCTGAACGGGGGTGTATTCAGCGGAGCTCTGGCTTTGCCGCAGCTCCTGCCCGGTGAATATAGCCTGGAGATCTGGCAGAGCGGTTTGTTATATATACAGCGCAGCTTCCAGGTGAACAATGATGCGGACTATGTGCTGCCTGCTTCCGGTCTTTCCTCAGAGAATACCCCCGTCCTTTTGGAGCCTGGCCAGGAATATGTGGTTCCGGGACAAAAGGCTGACACGGCTCGTTTGTATGTGCAGGCCAGCGGAGGCATCCATTCTGCGGAAGCGGGGCTTTCCGGGGACTATAAGCTGCACTTTGATCCGGAAAACCTTCTGGATAGTTATATTTTGGCTCTTGATTATGGGGAGGGCGGCTTTGCCCTTGCGGAATATACCCAGCTTTCCCGCTCTGCGGATAAGCAGAGGCTGCTCCTTACTGCAGAGGCTGTCCCGGTTCTGGAATGCGGAAAGGAAAATGAGGTCCGCATTTCCGTTTCCGGCCCGGAAGGGGAGGCAATGCCCAATATGCCCCTTTCTGTGCAGATTCTTTCCTCTGCTTTGCGGCCTGAGGTGGATACGCTGCAGGCAATCTATCAGGATTATCAGGGTTCCGGTCTGTCTCTGGACAAGCCTGCTGCGGCTATGCGGACTTATGGGGCTGCAAGGACCCTGGCTTATGCCATGGTGCAGACGGATGAAAACGGTGTGGCCAGCCTGCGTTTTTCCATGCCGGCGCAGTGCCAGGAAAAATGCTATCTGGTCGCGCAGGCCATCACCTGCGGAAGCGGCGGCGTTTATGCAGGATCCCTCCTGCAGCAGGTAGAAGTGGAAGCATCGAAGCCGGAAGCGCCGGAGGAAAGCATACCGAAGGAGAATGCCTATTCCTACACGATAGAAAGCTTGCGGCCCGGCCTGCGTTTGGATGCAGACAGCCGCTTGCTGATCTGCGGCGCAAGGGAGCGGATGGAGCTGCTGGATATGCTGCTGGAGCCGGCCTTTTATTATGGCGATTCCGCTTCCGTGGAGCTTCTCTTTTCCAGAAGCTGCGCACAGCGTCTTTTGGTGGATTATGGCGGGGATAATATGTCGGTTCTGTTTGCGGAGCCCTTTCTGACTGCTTCTGTTTACCAAAAGGCTGACGGAGGCCTTGGGGAAAAGGGGGGAGGCTCGGAGCTGGAGCTTAGTGCGAAGCTGGCTGCGATGACCCTTTCCGGCGTTTCTTATCCCGCTCTGAGGGAGTATTTTGAGAATGTTCTGGAGCAGGGGCCCAGCCGCAGTGAGCAGGCGATTGCTTTGGCCGGCCTGGCCAGCTGCGGGGTGCCCTGCATTCGGGAGATCAAAGCTTTGCTTCGTTCAGATGAGCTGGATGACCATTCTTATTGCTGGCTGCTGTGGGCTTTGCTGAGAAACGGGGATCGGGCCACTGCCGCCCAGCTTTATGCGGCACATGATTTTGAAGAAACGGAGCGTGGTGAGCTTTTGTCCTGGCGGGCAGTGCTTGCTGCCGCTTTGGGGGAAGGGGAAGAAGCCCTTTCCCTGCTGGAGCAGGCCGGTGGAGAGAAATATTCCTGGGCAGCAGAGCGCGTGCTCGTCGCCCGCTCACTTCTGACCCGCTGTCTGCAGCAAACGCGATATTTCTCCTATGAAGCGGGTGCAGATCGCTACGCGGCCTCTGTTTCCGGCATCAGCGATTATTTCCTGGCACCCCTGGCATTCAACGGCACAGTGCATTTCAATGAGGTGGATGAAGGTTTGTCCTATTGCAATATCGTCTGGTCTGAGCCGGACGAGGAAAACGAACTTGAAGATCAGGGGGGAACGCGATGACACAGGCCTTACTGATTGGTACGATTTGTGCAGGTCTTTATGGCTTATTTCTCTTTTTCCGCGGTTTGATCCGACTGCATAAGCTGGAAGAAAGAAAAATGCTTTTCAGCTGCATTGGCTTGTTTCTTCTGGGCTGCCTTTTGCTGGGCGCCAGCCTGTTCCTGAAGCTGGAGGCTTTAAACATCTGGATCGTTTTGCCGGTTTTAATCATCTTTTTCCTGCTGCTCAGCGCAGGATACTTTTTGGAAGCCTATTTGAAGGGCGAGCGTCGTCGGCGGATGGATGGCATGCAGAAGGTCATTCCCGCCCGCCCCAAAAATTGGCTGCGGGACAGTCTGATTTTTCTTTCCCTGGGGCTGGTCCTTTGGTTGGTCGGGGTTTTTCTTGGCTATGGCAGCAATGAAACCGTAGAGGTTTGCGTGCTGTGTGTTTCTTTGTTTCTTTTGGGAAAGGCTTTCACTTCTTTGTGGAAATACAGAGGATTTTAGGGGGAATCAATATGGAAAATCTTGTTCAGAAAACCTTAGCTTCCCTGGAGCAGCATGCCTTCCAGACGGCACATTTTGCCAGCCTGGAGGAAGCCGTTGATTGGATGAATGGGCAGATCCCCGATGGCGCTTCCGTTGGTGTCGGCGGTTCGGTCAGCGTACGCAGCAGCGGTTTGCTGGAGCGTCTGGCAGAGCGCGGGATCGAGATTCTGGATCACTGGAAGCCGGAGCTTTCTGCCGAAGATAAAAAAGAGCTGTTTTATCGGACGCAGCGGGTGGATGCCTATCTTTGCTCCGCAAATGCTGTTACGGCTGACGGCTGCATTCTGAATGTGGATGGCATGGGGAACCGCCTGGCTGCCCACTGCTATGGCCCCAAACGCTTATATTTGCTGGTTGGCATCAATAAGCTGGTGGCGGATGTCTCTGCAGCTTTGGATCGGATCGAAAAGGTGGCGCCCATTAATTGCCAGCGCAAGGGCTTTGATACCCCCTGCACGAAAACCGGTGAATGCTGCGACTGCAATTCCCCGGATCGTTCCTGCCGGGCGTATCTGCTGCTGCGGCGCCCCACCCGTGCGGTGCCGGTTACTGTGGTTTTGGTCGATCAGGAGCTGGGATTTTAGCGAGCAGTTTTTGATCGCTGTCTTTTGCTCAAAAAGGGCGCATCCCGAATTGAGATGCGCCCTTTTATCTGCTTTTATAATCAGAAAACAAATCTTTTCTCAGAATGCTGGCCCCAAACGTGCTGATCGGAGAAAGAAAACTTAATAGATTCCGCCGATCCGCTCAAAAGGCAGCAGCCGAAATACGGCTTTCCCGTTGATGGCATCCTTGCTGATCACGCCGATTTTGTCTTCCCGGCTGTCCCGGCTGTCTGTTCGGTTATCCCCCATGACAAAGTAATACCCATCGGGAATAACCATATCGATATCCCCGTAAGTAGGAAGATCATTCAGGTAGGGTTCGATCAGCTGCTCGCTGTTGATATAAACCTTTCCGTTTTGAATGGTGATTCGTTCATTGGGCAGGCCGATGACCCGCTTGATATAATCATGCCCGGGCATATCCGGTGCATTCAGAACCACGATGTCGCCTCTTCTCGGCTCGGAAAAGTAATAGTTGACTTTGGCGGTGATCAGTTTGTCTTCGTCTTTCAAAGTGGGATCCATGGAAGTGCCATCCACCATCGTCAGATCAAAAACATAGGCCCGCAGCACGAAAGCGATCAGGAAGGCGACGAGGATGATTTTTACATAAGACCAAAGGGCAGAAAGGAAAGGCGAGGTGCTTTTCTCCTCCGGAGCTTCTTTCTTTTCTTCCTTCTCGCCCGCTGTTTTTACCTCTTTTTGGGCTTCCGCCGCTGCATCATCCGTCTTTCCGGCAGTCTCTTCGGCTGTATGAGGCCTGGGAGGATTCACCGGGCTTTGCGGATTGCCTGCTGCCTGGGGAGGGAA
>JAFSHU010000005.1 GCA_017440145.1 Bacillota bacterium
ATGCCCAGGGATTCCAGGGTGGTGTCCGCGTTGATCTCTGCAGCATCCTTATCCAGCTGTTCTGCGATGAATTCGATGAGTTTTTCCAAAGTCAACATGATGATATACCTCCGTTTGTTTGCTCTTTTTTGATTTTCTATTTTGTGGCGGCACCCAGCAGCAAGAACGCCGGGCGCACAAGACTGAGATCAGATTTTGTTGAGGAGACCGAAGCAGGCTTTCCCTCACCGAAAGCTCCGGGAACAGGCTTTTCTCTCACCGGAAGCTCCGGGAGCAGGCTTTCTCTCACCGAAAGCTCCGGGAACAGGCTTTTCTCTCACCGAAAGCTCCGGGAACAGGCTTTTCTCTCACCGGAAGCTCCGGGAGCAGGCTTTTCTCTCGCCGGAAGCTCCGGGAACAGGCTTTCTCTCGCCGGAATCCGGGGAGCAGTTCTTCTCCCCATCGGGATCCCTGCTCTTCGTCAAAGGAAGTTAGTTAGGCTAACTAAACAGACCAGCGAAGAATGCAGGCTGCGCTGGATAAGCCGCCCCCAAAGGCGCACATGGCCAGCAGATCGCCGGGCTTCAGCTTCCCACCCCTGTTCAGCTCATCCAGGGCAATGGGGATGCTGGCAGAGCTGGTGTTTCCGTAGCGGTCAATGTTCACATAAAAGCGTTCCTCCGGGATGGGCAGGCGCTTGCTGGCCCCCTGGATGATGCGGACATTGGCCTGATGGGGGATGACCCAGGCCAGCGCAGAGCCTTCCAGCTCTGCATCCTCCAGCACCTGTGCCAGATCCCGGCACATGGCGTTCACTGCAAATTTATAGGTTTCCTGCCCGTTCATATTCACGAAGGGCGGCCGGGCTTCCCGGGTGAAGAAGGGGGAAGCGCCGATATAATTGGGGATGCAGATCACGCTGTCCCCACCGTAGGTGTGCAGGCGGGAAGCCAGCAGATCCTCGCCGGGGCCCAGCACGGCTGCGCCCGCGCCATCGCCGAAGATGACACAGATCCCGGCTTTGTCCCATTCAAGCAGGCGGCTCATGCGCTCCGCGCCGATGAGCAGCACCCGCTGCACCCGTCCCCGGGCGAAAAAGGCGGCGGCAGTTTCCAGCAGGTAGATGAAGGCGCTGCAGGCCGCGTTGATGTCCATGGCCGGGCAGGTGGCGCCCAGATCCCGCTGAACCTGGCAGGCGATGCCGGGGCAGATCTCCTCCCCGCTGACGGTGGCAGCCAGGATCAGATCCAGCTCCTCCGGCTTGGTGCCGCTGTTTTCCAGGGCGCGGAGTGCGGCCTGGGTGGCCAGCTCCGCAGCGGTCTCCGTGGTGCAGATATGCCGCTCCTTCACGCCGACCCGCTGGCTGATCCACTCATCCGAGGTGGGCATCATGGTCGCCAGCTCGTCGTTGCTTACGATACGGGGCGGCACGTAGCTGCCCGTTCCTAAAATAGAAAAGCTCATATTTTTCTCCAGGTTTTCTTGAAATAGTTGCTCCGCCTGCCGATGCCGCGAAGCGCTGCGGAATCACGCAGCCGGCCTGCGGAAACGCTCAGGATTTCTCTCCCACGCTTCTCTTGAAATAATCATTCAGCTTGCCGATGGCGCGAACCATGATGGCCTGCTCCTCCTCTGTGAATTCACTGCAGAGGGCCTTCACCATGTTCCGATGATAATATTTGTGGTAAGCGAAGATCTTTTTCCCCTCTGCCGGGAGGTAGACCCGCACCACGCGGCCATCCATTTCGCATTTTTTCTTGGTGACGAAGCCCTTGCGCTTCAGCTTATTCACCGCCTCTGTGGTGGAGGGGCGGCTGATGTGCAGGCGATCCGCCAGATCGCTGATGGTCACGCCCTCTTCATCGGCGTAGCCCACGATCTCGATCAGGTGCATTTCGTTGATGCTCAGGTTGGTCTTGGTATCC
>JAFSHU010000033.1 GCA_017440145.1 Bacillota bacterium
GTATCCATAGCATCCTTCATAGCAATCCTCCTTACAGAAAAGCCGGGCTTTCTATATAGGTAATTCTACTGAGCGGAGCCGGATTCCTGCCAAAAGGGAGAGAGAAGCTTTTCCCGGCAGCTGACCGCCCTTCCGGATTGACGTATGGGCAATCTTTTGCTAAACTGAGAAAAAGGGCTGTTTTTATCATCTGGGGGCAGCGCTTGTGTTTTTCGGCAGCTTCTGTTGAGGGGAAGGGTTTTCGGGAGGAGGAATGCCAAAGATGCCAAATGAACCCGATACTTTTTTGTTTGAAATATGCGGCATCGCGGCAGGAATCGTTTTCCTGATCCTGAGCATCTTTGGCGCCAGGGATCGCCGCTACCCCAAGGAATCTCCTTTTCGTCATGATCTGCGGAAGGTTCGCCTTTATAGCATCCTGGCCTACGTTTTCCTGTGGTTCGGCTATGCCCTTCCTTTTTTCAAGGATTCCAGCTTTTTGGATATCCTGCTATCCTTGTTTGCCCCATTGGTAAGGTATTTGTCTCCTTTGCTGTGTTGGAATATTCTGCTTCATGTTCAACAGAAGAAAGAGCTGGCTTTGCGGAAAAAGCAGGAGGAAGCCGAGATTTTGGAAGCTCTGCGGACGGCGGAAGCTGCAGAAGAAAACAAAATCGAAGCGTAAACCTTCGGAGGAGGGAATAGCCATGAAAAAGAAGGTGTTTTTTCTCTTCGTTGGGCTGTATATTTTGCTTTTGCTGGCCCTGCTTGCATTTCTGCGCCCAGCGGATCCTTTTCCGATCCTGCTGCTTGGTCTGTATATCCTGGGTCTCTTTTGCTGTGTTTTTTCCCCCTTTGGCTGGAGTCTTACGAGGCTGCGTAGGGAGGCGGTAGATACCAGCCCCTTTGAATTTCTTTTCCGCAGCCCCCATTCTGTGGAGGATTGTCTTTCCTTTTTGAGCCGCAGAAATGTGCGGGATCGTCTCTTTTACCAGTTCTATGAGGAGGGGGGAGCTTTCTTTATTTGCTTTTTGGGAACTCCTTCAGCTGGAAAAGATTGTTTTTCTAGCCTATACAGAATGGAGTTCCGTCAGGAGGAACTGGGCTGCTGTTTCCGGCTCCACTTTGTGGAGGAAAAGCTGCATTTTACTTATCCCGTTATCTTTTGGGGGCTGGTGGAGGATTTTATGGCGCAGAAGCTGGACGCCCAACGGCTGCCCAGGAAATAAGCAGGGGGTGAATCCGATCAAGGATAAAGTTGGGAAAAAAAGATGGAGGGAGCGGCCATTGCTGCTGCTATTGCTGGCTATCCTTTTGTTTTGGCTGCTCAGCATGGCTTATTATTCCTTGCTAACGAAAATACACGGGGAGGAATTTAAAAATTCGGAAGAATATAACAGTTTAATTTGTGCAGAAGATTTCCGGGTGCTTCGCTGCAATGAACGCGAAGCAAAGGTCTATTATTATAGCTCTTTCTCGGGTAATATTTTTTATTTTGAGAAGGACGGGGAGGACTGGGTTTATGCCGGCTGTGAGACTTTATGGTCCTCAATGGGCAGTGCGGATGACTATATCTGGCCCTATTGGTGGCATTCTCTGTTTGTACGCGATTGGCGCTAACGGCAGGGATTCTGCTGGGATGAAAACAACCCGGCTCCGATTTTTGGAGCCGGGTTTGTTGTATTTTATTGGGTTTTACCAAAATAATCCTTCCTGCGCAGGAAATAAACGGAGAAAAGAGCATATAGAGTGATTCCCAGCAGGAGATAGAATTTATACCGGAAAGAGGAAAGGAAGTTCCATTGGGAAAAGTAATTTGCCATGAAAAATCGGCAAAACATGGGGATATCCAGCAATAGGCTGCCGAAAAATAGAGGAAAGAAGGATTTTTTCATTTTTTGCAGGCTTTTGGCCTGAAACCCCAAAAGCAACAGCAGAAGCAGAATCGTGGGAACGCAGTAAAACAGGATTATATTAAGGAATGAATTCAGGTGGACTATTTCAAAAGAATCACGCATGAATTTGAATCCGTTGAGTAGATAATCTGTCCAGAAATTAAAAGGAACTGACTGTCCCAGCGGCACTAAGGGGATTGCCGGACTATTGTCCAAGAAGGTATAGCTATCATAATTAAGGTAAGATAGCAGTAAAGCACTGTTCCATTCTTGCAGCAGCATGAAAAGCAGAAAAGCCGCACGAATGGGGAGCCAGCCATATAAATAAAAACGCAGGACAGTGGCACTTTTCCCTTGCTGCTCCATGGCTTGAGCCTGCTGCTCCAGAGGAGAAAGAAGGCTTGCTGTGCCAGCCCCTGCGCCGGAATAGCTGCACTTCCGTATTTTGCTGCGCAGCTTGGATACATAAATCCAGATGCTTAGATTTACCAGCAAGGCGGAAAGAGCGATGCCATAGTAAAGAAAAGCGTTCATCTGGAGGTGAAAAACGGAGCCGCTCAGAATCGGCAGAGCATAGAAAATCGTGTTTGTGCAGAGCGCGAGGAAGATCAGCGGATAATTGACTTTCCCTTTTTGATACTGGATCAGAAGATAGAACAGCATAAGAAGATTTAAGAGGAAGAAAGCAGCTGTATATGTGGGGAGGTTGATGATGCCCATGCTGTAGAGCTCTTCCTCCAGCCAGCCGTTAAACATATCGCAATAGCTCTGCTCCACGAAGAAGAAAAGAAACAGGCCCAGCAGCTGCAGAGGCAGAAAGCCGTAAAACAGGAAGCGTAAGGGCCCGGGGGCGATTCCCTGCTTGCTGAGCCAGCCGATGCGCAGCTCGATTTGTGAGAAAAAGCCTTGTTTTTGCATTTTTATCCCTCCTTGTATTGTATAGTTCTTGACTGCTTAAATGTTTCCTGCAAATTTACAGAAAAAACCAGGTTTTCTCATGATCTGGGGGAGAGCCGGGGCTTGTTGTTTTTGGGGAGGATGCTTTTCGGTGGAGATTCAGGAGAATATCGAAATATAGTAAATCCCCTGGAAATCTACAAGAGAATCCAGACTCTTAAAATGGAAAGGATACTGCTTGTTGTAAGAGGGCTGATACTCCGAAGATTCAGCTGGGCTGACATCCAGCAGAAATACGCTGGGGCCATCTTCGGGCGGATCAGATTCTCCCTCGGTGGGGTTCATTGCCTCCCTGTAGTATTCGGTCAGCTGCTCTTGGGAGAGCTGGCTTCTTACAACGATAACCGCAGCATAGTTATCAAATTCCCCATTGCCGCCGTGCAAGCGATCTTTTATGGAAAGCTGATCCAGCAGCTCGGTCTGGGGAGGCAAGGGATAATCGAACAGCTGAGCAGAGAATTCTTTCAGACTGTATGGGTGGACATTTTCATTAAGAAAAAGCAGACCAAAAAAGGTGAAGAAAAACCAAAAGATGAATAAGGTGAGAAAGGCGCTGAGGCCGATCGCGATGAAAACAGGATGGATTTTTTTCATAATAAACACCTCATTTTTGTTTCTTTGATGCCCTTAAGTGTAAGATCGATAATTCTACCGGCCTGAGGTAGATTTTATAGGCTGCTGCTTCAGTTGCGCATAAAAATATAGTATAAATCGGAGAAATCCTCTCGATCTTCTAGGCATTCAAAGTAGAAGGGCGCCAGTTCATTGCGGAAAGTCTGGTAGTAGGGTTCCGTGACGGGGATCACAAACAGGCTTACGCTTCGATCAGCAGGTGTAAACAGGCTTGTAGGAACTACGGCTTTTGACAAAGCTTTGGTATAATGCTCTTCGACCGCGCTGAGACTCAGCGGGCTTTCTATCAGGATGATAGCAGAGTAATCCATCTGTTCTCCGCTGCCCATATCGATGCGTCCGCAGGCTGAATCTTTTTCCAGGAGGATACTTTCAAACGGCAGGGGGCATTCGAAGAGTTGCTGCTCGAAGTTATATGCTTTGACCTCTGTGATGACTCCCCAAATGATAATCAAGCAAATCGGCAGGACGATTAGTAGGCGAAATGCAGTGATCAGGGCCGTTCCCAGGCTGATGAGTGTACCTGCGAATATCTTTTTCAGAATGATTTTGGTCTTGGACATATTCGCGCTCCTTCCCGGTAGATAAATGAACATTCGGTTTTTTGTTGGGAAAATCCTGCTGATGGCTTGTTCGGGGCAGAAGGATGCTGTATACTATATAATATAATAAGGAAGAGATTTTTTCAGATATCCTTTCGCGGCTTCGGCAGGTGGCAGAGGAATATGATTTGGAACTGAGGATCCTGGAATAAAAAACACGCAAAAAAGCAGCCCCCGGCTGGGAAAACCAGTGGGAGCTGCTTTTTTATGGGATTGTTTTTATAGATCCATGGGTGCCA
>JAFSHU010000034.1 GCA_017440145.1 Bacillota bacterium
AGCTCTGCAGGCTGGTATCCTTTGCTGTTCAAACCCGTCTTCGACAGGCTCAGCAGCTGCTTGGGGCAGGCACGCACGCACAGGCCGCAGCCCTTGCAGCGTTCCCGCTCGATCTTCATCTTTACCATTGCGTTTACCTCCTCGATCTTTCGTTCCAGGAACAAACTGTATCTATATGAAAACTCTTTTGTGAAGCCTTGGGAAAACGTTTAAAAGCTTAAAATCTTTAAATCCCTTCTTCTTTGAAAAGAAGAAGCAAGAAACTTTTAACTTTTGGAACTTGCATCTAACTCAAAGGCAGCAGGCCAAAAGTTAAAGTTCTTTTGGTTCTTTTCTTTCAAGAAAAGAACGGTTTACTGGTTCTGGTTTTTTAATAAGTCCGGGCTTCTTCCTCGCCGCGGAGGACGCGTTCTGCGCCTTCCTTCAGTGCAGTGAGCTCATCTTCGCCGGGGTAGACGGTGACAGGCGCCAGGAAGCTGACCTGTTCCTTGATCCAGCCCATGAGCATTTCGTCATAAGCCAGGCCGCCGGTGAGGATGATCTGATCCACCTTGCCGCAGAGCACAGCGCCCATGGCGCCGATCTCTTTTGCGATCTGGTACGCCATGCCGTGATAGACCAGCTCAGCGTATTCATCGCCCTGCTGCACCCGCTCATTGATGGCGCGGCCATCGGTGGTGCCCAGGTAGGCAGCCAGACCGCCGCCGCCGCTCATCAGCTTACGCAGATCCTTGGTATCGCCCATGGCGCCGCTTTCCACCAGCTGCAGGATGTTGATGAAGGGCAGGGAGCCGGTGCGCTCGGCGGAGTAGGGGCCTTCGCCGTCGGTGCCGTTGCTCACATCCACCACCTGACCCTGCTTGTGAGCGCCAACGGTGATGCCGCCGCCCATATGGGCCACGATCAGGTTCAGTTCGTCGTATTTCTTGCCGTTTTCCGCAGCAAAGCGGCGAGCCATGGCCTTCTGGTTCAGGGCATGGAAAACGCTGCGGCGGGGAATATCGGGATGACCGGAGAGACGAGCCAGATCACAAAGCTCATCCACCACGCCCGGGTCAACCACATAGGCGGGCAGACCCAGGGGCTTGGCGACCTTATCGGCCAGGATGGCCCCCAGATTACAGGCATGGGTGCCGTAACGGCAGGCCAGCAGATCCTCCAGCATGGCATCGTTCACCATATAAGTACCGCTCTGGATGGGGCGGGTCAGGCCGCCGCGGCCAACGATGGCGTCCAGGCTGTCCATGGCGATGCCGTTCCGCTCCAGGAAGGAGAGGATCAGCGGCAGACGGAATTCCGCGTTTTCTGCCAGAGTCTTAATGGGCGCCAGCTCTTCCCGGCTGTGGCGCAGGGTCTCGTTGCAGAGTACTTCTTCCCCCTGGAACACAGCGGCCTTGGTGGAGGTGGAGCCGAAATTCATCGTCAGGATGCGATATTCGCTCATGTTCATAACTCCTCTGTTTATTCGTATATGAAAAATTCCTGTAAGCGCTTTCTCTAGCAGGCGGCCATGGCCAGAGCGATGGAATTCAGCTTGGCCTCATCCGAATCCGCACGGGAGGTGAGGACGATGGGAGCAGCTGCGCCCACCAGGATGCCTGCGTTATCCGCCCCGGCGAAAAAGACCAGGGATTTATAAAGTACGTTGCCAACTTCGATATAGGGTACCAGCAGGATGTCCGCATGGCCTGCATCCGGATCCTGAATGCCCTTATGCCGGGCAGCTTCCGGGCTGACGGCATTGTCCAGAGCCAGGGGTCCCAGGATGCGGCAGCCGCTCAGCTCGCCGCTGCGGTTCATCTGCACCAGGGCATCTGCATCCAGAGTGGGGGCCATCTTGGGGTTGACCTTTTCCACAGCGCAGAGCGCGGCCACGATGGGTTCCGCATTGCCCAGACGCTGCGCCACTTCCACAGCATTGCGGACGATGGCAGCCTTCGCAGCCAGGTCGGGGCTGATGTTCATGGCAGCGTCGGTCACATAGACCATCTTCTCCCGGCCGGGCACCTGGAAAAGCGCCACATGGGAGAGGACGGGGGATTTCCGCAGGCCCTGTTCCTTATCCAGCACGGCCTTGAGCAGCACGGAGGTATCCACCAGACCCTTCATCAGGACCTGAGCGCTGCCTTCCCGCACCAGGCGGACAGCGGTACGGCAGGCATCCGCGGGGTCCGCTTCCTGCACATAGCCGTATTCCCGATCTGCCAGACCCTGCTCGGCCTGGATCTCTTTGATTTTTTCCACATCGCCCACGAGAATGGCTTTTGCCCAGCCGGCCTGCACTGCGCCATCCACGGCACGCAGCACCTCGGCATCGGCAGCGGCAGCCACAGCCAGAGTCCGGCATTCCGCACCGGCCAGCTGCGCCTTTAATTCTTCAAAGCTCTGAATCATCTTGGCCTCCCGGAGGGAATTTCCGAATGCAGCCTTTCGCTGCTGCATTCGATCCCTTCATTCTAATCTGATTTTATTCTTCAAAAAGCCGAATCAGCCTGTTTGCTTTTTGGCTTCGGCTATGGTATGATGTTTGAAACATCCGTACGACATCATATTACCTTATCCAGAGATACGATGTCAAGACTTGTTTTTTATAGGTAAATAAGTCTTTATCAGGAGGAAAAATGTCTACCAAGCCCAGTCTGGCGGAACGCACATCCAACGATATATTTGCCATGATCTCCGGCTCCCCCGGTTATCAGGAGGGGGAAAAGCTGCCCAACGAAGGGGAGCTGGGTCAGATGCTGGGGGTCAGCCGCAGCACCCTCCGGGAGGCCATCCGCCTGCTGGTGGCCAGAGGCATTCTGGAGGTGCGCCGGGGAACCGGCACCTTTGTCACCAGCCGGGCCAGCCTCAGCGGGGATATGGGGATCTCCCAGCTGGAGGCAGTTCGCATCCGTCTGAATGACCTTTTCGAGCTTCGTATGATGTTCGAGCCCCAGACGGCTGCCCTGGCCTGCCTGCGGGCCAACGAGGAGGAGCTGGCGGATATTCAGGCAAAGGCCGAAAAGGTGGAGGAAAGCATGAACACCGGCGGCAACTGGGCGGAAGCGGATCAGGAGCTGCATAACGCCCTGGTCATGGCTTCCCACAATCAGTTTATGAGCATGCTGCTGCCCATCATTACCAATGCCATCTCCGACACCTGGCACACCTATGCGGAAAACGCAGCCCTGGCGGATATGACCCTGGCAGATAACCGGCTGATCCTCAATGCCCTTCTGAACCGGGATCAGAGCGGCTGCCGCTATGCCATGGCCCTGCACATCCATCATACTATTATCGCCCTGGGGCTGGGCGGAGAAAACGATGTCCTCTTTTAGCCTTCGGGGCCCTGGGCAGCACATATCGTTCCGGATATATCGATATGTCAATTTTTAAATAAAACTATAAAAATCTTTCACAGTGAACGTGTTCTATTTTGCTAAAAATCACAAAAAGAACGCGTTCTTTCTTTTTTCTCTCAAAAAAAGCCTTCGCCCCAAAAGAAAAAAATAGCATTATGCTGGTCTTTTCCTCTTTTCAAAGCGAAATGGAGCAGGAAGGGAAGGGGGGCTTTTCATAAGATTTCCAAGATACTACAGGTTTCACGAAAATTCACTAGAACGCTTGCTTATGTAACAAAATTTTCAAAAAACATTCCCCCGTCTTGCTCGTTTCTCTTCATATATGATAATATATAGTCGCTAATTCGGATTTTCAGCAAGGAGGAGCCATGAAAAAGAGGAGATTCGGCAGCCACCTTCCCGGGGTCAGCGTATCCCATCACAAAGAGACTGCAAATATTCCAATTATTCCCATGCCCACCCCGAAAAAGGTCATCATCCCCATGATCCAGCAGATCGGCGCAGAATGCCAGCCGCTGGTGAAAAAGGGCGACCATGTGCTGGTGGGCCAGACCATCGGCGATACTGAGCAAAGAATCAGTGCGCCCATTCACGCTTCCGTCTCCGGCACTGTCACTGCCGTCCAGGAATTCGTTACCACGCAGAACGTGGTCACCTATGCGGTACATATCGAATCCGATGGCCTGCAGGAGCTGGATCCTTCCGTTCAGCCGCCGCAGGTGGACAGCCTGGAAAGCTTCATCACTGCGGTTCGGCGCTCCGGCCTGGTGGGCCTGGGCGGCGCGGGTTTCCCCTCCCACGCCAAGCTGAACCCCAAAACGCTGGACAGCCTGCATACCCTGGTGGTGAACGCAGCGGAATGCGAACCCTACATCACGGCGGATAACCGCGCCATGGTGGAATACACCAAGCACCTTTTCCAAGCCATCGAAACGGTCATGCAGTACCTGGAGCTGGATCAGGCCTTCATCGGCGTGGAACGGAACAAGCCGGAGGCCATTGCCCTGCTCCGGAAACGGGAAACGGATAAGATCAAGGTCAAGGTCCTGCCCACCCGCTACCCCCAGGGCGGCGAAAAGGTCATGATCTATGAGATCACCGGCCAGGTCATCCAGGAAGGCAAGCTGCCCGGCGATTACGGCGTGCTGGTGATGAACGTTTCCTCCCTGGCCTTTTTGGGTCAGTTCCTGGAAACCGGCATGCCCCTGGTGAACAAATGGCTGACCGTTGCCGGCTCCGCCATTGCCATCCCCAAAAACGTGCTGGTTCCCCTGGGCACGATCTACCGGGATATTATCGATTTCTGCGGCGGCTATTCCGCCGAGCCGGGTGAGATCTTTATGGGCGGCCCCATGATGGGTATTTCCGTCTTTAACGACAACTTCCCCGTGCTGAAGAACAACAACGCCATCATCGCCCTGGCCAAAGAGGATGTTTACACGCCCAAGGAATCCCCCTGCATCAACTGCGGCAAATGCATCCAGGCCTGCCCCCTGCGGCTGATGCCCTGCATGTTTGACCGGGCCGGCCAGGTGGGTGATGTGGACACCCTGCGTACCCTGAAGATCAATCTCTGCATGGAATGCGGCTGCTGCGCTTACGTCTGCCCCGCAGACCGGCAGCTGGTTCTCGCCAACAAGCTGGGCAAAAAGCTCCTGCGGGAAGCTCAGCAAAAAGGCAAATAAGCTGTCAGGAATAGAAAAAGAGGTAATTCTATGAGCAAAAATCTGATCGTCCAGGCAGCGCCTCACATCCATTCCTCGGAAACCACTTCCCGGATCATGGCTCTGGTGCTGATCTCCCTGGCTCCTGCGGCGGCAGCCTCCATCTGGCTGTTCGGCCTGCGGGCTTTGTTACTGATTCTCTGCTGCGTGGCAGGCTGCGTGGGCTTTGAATACCTGGCCTGCCGCATCATGAAGCGCCCCAACCCCATCGGGGATCTGAGCGCTGCAGTTACCGGTCTTTTGCTGGCATTGAACCTGCCCGTGACCATGCCCATCCCCCTGGCGCTGATCGGCTGCTTCTTTGCCATCGTCATCGTGAAACAGCTCTTCGGCGGCATCGGCCAGAACTTTGCCAACCCGGCCATCACCGCCCGTGTTATGCTGCTGGCCTCCTTTGCCGGCCCCATGACCAACTGGGTCATGCCCCGTCAGCTGGCTATGGATGCCATCAGCTCCGCCACCCCCCTGGGTCTGCTGGATCAGGGCGCGGAAGTGCTTCCTTCCTATTGGGAACTCTTCATCGGCTTACATAGCGGCTCCATGGGTGAGACCTGCATCGCAGCCCTGCTGATCGGCGGCATCTTCCTGCTGGTCACCAAGGTGATCCACCCTGTTATCCCCCTGACCTACCTGGGCACCGTGGCTGTCTTCAGCCTGCTGCTGGGTCAGGATCCCCTCTTCCAGCTGATGAGCGGCGGCGTGGTGCTGGGCGCCTTCTTCATGGCCACTGATTACAGCACCTGCCCCGTGACCAACAGCGGCAGATTCGTCTTTGCCCTGGGCTGCGGCATCCTGACGGTTGCCATCCGCAGCTTCGGCAGCTATCCGGAGGGCGTGTCCTTCTCCATCCTGCTGATGAACCTGCTCACTCCCCTGATCGACCGCTACTTTGTCACCCGTCCCTTCGGCGGTCTGGTGGCAAAGGCACAGAAAGGAGGGGCTTCCAAATAATGAATAAGGATATGATCAAGCCCCCGGTGGTGCTGACGCTGATCTGCCTGATCGTCACTGCCGCCCTAGTGCTCACCTATCAATTCACTCTGCCCATGATCGAAGCCTCCAAAGCCGCGGCAGCAGACGCCAGCCGCAGAGAGGTTCTGGCAGACGCCACGGAATTCGCGGAGCTGCCCATGGAAGAAGCCATTACCGCCGGCATCGGCCAGGTAACGGCCATCAGCGAAGGCAAGGCCAACGGCCAGACCGTAGGCTGGGTCTTCACCTGCAGCGCCAAGGGCTACGGCGGCGCTGTGGTCGTCATGTGCGGCATCGATACCAACGGCGCCCTGACCAAGGTCAAGGTCACGGAACACAGCGAGACCCCCGGCCTGGGCAGCAAGGTCGCTGACCCCAGCTACACCGATCAGTTCAGCGGTACGGATCAGGCCGGCGCTGCACAGATCGACGCCATCAGCGGCGTGACCTACACCTCCACCGCAGTGAAGGCCTCCATCGAGGCGGCCTACGCTGCTTACGAAGAAATGGCAAAGGAGGAGAACTGAGATGCGAAATCGTGACATCCTGCTGAACGGCATCATCAAGGAGAACCCCACCCTGGTTCTGGTGCTGGGCACCTGCCCCACCCTGGCCGTGACCACCATGGCTGTGAACGGCCTGGGCATGGGCGTGGCCACCATGGCCGTTCTGATCTGCTCCAACATCGTCATTTCCCTGCTGAAGAACGTCATCCCGGATAAGGTACGCATTCCCTGCTACATCGTTGTCATCTCCGGCTTCGTGACCATCGTCAGCCTGCTGATGGAGGCTCTGGCTCCGGGCTTATACAAATCACTGGGTCTATTCCTCTCTCTGATCGTCGTCAACTGCATCATTCTTGGCCGTGCGGAAATGTTCGCCGCCAAGAATACGGTTTTCCACTCCATGCTGGATGGCATCGGCATGGGCCTGGGCTTCACCCTGGCTCTGGTGCTGATCGGCAGCATCCGTGAGATCCTGGGCTCCGGCACTTGGTTCGGTATGACGGTCATGCCCAGCTTCTTCACGCCCATCACCATCTTCATGCTGGCCCCCGGCGGCTTCTTCGTCTTTGGCTGCATGATCGCACTCGTCAACAAGCTGCGGCAGAAGAACGACAGCCTGGTTCACAACGGCTGCATGAATTGCCCCAATGTTCACCACTGCCACAACGCACAGGAAGCACAGGAAGGAGGCTGCTGCTAAATGGCATTTTATCTCGCACTCCTTTTGGATACCATCCTGGTCAGCAACGTCGTTCTGGCCCAGTTCCTGGGGATCTGCCCCTTCCTGGGCGTCTCCAAAAAGCTGGATTCCGCTGTGGGCATGGGCCTCAGCGTCACCTGCGTGCTGGTGATCTCCACCGCCGTGACCTGGCTCATCAACCATGCTTTCCTGGCGCCCAATAATCTGGGCTATCTGCAGACCCTGGTCTTCATCCTGGTCATTGCCTTTCTGGTGCAGCTGCTGGAGATCAGCATGAAGAAATTCATCCCCAGCCTCCACCGTGCGCTGGGCATTTACCGGCCCCTCATCACCACCAACTGCGCGGTTCTGGGCGTGACCATCTCCGCCGTGGATGAAGGTCTGGATTTCCTGCCCTCCCTGGTCTTTGCACTGGGCAGCGGCCTGGGCTTCCTGCTGGCGATGGTGCTTTTCGCCGGTGTCCGCGGAAAAATGGAACGCTGCAACATTCCCCAGTCTTTCCGGGGCATGCCCATCACCCTGATCGCCGCATCCATCGTGGCCATGGCCTTTATGGGCTTCTCCGGCCTGGCAGACGGCATCTTCGGAATCTAGCCCACAGGAAGGAGGAACAATTATGCAGGAATTTCTTATGCCTGTGCTGCTTCTGGTCGGCATCGGCCTGGTAGCAGGTATCATTTTGGTGCTGGCCGCCAAATTCATGGCCGTCAGCAAGGATGAAAAATACGAATTGGTCCGCGCCATGCTCCCCGGCGCCAACTGCGGCGCCTGTGGCTTTGCGGGCTGCGATGATTACGCCAACAAGCTGGTCTCCGGCGATGTTCCGGCAAACCTCTGCATCCCCGGCGGGGATACGGTGGTAAAGGGCATCTCCAGCATCCTGGGTAAGGAGGCTGTGGATGTGGTGCCCATGACTGCTGTTGTGGCCTGCACCGGCGGCTGCAATACCGTTGAAGAAAAGATGGATTACCGCGGCCGCCCCAGCTGCGTGGCTGCCAGCCTCTTTTATCAGGGCCAGCTGGCCTGCGACCATGGCTGCCTGGGCTTTGGTGACTGCGTGAAGGCCTGCAAATTTGGTGCGCTGAGCATCCAGAACGGCCTGGCTGTGGTGGATAAAAAGCGCTGCACCGGCTGCGGCCGCTGCGCAGATGCCTGCCCCCGCAAGGTCATCTACATGCGCCCCCATGCCAGCCACATTCACGTGGCCTGCATCAATCCGGAAAGCGGCAAAAAGGTCCTCAAGGAATGCAAACAGGGCTGCATCGGCTGCCACAAATGCGAGAAGGTCTGCCCCACCGGCGCCATCAAGCTCCACGGCCACCTGGCCTGGACCTTCCCGGAAAAATGCATCCACTGCTATGCCTGCGTGGAAGCCTGCCCCGTGGGTGTCATCCACAGCTGCTTCTATTCCGGGGATGAAAATCAGCCTGATCTGCTGAAAAATCAGGAACCCGTGGTAAAAGAAGCATAAGCTTCCCCATATGTGCAAAAAAGCCAGCCGAAATGCTTCGGCTGGCTTTTCTTTTGTGTGCGGAAAATTGGCGGGAAAGCGCCCTTCTTTGAAAAGAAGGGCCAAGAAACTTTTAAAAGCCTCCTATCTGCTCAGGCATTCAAGTTCTGAGGGTGCCTTTATTATAAAGCTCGGGGCACGAAGGTGCGCCGAGCTTGGGGAAAGCAAGCGAACGTTTCGTCTCGCTCCTTCTTCTCACCTGTTTTTCAAACCGCCCCTTTTTTAGAGAAGTTCATGCGGATAGCAAATCCGAACTTGCAGGGCAGCAAAAACACGTATTCCCGGCTATTCCCCACTAGAGCAGGCGCAGGAAGGGCAGCTTGTGGGAAAGCTGCTCCAGCAGATGAATGCCTGCCGCGCTGTTGGAATAGCTGTTCAGCGGCGGACTGATGACACCCAGGCCGTAGCCATTGGCGCAGCTGGCCATGATGCCGCCGGAAACGCCGCTCTTGGAGGGAAGGCCGGTACGCACCAGGAATTCGCCGCTCTGGTTATACATGCCGCAGCTGGCCATGACCGCCCGGGCAATGTGCAGATATTCCCGGGAGACAACGGTTTTTTCCTCCGGGTCAGGGGAAAGCTCGCTGGCGAAATGAGCCAGGTCCCGGCAATTCACGCGGATGGAGCAGATGCGGAAATAGCTGTCCAGCAGATCCTCCACATCCATATCATCGATGATGCCGGCGCTCTTCAGGTAATAGGTAATGGCCCTGTTCTTATCCCCGTGAATCTTCTCCGATTGGTAGACCTCCTCATCCACCACCAGATATTCGTTGTGGCAGGCAGCCTTGGTCAGGGCAAAGACCTTCTCAAAGCGTTCCTGCGTGCTTCCCTGCAAAAGGGAGAGGGAAACGATGGCGCCGGAATTCACATAGGGATTCAGGGGGCGGTGCTGGTTATAGCGCTCCAGATCGCTCAAAGAATTGAAGCCGTCTGCCGTGGCGTTGAAGCTGAGATGCTGGGTGATCTGGGACATGGGCATTTCCACCAGCAGCTGCAGGAAAATGGCCACCTTGGAAATGCTCTGAATGGTCACATTATAGCTCCACTCCCCGGAATGCCAAAGCTCCCCGGTGGGAGAAAGCAGGCAAAGCCCCAGCACGCCAGGGTTCGCCTCTGCCAGCTTGGGGATATAATTTGCCAGCTGGCCTTCCCGGCAATAGGCACGGCAATCCAGAACCGCATCATCCAAAATCGACTGAATTTCTTGGCTCGTCAACATAGCTCCATGAACTCCTTTTCTGAACTGCGCTCCGGCTCAGCCGGGAGCGGCCCCCTGAAAAAGGAAAGGCATTTTCACTTAGAAATCATACGCCTTCCCGGGGGCATTGTCAATATTAAGCTAAGTTTATAGAAGAGCGGCAGCTGCGGGGCTTTTGGCCGGGGGGAGCGGAAAATCTTTCCCAGGGGAGCAGGATTCCCTATACAAGTCCACAAACATCGTGTATAATCAGGGTACAGGTATTTCCTGGGAAAACAGGGCATACTAAGCCTGTTTCGAAAAGCAGCGGCAAGGCCGCAAGGAGGAAATAAGATGGCCATTGTTACCATTACCAAGGAAAATTTCGCGGAGGAGATCCGCAATTACAGCGGCGATGTGCTGGTGGATTTCTGGGCGAGCTGGTGCGGCCCCTGCCGGATGCTCTCCCCCATTATCGATCAGCTGGCTGAGGAATACCCCCAGCTGAAGGTGGGTAAGGTGGATACGGACGCACAGCAGGAGCTGGCTGCGGAGTTCGAGATTCTCTCCATCCCCACCCTGATCCTCTTCCGCAACGGGGAAGTGGCAGAGCGCTCCGTGGGCGTGATCCCCAAAGCGATGATTAAGCAGATGGCAGGTCTGGAATAATGCTGGATCTGGCAATTATCGGCAGCGGCGTAGCCGGGCTCACGGCCGGTCTTTACGGCGCAAGAGCCGGTCTGAATACCGCAATTTTTGAACAGCTCATCCCCGGCGGGCAGGCAGCCACCATCCTGAAGCTGGAGAATTACCCCGGCTTTGCAGCAGGCGTGGATGGCGTCACCATGATGTCCGACCTGATGACCCAGGCCATGGATGCAGGCGCCACCCTGCGCTATGACCCGGTGGAGGCTCTGCAGCCCGGCGAAGCGGGCCAGCCCCATCGGCTTCTGGGGCCGGCAGGCAGCATCGAAGCCCGCAGCGTCATCATCGCCACCGGCGCCTCCCCCCGCAAGCTGGATCTCCCCCGGGAGGAAGAACTGACCGGCCGCGGGGTCTGCTATTGTGCCACCTGTGACGGCGCACTCTTCCGCAATCGCACTGTGGCCGTGGTCGGCGGCGGGGATACGGCGCTCACCGATGCTCTGGTGTTGGCCGGTTTTGCAGAAAAGGTGCTGCTGATCCACCGCCGGGAGGAATTCCGTGGCTCCCCCATCCTGCAGAAGCGGGTGCGGGAAAATGAAAAGATCCAGCTTCTGCTGGGCCGCAGGGTGGAAGCGCTTCTGGGCGAAAACAAACTGGAGCAGCTCCTGCTCCGGGCACAGGACGGCAGCGCGGAAAGCGTGGCCAGCGACGGCCTCTTCGTCGCGGTGGGCATTGAGCCCCGCACACAGCTCTTCCGCGGGCTGGTGGAGATGGATTCCGCCGGGCGCATCCTGACCCAGCGTGATCTTTCCACCAATATCCCCGGGATCTATGCTGCCGGCGATTGCCGGGATACCCTGCTGCGCCAGGTGGTCACCGGCGCGGCAGACGGCGCTCTGGCTGCCACCATGGCAGCGGAATATCTGCTGACTCTGGGGAATTAGCACAAGCATTTTGGCCTTCCCAAAGCGTATGAATTGGGAAGGCCTTCTCTTTTCCCGAGAATTTTGGGGCAGCTTTCACCCGCCCCCCACTTTTTCGAAAAGCCGGGGCAAAAAACTTTTGCTTCCGGCCTGCATAAGGCATGGCACGATCCAGGCATTAAAAGTTTCTTGCTTCCTCTTTTCAAAGAAGAAGGACTTTCCATGCCTAATCAGGCACAGCTCAGAAACGTGCCAAGGCGCTGAAGGAGAAAAAACATGAACATACAGGAAGAGAAAGCCCTGCTGCGGCAGAGGCTGAAGCAGGCACTGCGGGAGGCAGACCCGGCGGAGCTGGCTGCCTGGGATCAGGCAGCTGCGGAAGCGCTGCTGCGCCTCCCCCAATTCCGGGAGGCAAAGCGCATCCTCAGCTATGCACCCTTTGGCCGGGAGTTCAACGCGGATCTGCTGAACCGGGCCATTCTGGCGCAGGGAAAACAGCTGGCCCTGCCCCTGGTCACCGGGGATGGGCAAATGGAGGCCCGGCTGGTGGGCAGCCTGGAGGAGCTGCAGCCCGGCGCCTATGGTATCCGGGAGCCGGGGCCGGAAAGCAGCATTCTGCTGCCGGAGGAGATCGATCTGCTGATCCTGCCCGGCCTGGCCTTTGATGAAGCGGGCTACCGCATGGGGCGTGGCGGCGGCTATTATGACCGCTACCTGGCAAAATTCCCCGGGCATTGCATCGCCCCCACCCGGGAGCTGCAGATCGTACCCGCTGTGCCCCGGGATCCCTGGGATCAGGCGGCAGAGCTGGTGGTGACAGAGCGCCGCATCCTGGGCGGCAAATAAACGGCGGCGGCATCCGCAAGTCCCAAACAGACGCAAAAAAGCAGACGAGAAAACTCGTCTGCTTTTTTATTTTCCATATATCTGCGCCTGCTTTCCGTGCAGAGGCTTTCCTCAAAGCCCGGAGGATTCCTTGACCAGGTCTTCCCGTACATAAAAACAGCCCTCATAGCCAAAAAGAGCATAGAGAAAGGCCCGCTCCGCATCGCCCTTCACAGAATAGACGCGCAGCCGCACCTGACCGCCATCCGTGACCCGCCCCAGATAGCGCCCCCGATCTGCGGCGCTGTAGCTTTGGTAAAGATCGCTGCGATCCTCTACATAGCACAGGCCATCGATGACGATGGAATCCTGCTCCGGCCCGGCCACGCTGCCGATGACCCGGGTATTCCACCAATAGACCAGCAGCAGCCCCGGCAGGAGCAAAAGCAGCAGCCAGGCTTTCCTTTTTCTTCCCATAAACGATCTCCTCTCCGGAAGATACAAAGCTTTGCCTTTATTCTAAGGGAAAGCCGCAGGAAAAGCAAGCCAGGCCCAAACAGGCGCAAAAAAGCAGACGAGAGAACTCGTCTGCTTTTTTATTTGTCGTGCACCCCGCTTTGAACAGAGCACAACGGACGTTACCGTAACAGCCAACTCGGGCCAGGCGCTCCCACGGCACCCGGGACACATCTGCTTATCGCTGCTTCCTTCCGGACCTGACGAGGTTCACAGCAGCCCGCCGCGCAGGACCCAGCCGTCAACATCACTTATTACGGGCAGACTCCGCCGCCCCTGCCCGGGGCGGAGCATCAATCCCCCTATAGCGGATTTGGGGTTACAGGGCGCCGCTACTGCCCCATCTAGCACGACAAACCTGAAAACATTTTAAAACGGAGGCATCTCAAGCACAAGCCAAAAGTGACTCTGCCTGAATGCCTGTTTATTTATCATAGCAAACTTCCGAACACTTGTCAATGGGAACGCCGCAGATTCCCGGCCTGCCGCAGGGGCTCAAAGCAAAAGAAAGCCCCCCGGACCTGCTGCCTAAAAGGGATAGCTGGGCACCCGCAGAAAGAAACTGGCACCCGGGCCGTCGCTGTTGTTCTCTGCCCAGAGATCGCCGCCCTGTGCCTGCGCGAATTTCCGGGAGAGGGCCAGCCCCAGGCCGTTCCCCTTTTCCTTTGTGGTGAAATACAGCTCAAAAAGCCTGTCCATGCAATTCTCCGGAATGCCGCAGCCATTGTCACGCACCTGAATGAGCTGAGAAGAGCCCTGCGGCCCCCAGGATTCCCGGATGCTGATGAAGATCTGCCCCGGGCCCTGCCCCCGTTCCGTGCAGGCGTCCATCCCGTTGGTGATCAGATTGATCAGGATCTGACGCAATTTGTGCTGATCCGCCTGAACCATCGGCAGCTCCAGATCATCATCCACCAGCAGCTCCACCCGGCGGCGAATGGCCAGGCTGCGCATGATCTGCGTACACTGGCGGCAAAGCTCCACCAGGCAGACCGGAGCCACCTGGGGCTGCTGCAGGGAGCCCAGCTGCAGGAATTGATCCATCATGCTGTCCATCCGCTTCATCTCATCAAAAACCAGATCAAAACGCAGCTCGTGCCGCTCCCCCATATCCCGCCGAAGCAGCTGCCGCAGCACCTGCAGCTGTGCGGAAATGGCCTGCAGCGGGGAACGCAGCTCATGGATCACATAGGCGGATTGCTCCCCCAGAAGCCGCAGCATATCATCCCGATACAGACGTTCATCCAACAAATGCTCTTCCTCCCAGGCCAGGGAATCCTCAAAAAGCGCACCCTCCGGCCGGTAAACATGGATACTCATAGCGATTTTCCTCCACTTCCCATTGGGAACAAAACGATCTTTATGTGGGCAATAAATTCGCTGCTCCACCCTGCAATCCTGTTTGCCGGGGCAGAGAAAATTCCGTCAAATGCTGCGGGAGGCCTGCCCACTGCAAAAACTGGGGCTTGACAAATCCGAAAGCAGTGGAAAACAGGGCTGATTCTGCTTTATCCACCATACACAGATGGAAACTTATCCACATCTAGCTGGTTATCAACAGGTTTATCCACATTATCCACATGACGAATTCCACAGAAAGCTGTCCTCTTTTGTCGGAAAACAGCCTCAAAAAAGGAAATATGACGACCGTTTCTGCCGGCCGTCATATTTATTCACAATTTTGCTTTCCCGGGGCTAAATTCTGTTGTTTTGGGCTTGCTCCGCTGCCTCCACCATTTCGGCAGGGGGCTCCACGCCCCAGGTGACTTCCCCGGTGCTGCCGTTAAAGAGCTTATACATCAAGCCCCAGCGATCCCCGGAGAGCACATAAACCACAGCCCGATCCGTGCCGGCCTCCGGATCAGAGGGATCCTCATCTGCATCATAGACTTTGATGGTGGACATCAGGGCAAAATCATAGGAGATGGAAACGACGATGTTTCCGTTGCGGTCGATATAGCCGTATTTGCCGTTCTGCTTCACCCGGTTGATGTGCCAATCCGTTTCAAAGGTATAGAGATCGAACTGCTCGTATTGAGGCTCGATCACCAGCTGCCCCTTCAGATCCACAGCGCCGTAAAGCCCATCCCGGCAGACCTTGATCAGATCGCAATCGATCATGCCATCCTCCCGGAAAACAAGCTCCGCAGCATCCCAGCCCTGCTCCGAAAGAGGCTGCAGGTTCTGGTCATAGAAATAAAAGCGGCCGTTTTCTTCCAATAAAAAGGCTTCCGGCAGGAGCTGAATGGATTGATAGCGATTCTCCAGCAGCTGCTCCCCACTGGGGGAGACCAAGCCATAGGCCCCCTCCTCCCCGCTCAGGTAATACACGGAATAAACATAGCGGGTGGCCTTATCCACCTCATCATAGACAGAATAATACAGGACATACGCGTCCTTTTCGGCAGCAGAATCCGCCCCTTCGGCCCCCTGCCCTGTCGGATCCAGGCCGGAGAGGAATCCCTGGGCGATCTCCCGGGCATTATAAGCAAAATAGAAGCATTGATCCGCCACCTTTTGCATACCCCAGCTGCCCAAAAGAGCTATGGAAATGATCAAGAATCGGAGCAGTGTTAATAAGGTCTGCCCCTCTGCATATTTGATACGCAACGCCTTTGCCTCCGACCTGCCCGTTTCCGGACTTTTGCCAATGAAAACAGCATACAAAATTATTTTATCACATCAAAAAAAATAAGCAACAGAAAAATGCAGCATCCTGCCAAAGATTGCAGCAAAACTGCTTTTAGTATGGCACGGAGAAGAAAA
Organism: Bacillota bacterium; assembly: GCA_017440145.1. Classification (GTDB taxonomy): domain Bacteria; phylum Bacillota; class Dehalobacteriia; order UBA4068; family UBA4068; genus RGIG3155. The sequence continues at coordinate 15,612 of JAFSHU010000034.1, forward strand.
AAGCAGCGCCCCCGGGGGAAGAAAATTTCCCCAGCCAGCCCTTTGCAGGCCCTTTCCCGGTTGACTTTTTTTCAAAACTATGTTACCTTAATTTAAATAAATCTTTAAGTACGGTACCGCGATGCCGGCAAGATTCCATAAGGCGCCGCAGCAGATTCTTGCTGCTCTTCTGTTTGTGATCTTGCCCCCGTGGCAGGGTCCTTTCTTTTTCCCTGCTGCTTTCTGCGGCAGCGTCCGAAGGAGAATCTGCATGGAACGATTGCTGAAAAACGGCAAAGTGTTTATGGATGGGCGCCTGGTAAAGGCAGACCTGCGAATCAAAGAAGAACGCATCACCGCCATTGCACCGGAACTTTACCCTTCCGGGGATGACGTTGTTTTGGATATGAAGGATTGGAGTATTTTCCCCGGCTTTGTGGATGTGCATGTGCATCTGCGGGAGCCGGGTTTTCTATACAAAGAAAGCATCGCCAGCGGCACGGCAGCCGCAGCCCGGGGCGGCTTCACCACAGTCTGTGCCATGCCGAATCTGAAGCCGGTGCCGGATTGCCCGGAAAACCTCCGTCCCCAGCTGGAGGCCATCGAAAAGACTGCCGCCATCCGCGTTCTCCCCTATGCCGCCATCACAAAAGGCCAGCAGGGGCAGGAGCTGGCAGAGCTGGAGGCTCTGGCGGAACAGGTCATTGCCTTTTCCGATGACGGCCGGGGCGTGCAAAGCCCGGCCCTGATGGAAGAGGCCATGCGCCGGGCAAAGGCTCTGGGCAAGCTGATCGTGGCCCACTGCGAGGACAATTCTCTGCTGCGCGGGGGCTATATCCACGATGGTGAATACGCCAGGGCTCACGGGCATCTGGGCATCTGCTCCGAAAGCGAGTGGGGCCCCATCGCCCGGGATCTGGAGCTGGTGGCAAAGACCGGCTGCGCCTATCATGTCTGCCACATCTCCACCAAGGAGAGCCTGGAGCTGATCCGCCAGGCAAAGGCCAGCGGCCTGGATGTGAGCTGCGAGACAGCCCCCCATTACCTGACGCTGGACGATTCCCAGCTGCAGGAGGATGGTCGCTTTAAGATGAACCCGCCGCTCCGCAGCCCGGAGGACAGAGAAGCCCTGCTGGCCGCCATTCAGGACGGCACAGTGGATATGATCGCCACCGACCACGCACCCCACAGCCGGGAGGAAAAGGCCAAGGGGCTGAAGGACAGCGCCATGGGTGTGGTGGGTCTGGAATGCGCCTTCCCGGTGCTTTACAGCCGCCTGGTGCAGAGCGGTACCCTCAGCCTGGAGCAGCTCATTCGACTGATGCAGGAGAATCCCAGCCGCCGCTTTGGCCTGGGCAATCCGCTCTCCGTGGGGCAGCCTGCGGATCTCTGCGCCTTCGATCTGGAGCAGAGCTATGTGCTGGATCCGGAGGAATTTCTCAGCCAGGGCAGAGCTACACCCTTCGCCGGCTGGCAGGTGCAGGGCCGCTGCAAGCTCACCATGGTGGGCGGCCGCATCGTCTGGGGCGAGAGCAGATAGAAAATTTTAGCCCCTTGCCCATTCCACCGGGGCGGAAAATCATTTATAATAAAGTTAGGCTTTAATATGAGTTGGGCTTTTTTGAAAAGCCGGTAAAACCGTTCTTCTTTTTCAAAAGGCCATAAGTCCCCACTTTTTTGAAAAAAGTGGGGTTCTGAAAGACCTAAAACCGCCTCTTTTTGAAAAAAGCGGCACCAAAAACTTTCAATCTGCGAAACCTGCGGACTTCGATCAAAAAGGCAGCAAAAAAGTTGGCACGGCGAAGCCCTTAAAAAGTTCCAGAGGGTTTCCGAAGGAAACCCTTGCTTCTCTCTTTTCAAAGTTCGGCGTGCTTCCCGCGCCCTGAACTTCTTCAAAGCGGAAGAGCTTACCAGCTCTTTTTGCAGCTTAAAGATTGCCACGTTGCCAAGCTGGCTTTTGCTGGCGCAAAATCGCAGCCTGCCTGCCTCGCAATGACAAAAAAATTCCACCATATATCCAAAATTTGAAGTTCTTTTGCTCCTTTTCTTTCAGGAAAAGGAGAGTTCTGAAACGCGCAAATCAACAGCAGGAGGTTCCCATGTATCAAGGAACGTACAGCATAAAAGCAAACGAGCCCCTGGCCCGCGGCATTTTCCGCATGATCCTCACCGGGGATACCAGCGCCATCACGCGGCCGGGGCAATTTCTGAACATCGCGCTGGAGGGCTGCTATCTGCGGCGGCCCATCTCCATCTGCGATTACGACCCGGAGCAGGGCAGCATCACCATCCTCTATAAGGTGGTGGGGCAGGGCACGGAAAAGATGTCCCGCCTGCCTGTGGGGACGGAGCTTGACCTGCTGGTGGGGCTGGGCAACGGCTTTGACACCAGCCTGAGCGGGGACAAGCCCCTGCTGATCGGCGGCGGCGTCGGCGTGCCGCCCCTCTACCGCCTGGCCAAGGAGCTGCTGGCAGAGGGCAAGCAGCCCCACGCCATCCTGGGCTTCCGGGAAGCGGCGGATGTCTTTTACGCCAAAGAATTCGAGGCGCTGGGCGCAAAAGTCACTGTGGTGACGGAGGACGGCTCCCTGGGCGAAAAGGGTCGGGTCACGGACTGCCTGCCGGAGTATTACAGCTATTTTTATGCCTGCGGCCCCGAGCCTATGCTGAAGGCCATCTCCCAGCAAACGACAAGCTCCGGCCAGCTCAGCTTTGAGCAGCGCATGGGCTGCGGCTTCGGCGCCTGCCTGGGCTGCTCCTGCAAGACCCTGACCGGGGACAAACGCATCTGCAAGGAAGGGCCGGTTCTGCAAAAGGAGGAGATCCTATGGTAAAGGCCATTGATACCAGCGTGCTGCTGAGCGGCGTCCGGCTGCAAAACCCGGTGATCCCGGCCAGCGGCACCTTCGGCTATGGGGAGGAATTCGCTCCCCTTTATGATCTGAACATACTGGGCGCCATCTCCACAAAGGGCGTGACCCGGGAGCCCCGTTTCGGCAACCCCACGCCCCGCATCGCGGAAACGCCCTCCGGCATGATCAACAGCGTGGGCCTGAAAAACCCGGGCATCGAGGCGGTGATCCGGGAGGAATTCCCCCGGCTGCGGCAGCATTATCACCAGCCCATCGTGGCCAATATCTGCGGATTCTCCATCGAAGAATACGCGGAAAACTGCCGCCGCATCAGCGAAGAGACGGATGCGGAGATCTTGGAAGTGAACATCAGCTGCCCCAATGTGCAGCATGGGGGCATGAGCTTCGGCGCCAGCCCAGAAGGGGCGGCAGCGGTGACCGCTGCGGTGCGCGCCGTGACGAAGAAGCCGGTTTATATGAAGCTGAGCCCCAATGTGACGGATATTGCCGCCATCGCCAAGGCCTGCGAGGAGGCGGGCGCGGACGGCATCAGCCTCATCAACACCCTGCTGGCCATGCGGATCGACCTGCGGAAGCGCAAGCCCATCCTGGCCAACACCATGGGCGGCCTTTCCGGCCCGGCGGTATTTCCCGTTGCTCTGCGCATGGTCTGGCAGGTTTATAACGCGGTGAAGCTGCCCATCATCGGCCTGGGGGGCATCAGCTCCGCCCGGGACGTGATCGAAATGATGCTGGCCGGCGCTACTGCAGTGCAGGTGGGCGCGGGAAATCTGGTGCAGCCCTTTGCCTGCCGGGACATCATCCGGGAGCTGCCGCAGGTCATGGAGGAATACGGCATCAGCAGCCTCAGCGAGATCATCGGCGCAGCCCATCAGTAGCGGGAAGCAGTAAATCCTTGGAGCCCTTTCTTTCAGGAAAAGAATGCTTAACTATGTCATTGCGAGGCTGGCAAGCTGAGGGCTTGCGTCAGCAAGTCCCAGCTTGGCAACGTGGCAATCTTTGGCTTTCTTGGCTGAAAACCGCCGCTTTTTGAAAAAAGCGGCACCAAAAACTTTAGCGCTTGGGGCTGCGACCCTGAGCGGAAGCGAGACCCAAATATTGAAGTTCTTTGGCTACCTTTCTTTCAAGAAAGGTAGGGTTTTAAAAAAGCGAAACCGCCGCTTTTTTGAGAAGCTACGGGCGCAGAGAGCGCGCCGAACTTG
>JAFSHU010000035.1 GCA_017440145.1 Bacillota bacterium
AAGGGACTCGAACCCTCGACATCCAGCGTGACAGTCTGGCACTCTAACCGACTGATCTACTGCGCCATATGGTGGGCGATGACAGGCTCGAACTGCCGACATCCTGCTTGTAAGGCAGGCGCTCTCCCAACTGAGCTAATCACCCGCATCATTCGAACCGCTATCAGAGCCCATACTGTTTCCGACAGCTTCTAAATTATACCTCCATATAATCCGAAAGTCAATAGTTTTTTTAAAAAAACATTCCCCTTTCGCGGAAAAAATTTCAAGCTGCTTAGAGCCCCCAAGCAACGGAGATTCCCGCCACATAGCCTGTGGACCAAGCCGCCTGCAAATTATAGCCGCCGGTATAGCCATCCACATCCAGCACCTCCCCGGCAAAAAACAGACCCTCCACCAGGCGGGAAGCCATGGTTTTGGGGTTTACCTCCTTCACGCAGACTCCGCCGGCAGTCACGATGCCCTCTGCCAAAGGCCGCGGCCCCTTGATCTTTAGCGGAAGCCCCTTCAGCAGCTCCAAAATGCTCTGCCGATCCTGGCGGCTCAGCTGATTCACCGGCTTCTCCCCGGGAATGCCGCTCAGAGCAACAAAAACCGGAATCAGCGAAGCGGGCAGCAACTGGCTCAGGCTGTTCTGGTAGATTTTCCGGGAAAGGGCAGCAAAATCCCGCTGCAAACGTGCGTCCAGCTGTTCCCGGTTCAGAGCCGGCTTCAAATCAATAGAAAGACGCAGCGGCAAACCCTGATTTTCCGGGCTGCATACCGTCTGGGAAACGCTAAGAACCAGCGGGCCCGATACACCAAAATGGGTAAACAGCATCTCCCCAAAATCCTGGCGAAGCAGTTTCTCTCCGCTCCAGAGGCTCAGCTCCACGTTTCGCAAAGAAAGGCCGCTGAGCTGCGCAGGCCAGCTTTCTTCTGTCTCCAGCGGAACCAGAGAAGCCCTGGGATGCTCAATGGAATGTCCGGCCTGCTCTGCCAGGGCATAGCCATCCCCCGTGGAGCCGGTTGCGGGGTATGTCACTCCCCCGGTGGCAATCACCACCGCGGAAGCCGGATGCAGAGCGCCGCTGAAATCATAGACACCCTGCACACGCCCATCATGGATCGCCAGCCGTTTCGCACGCCGCCCATAGTGCAGCTGAACCCCTGCCTGCTCCAGCTGGTCACAGAGGGTATCCACCACATCCCGGGCCCGGTCACTGGCCGGGAAGACCCGCCGCCCCCGCTCCGTTTTCAGGGGCAGGCCTGCGCCGGTAAAGAAATCCATCACATCCTGAGGCGTAAAGCGACTCAGGGCCCCGTATAAAAAGGAACCGTTTCCGGGAATATTTTTCACCAGCTCTGCCAGATCAGCCGTATCATTGGTGATGTTGCAGCGGCCTTTTCCCGTAATGGACAATTTTCGGCCCAGCTGCTTATTCCGCTCCCAAAGCTCCACCTGGCAGCCTTGCCCGGCAGCAGTGAGAGCAGCCATAATTCCAGCGGGGCCTCCCCCGATCACGATGAGCTTTTCCATTAAAATTCGATACCCTTTCTTGCCTGAATTCCTTTTTGATAGGGATGCTTGATCTCCCGCATTTCCGTAACCAGATCAGCCGCATCCATCATGGCTTGGGTCGCATTTCGACCGGTTGCCACCAGCTCCATATGAGCAGGCTTTTCCCGGAAAAGTGAAAGCGCCTCTTCTTCCGTCAGAAGGTCGAAAAAGACTGCGTTGTTCAGCTCATCCAAAACCAAAATATCGATTTCCCCCTGGGTCATCAGCTCCCGGGCTTTGGCTACAGCATCCTTCGCCAGCTGTAAATTTTCCGCATCCGGAGTCGTTCCCTTCTTCAGGAATTTGCTGCCGCCATAGGAATAGATCTCCACCAGAGGCAGCTGCTGAATCGCGGCAATCTCGCTGTACCATTCGCCCTTCTTCATAAACTGGACAATGGCCGTCCTGAGGCCGCAGCCGGAGGCGCGCAGCGCCAGACCGAAGGCAGCGGTGCTTTTCCCTTTGCCGTTTCCCGTATAAATCTGAATCAAGCCAATTCTGTTTTTATCCGCCATGGGATTCTCCTGTTTCTATAAATTTTTCAGCCGCCGAACCTCTTCCGCGCTCAGCTCCCGCCATTGTCCGGGTGCCAGCCCCTGAAGATCCAGAAAGCCCTCTCCGATCCGCCGCAGATGCAGAACGGGGTGGCCAACAGCTTCCATCATGCGGCGCACCTGCCGGTTTCGCCCCTCATGAATGCAAATCTCCACCAGGGTGCTGGCCTCCTTGCGGCGAAGGACGCGCGCCTTTGCCGGGGCGGTCAAGCCATCAGAAAGCTGAACCCCGCGGCAAAGCTTCTCCACAGCGCCCCGGGGCAAAAATCCCTCCACCTCTGCCAGGTAGGTTTTCTCTACTTCGTGAGAGGGGTGCAGAAGCTGATGGGTCAGGGCGCCGTCGTTGGTCAGCAGGAGCAGGCCGGATGTATTATAGTCCAGACGGCCCACAGGATAGACACGTTCGCTCACCTCCGGGATCAGATCCATCACCGTACGCCGGCCCCGCTCATCCTGAACGGAACAGATATAACCGGCAGGCTTGTTCAGCAGGATATAACGCATACGCTGCGTCCCGCCCAGAAGCTCCCCATTGACCTTCACCCGATCCCGGCTGGGGTCAATTTTCGTCCCCATCTCCGTGACAGTCTTCCCATTGACCTGCACCGCACCTTCCGCAATGAGGCGCTCTGCAGCCCGGCGGGAGGCAATGCCCTGATCCGCCAGGTATTTTTGCAATCTGATCAAATCTTGTTTTGCGTTATCTGTTTTCTTATCCATGCCTTGATTATACCATAGTCCGAAAGGGCTGTCCATCTTGGAGCAAATGTCGAATGCAGAAAAGAAAGGGGCTCAGCCCGGCAGGAAATATTCCCTCCGGCGAAGAAAAATAGTAGGATGAAAAATAGTAAGCAGGATAGAAAATCCACGAAACGGAGTACTCCATGGCGAATCCCTCCCGCATCTTTAAAAAATACCTCATCTTTCCCCTGATCCTCACCGGCTGCCTGATTCTGGCCATTCTCACTCTGGCCAGCCTGCTGATCTGGACGATGCTGGCCTATTATGGGCAGCTTGACCCGGCCTCTGCCGGGGGCTGGGCCTCCGGTCTTTATCTGCTGCTGATCTTCCTGAGCTGCTGGCTGATGACCTGGCTGATCCGGGGCGGTACGGTTTTTCCGGCCGTGGTACTTTCTCTGCTGGCGGCTGTAGCCACCTTCTTTCTGAGTCAGGCGGAGCTTTCTTTTGCACCGGCACTGTTAAAAGCGCTTTTCTCTCTTTTCGCCGGCGTGCTGGGCTTCACCCTTTCCAAGCTGCTGGTTACCCTGCGGCGAAAAGCAAAAAAGGCCGAGACTCCCGGCAAATAAATCGCGAA
>JAFSHU010000036.1 GCA_017440145.1 Bacillota bacterium
AATGGGCCCGGAACGCATCTTCCGCATTGGTGCGAAGGATAATTTCTGGTCCATGGGTGAAACCGGCCCCTGCGGCCCCTGCTCGGAAATTTTCTTTGATCGCGGCGAAAAATACACCTGCGATGCCCCGGAATGCGGCATCGGCAAATGCGATTGCGACCGCTGGATGGAAATCTGGAATCTGGTCTTTATGCAGTACGACCGGGACGAAAACGGCGTGCTGACTCCCTTGCCCCATCCCAGCATCGATACGGGCATGGGCCTGGAGCGTGTGGCTTCCATCATGCAGGGTGTGGACAGCAACTATGACTGCGACATCATGCGGGATATCATCGCCGGTGTTGAAAAGCTGGCTGGCCAGGAATACCATGAAGATCATCGCGGCTTCCCCTTCCGGGTCATCGCCGATCATATTCGTTCCTGCTCCTTCATGATCGCAGACGGCATTGTTCCCTCCAATGAAGGCCGCGGATATGTGCTCCGCCGTATTCTGCGTCGGGCTGCCCGTCTGGGCATGGTCATCGGCCTGAGCGATCCCTTCCTTTATAAGCTTTTCCCCTATGTGAAGGCATCTCTCTCTGCCCAGTACCCCATTTTGCTGGAACGGGAGAGCAACATCATCCGCGCCATCCAGATGGAAGAAGAACGCTTCCATCAGACCCTGCGCTCCGGCATGAATATCGTCAATGACATCGTTGCCCGTATGAAGAAGAACGGCGAGACCCAGATCAACGGCAATGATCTCTTCATGCTCTATGATACCTATGGCTTCCCCATCGATCTTTCCAAGGATGTGGCGGAAGAAAACGGCTTCACCGTGGATGAAGAGGGCTTTGCCCTCGCCATGGAAGAACAGCGGCAGAAATCCCAGTCCGCACGGGCAGAGGCCGGAGGCGAAGACCAGGCCATTGTCCTGGGGCAGCTGTTGGCAGATGTGCCGCTCAGCCGCTTCCTGGGCTATGAAGCGCTGCATTCCGAAAGTCAGATCACGGCCATCGTTCTGGAGAATCAGCTGGCAGAAAAAGCCGCTGCCGGTCAGTGTGGCTGGCTGGCTCTGGACGCCACGCCTTTCTATGGGGAAAGCGGCGGTCAGATCGGGGATACCGGCTGCCTCTGCACTGCGGATTGCAAAATCGAAATTCAGGATACCCAGAAATTGCACAATGGCTTGTTCGTGCATAAATTTATAGTGGTGGAAGGCGAAATCCACCAGGGTGATAAGGTGGAAGCTGCTGTGGGTGAAGATCGCCGCAGAAGCATTGCCCGGAATCACTCTGCAACCCATCTGCTGCATAAGGCTTTGCGCCTGGCTCTTGGAGAGCATGTCCACCAGGCTGGTTCCTATGTGACCGATGAGCGCCTGCGCTTTGACTTCAACAGCTTCGAGCCCCTCACTGCGGAGCAGATCCGCTTCATCGAAGACACGGTCAATAAGCAGATTTTGCTGAATCTGCCTGTGGTCACCAAAGAAATGCCTGTGGAAGAGGCGAAAGCCACCGGCGCCATGGCCTTCTTCGGGGATAAATACGGCGATATCGTCCGCCTGGTCAGCATGGGCGATTTCAGCATGGAGCTTTGCGGCGGCACCCATTGCCAGCACACCGGTGAGATCGGCCAGATCAAGCTTCTGAGCGAAAGCGGCATCGGCGCCGGTCTGCGCCGTGTGGAAGCTTTGACCGGTGAAGCTGCCCTGAAATATTATCAGGAGCAGGAAGAAAAGCTGAATTTGCTGGCTGCTATGCTGAAGGCTCGCCCGGACAATATCGAAAAACGTCTGGAACAGCTTTTGAAAGAAAACAAAGCCTTGGCCAAAGAGCTGGAAAAGATGCAGGCGCAGCAGGATAAGGATGCCATCGATGGCCTCTGGAATAAAGCAGTGGAGATCAATGGTGTGAAATTCCTCAGCGCCCAGGTGCAGGCTGCGGATATGCCCACCCTGCGCAATATTATGGATATGCTCAAGGATAAGCTGGCAGATTCCGTGATCGTTCTGGCAGCTGCGCAGGAAGACAAATCTCAGTTTGTGGTTTCCGTGGCGCCCTCTGCCCAGCAGAAAGGCCTCCATGCCGGCAAACTCATCAAGGAAATCGCTGCGGTTTGCGGTGGTTCCGGCGGCGGCCGCCCGGATATGGCCCAGGCCGGTGGGAAGAGCACTGAGCCGGAGAAGCTGCAGGCAGCTTTGGCAAAAGCAGAAGAACTGCTGCGTGCGGCCTTAGCCTAATACATGTTTTTGTATGGGCAGAAGGATTGTCCGCAGGAAGGTAGAATAATTATATCGATGGATACGACCCAGCGAACTTTGTTGAAAAGGGGGATTGACCCATGACGAGCGAATTTCAATTTGGAACTTTTTCCGGGGATGAAACCATGACTTTTGATGTGGCTGCCGAGGAAGAATTGAACCCCGGCGATGTCCTTCATCTGGTATATGCTGCCTTGCTGGAAAAAGGATATAACCCCATCAATCAGCTGGTCGGTTATCTTATTTCCGGGGATCCTGCTTATATTACCAGCTATAAACAGGCGCGCAGCCTGATTCGCCGGGTGGAGCGGGATGACTTGATCGAAGAACTGGTATCCAGTTATTTGAAAGAAAAAGAATAAGCGATACGGGGCGGTTCCTCCGCCCCGTATTTTTACTGGCCCCAGCGGAAAGCTGCACTGTATACATAAAGGAAAAGCTACGATCGGAAAGGAAACCGATCCCCTCCCGCGCCGGGCCGGCGTAAATCTGTATAAGTATGAGGAAAATATGGATTATCGTGTATTGGGAAAGACTGGGATCTCTGTTTCCCGCATGTGCTTTGGCAGCCTGACCATGGGCCCACTTTGTGCCAATTTGCCCGTGGAACAGGGGGCGGATATCCTTTATCAGGCATTTTTATCCGGCGTAAGCTTTGTGGATACAGCGGAGCAATATCGAACCTATCCCTATATTAAGGCTGCGCTGGATCGCCTGGAGGAGCCGGAGCGCATTGTGATCTCCACGAAAACCTATGGATATACGGATCGGGAAGCCGCCTGGGCTGTGGAAGATGCCCGCCTTGCCCTGAGGCGAAACCGTCTGGATATTTTTTTGCTGCACGAAGTTCGGGATCTGGAGGATTTTCAGGAGAGGGAAGGCGCCTGGCGCATCCTGAGTGAGGCAAAAGCCAATGGTGTGATCAAGGCCATCGGCCTTTCCACCCACAGTGCAGCTGTAGTGGCCTGGGCCGCAGAGCAGGAGGAGATCGATATCATTCACCCGCTGGTGAATATGTCCGGCATCGGCATTCTGGATGGCAGCAGAGAGGATATGCTCGCAGCCATTCATCTGGCCGGGCAAAAGGGGAAAGGTCTGTTCAGTATGAAGGCTCTGGGCGGCGGCGCTTTGATGCACCAGGCTCGCGAAGCTTTGAATTGGGCCTTCTCTCAGACGGATCTGGATGCTGTGGCTGTGGGCTGCAAGGATATCAACGAATTCCGTACCAATTTGGGATGGTTCGAGGGCAGAGAGCCGGAAGAAGCCGCTTTTTTACATCTTCTGGATCGGAATATCGCCTTTGACAAGGAGCCACGCTGTCATGGCTGCGGTGCCTGCGTGGAGCGCTGTGCTGCCGGGGCCATGAGCATCGGTGAGGACGGAACTGCCCAATGGGAGAAGGCAAAGTGCATTTACTGCGGCTATTGCATTGCTGCCTGCCCCTGGTTTTGCTTATCATTTTGTTAGGAGGCCTGCTATGCGTATTTTAGGCTTGGATGTAGGAACGAAAACGATCGGTTTGGCTGTCAGTGACCCTTTGGGCCTGACCGCACAGAGCCTGACCACCCTCCGGCGCAGCAGCCTGGAGGAGGATCTGGCGGCTTTGCAAAAGATCATTGAAGAATATGAGGTGGAAGAGCTGATGGTGGGCTTGCCGCTGAATATGAACGGCACAGCCGGCCCCTCTGTAGATATGGCGAAGGAATTCGGGCAGGCCTGCGCGGATGCCTTTGGCCTGAAGATCACCTACCGGGATGAGCGCCTTTCCACTGTGGCAGCGGAGCGGGTGCTGCTGGAGGGGGATGCTTCCCGGAAAAAGCGGAAGCAGGTAATCGATAAGCTGGCTGCAGCCTATGTGCTTCAGGGATACCTGGATTATCTCTCCATGCAAAGATGACAGCTGCTCGGTTTTTCGCCGCGGCTGATTCCCCAAAACGAATTGACAAGCGTTTTTTGATATAGTATACTGCCAATAAGATTTTCTTTGATGGCTTGAATTGTGTTCATTTATGGAGGGCAAAACAATGAGCGAAATGATTACCCTGATCGATGAAGAAGGCGTAGAGCATGAATTTGAAGTAGAAGCTTTTCTGGAAGTGGATGATGAGAAATACGCAGTCCTGATCCCCCAGAGCGATGAATATATGAATGAAGCTGTTATCATGCGCTTTGGCCTGGATGATGAAGGGGAAGAGGTTCTCTTTGACATCGAAAGCGATGAAGAATGGGAACGCGTTGCTGACGCTTACGAAAGCTACGCAGAAGAAGAGGGCTTTGATCAGTAGTTTTGTTTTGTTATCAGGAAGGCCGCCCGGGCAGGGCGGCTTTTTTTGTGCATATATTCCCGGATTTGCTGTTTCCTTGTTTCGGGATATGTTGTATAATGTCTGTAGATGTCGAGAGGAGGACGCCAAATGAAGAAGTTTTTCCTTATCTTTTTTCTGATCCTTCTGCTGCTTGCGGCAGGGGTGCTTGTGGGTGTAAAAAGCCTGACCGCAGCCGCGCAGACGGATGCAGCTGTGGAATTCACCATCCCGGAGGGCAGCGGTTCGTCCTCCATCGGGGCGCTTCTGGAAGAAAATGGCCTGGTAAAGAACGCAAAGGTTTTTGCTCTCTTCGCCAGATTCCAGGAAGTGGACAGCCTTTTTAAAGCGGGTACATATACCTTCCCCGCCGGGGAGTGGTCCTTGGAAGCAGTCTGCGAAAAGCTGATTGCCGGGGGCTACAGCAGCAGGGGAGAGGTTCGGGTGACCATCCGCGAGGGTCTGAGCGTAAAGGAGACCATTCAAGTCCTGGTGGAAGCTGGCTTTGGCTCCGCCGATGTGTATTATGATTATATTAACAACGGGGATTTCAGCGAATACAGCTTCATTCCGGATACACAGAATGTGACGGAACCGGCCAGCCGTCTGGAAGGCTTCCTGTTTCCGGATACCTATATGATCGAGGAAGATGCCACAGAGCAGCAGATCATTGACATGCTGCTGGCTCAGTTTGTGAAGGTCTGGACGGAGAATGGCTTTGACGCAGCCATCGAAGATTCGGCCTACTCTATGAATGAGATCGTAACCATGGCTTCTCTGGTGGAAAAAGAAGCACAGGTGGAAGAGGATCGCCCGCTGATCGCCGGCGTATTCTATAAACGCCTGGAGATCGGCATGCACCTGGAATCCTGCGCCACGATCCAGTTCCTGCTGGGTGAGCCCAAGGATCCGCTGCTGTATTCCGATCTGGAGATCGTCAGCCCCTATAACTGCTATAAAAATCCCGGTTTGCCGCCGGGACCCATTGCTGCACCGGGCCTGGCTTCATTGAGAGCAGCTGTTTATCCTACAGAAAGTGATTACCTGTATTTCCGTGCCCGCACAGACGGCAGCCACCGTTTCAGCAGCACCCTGCAGGAACATGAAACCCCCCATGATGGAGATTATTAATCAAAAGAAGATCGAGATCCTGGCTCCGGCCGGGGATCTGGAAAAACTGCGCTTTGCTTATATTTATGGGGCCGATGCCGCCTATGTGGGCGGCGGCGCCTTTTCCCTGCGGTCTGCATCCGGCATGGATCTGGATACGCTGGCTTCTGCCCGGGAGATTGCAGATTCCATGGGGAAGAAGCTTTATGTGGCGGTGAATATTTTTGCGGATAATGAGGAGATTGAACGGCTCCCGGATTTTCTGCTTGCCGTGGCAGAGATTCGCCCGGATGGACTGATCGTTTCTGACCCGGGGGTGTTCAGTACCTGCCGGGAATATTGCCCGCAGCTGCCCTTGCATATCAGCACGCAAGCCAACAACACCAACTGGCGCACTGCTAAGTTCTGGCAGCAGCAGGGCGCTTCCCGCATCGTCCTGGCCAGGGAGCTTTCCCTGAAGGAGGGGGCGGAAATCTCCGCTCTGGGTGGCCTGGAAACAGAAATCTTTGTCCACGGGGCGATCTGCATTTCTTATTCCGGCCGCTGCCTCCTGAGCAGCTATTTTAATCAGCGCTCGGCGAACAAAGGGGATTGCACCCATCCCTGCCGCTGGAAATATGCCCTGATGGAAGAGTCGCGCCCCGGCATTTACCTGCCGCTTTTTGAGGATACCCAGGGGACGTATATCATGAACAGCAAGGATCTGTGCCTGATCGACCGGGTGCCCGAATTGGTGGAGGCCGGATTCTCTTCCTGGAAGATCGAGGGGCGAAACAAGAGCGCCTATTATGTGGCCAATACGGTTCGCGTTTACCGGCAGGCCCTGGACTGCTATCTTCGGGAGGGCGAGGCCTATTCTGCCCGTCCGGAGTGGCGGGAGGAGCTGGAAAAAATCAGCCACCGAGAGTATACGGAGAATTTTGCCCTGCGTCAGCCGGATGAAAAGGACTTCCGCTATCAATCCAGCCAGAGCAGCCGCGGCTGGGACTTTGCTGCGGTTCTGCATGATTGTAAGGATGGCCGCCTGTGGCTGGAGCAGCGGAATTATTTTCAGATCGGTGATGAGTTGGAGCTGATCCTGCCGGATGGCAGCAATCGTTTGCTGCCGATCAATGCGATTTATGACGAAGAAGGTCAGGCTCTGGATGCAGCCCGGCATCCGAAGCAGAAGGTCAGCATCCCCTTTTCTGGGAAATTGGATTGCAGCCAGCCTTTGATTTGCCGCCGGGAGAAAGCACAGGAATAGAAGAAAAGCCGCAGAAAGGATTTTCTGCGGCTTTTTTATCAGGATTCACACTGCTGCAGAAAGGACGCGCATTTCTCTGGTTTTCCCGGATATAGAAAAATTTCCCACGCATTTCGAAAATAGGGCTTGACTTTCTCAATCAGCGTTGTTATAATAACTTTCGTTGTAGGGGTATAGCTCAATTGGTAGAGTACCGGACTCCAAATCCGTTGGTTGAGGGTTCGATTCCTTCTGCCCCTGCCAAAGTTTTTCTTCGGTTGTGGAATGCTTATTTAAGGTGGTGAAAAAATGCTCGTCTTCGCAACAGAGCCCGCTGCAGGCACTTCCAGTGTTTTTACGATTGTATATATCGTAATCCTCGCAGCAATGTTTTATTTCCTGTTCATGCGTCCGAACAAAAAGCAGAAACAGGAAAGAGCAAACCTGATGAATTCTCTGGCTGTCGGAGATGAGATTTTTACTGCCGGCGGTATTCTGGGTAGCATCACCAGAATCAAAGAGCATACCGTCTGGGTTCGCATTTCTGAAAAATGCGAGATCGAATTGCTGAAAACCTCCATTGGTGGCCGCAATACCCAGCGGGAAGTTCCTGAACCCGAAATTAAAGAATAGGCTCAAAAGAGCCTATTCTTTTTTTATGTTTTTCTTCTGAAAATAAAATACAATAAGTTGCTGTAAGTATTTGACACATTATGAGGAGAAGAGTATAATAATATAGTCTGTTTGTTTTTCTAATGTAGAGGAGGTTGTTGCTGTAATGAAAAAACGTAGTGGAGTAAAGGTGCTGGTCGTGCTGATTTTGATCGCTGCCGCAACTGTGCTCTCCGTATCCCCGTTGGTAAACAATATCAACCTGGGCCTTGATCTTCAGGGCGGTGCACAGGTTGTGTTGCAGGCTATTCCCGATGAGGGCGAATCCCTTACTTCCGAGGATATGTCTCAGCTGGTCAGCGTTCTGGATCAGCGCGTGAATGAGCTGGGCGTCAGCGAGCCCATCATTCAGGTGGAAGGCACTGACCGCATCATCGTTGAGCTGGCCGGTGTGGATAACCCGGAAGCTGCCATCGAGTTGATCGGTAAAACCGCAAAGCTGGAATTCCGTGATCCCAATGGCGAAATTATTTTGACTGGTGAGAATCTGAAAGACGCTTACCCCGTAATCGACCAGCAGGCCATGAATGCTATGCAGCAGAATCAGGTCATCCTGGAATTCGATTCCGAGGGCGCTGATCTGTTTTTTGAAGCCACCGCTGCTTTCACTGGACAGCTGATTTCCATCCATTTGGATGATGAAGTGATTCAGTCTGCGACCGTGAAAGGCCCCATCTCCGGCGGCTCTGCTTCCATTTCCGGCGGCTTTGCCACCTTCCAGGAAGCTTCCAATCTGGCAGCTCTGCTGCGCGGCGGCGCACTGCCTGTGGATCTGGAAATTATGTCCAAATCCACCGTTGGCCCCACTCTGGGTGCTGACTCTCTCTCTAAGAGCCTGAATGCTGCTGCAATCGGCTTCATCGTGCTGTTCCTGTTCATGCTGGTCTATTACCGCCTGCCCGGCGGCTGGGCCTGCTGCTCCCTGTTGGTTTACGCTCTGTTGCTGATGTGGTCTCTCTACCTCATCAATGCAACGCTGACCTTGACTTCCATCGCCGGCTTCATCCTTTCCGTGGGCGTGGCTGTGGACTCCAATATCATCATTTATGAGCGCATCCGTGAGGAGCTTTATCACGGTAAGTCCCTGAAAGCCAGCGTCGAAGCGGGCTTCAAGCGGGCTCTGTGGACCATTCTGGACAGCAATATCACCACCTTGATCGCTGCTCTCGTTCTGTATTTCTTCGGCAGCGGCACGATCAAAGGCTTTGCTCTGACTCTGGCCATCGGTTTGATCGCATCTATGTTTACTGCGATCACCTTCACCCGCTATATGCTGCGCTGGACCACTGATGTGAACTTCCTGAGCAGCAAAAAGCTGTACGGAATGTAGAGGAGGGAAATCCGATGAGCATGTTTTCTTATAAAGAATTTCATTTTGATTTTGTTGGCAAAAAGAAAATTTGGTACATCATTGCTTTGCTGGTTATCATTCCCGGCTTGCTTATGATGGCTATTACCGGCATGAATATGGGTCTGGATTTCACCGGTGGTTCCATTCTGGAGGTCACCTTTGACACTGATGTGGAGCTGGCCGATGTCCGCGCCATTGTCACGGAAAATGTCTCTCATAACCCTGCGGTGAATGAATCCGATGACAACCACTTCACCATTCGAATCGAAGAGATGAAAGAGGAAGACAGTCAGGCTTTGCTGGATGCCCTTTCTGCTTTGGGTGAAGTTACTGTTCTGCGCAGCGGTCTCATCGGCCCCGTGATCGGCCAGGAGCTGCTCCGCAATGCACAGCTGGCTATGCTCATTGCCGGTGTTCTGATGCTGGCTTACATCACCCTGCGTTTCAAATTCAACTATGCTTTGACCGCTGTTTTGGCTTTGGTCCATGACATTCTGGTTTTGCTGAGCATGTTTACCATCCTGCAGGTGGAAGTAGACAGCGCTTTCATTGCTGCTCTGCTGACCACCATCGGTTATTCCATCAACAACACCATCGTTGTTTATGACCGTATCCGTGAAAACCGGACTTATAAAGGCCGCATGGATGATGCGACTCTGGTGAACAGCAGTATCAATGAGACCCTGACCAGAAGCATCAATACCACGCTGGCAGTTTTGATTCTCTTGGTTGCCATGTTCGTTCTGGGCGGCGATACCACGAAGAATTTCGTTCTTGCCATGATCATCGGCCTTTGCGCAGGTTTCTTCTCTTCCTGCTTCCTGGCCGGTAACCTCTTGCTGGAAATCAGCAAATGGATCGGCATGGATCTCTCCGGCAACCGCAAAAAGGTACAGAAATAAGCAGTTTTTAATGAAACAGTTTTCAGGTGAAAAATGGCAAAGTGGATGCTGAGACAAACATCTGCAAACGTAGAAGCATTGGCGCACCAAACCGGATTCGATCCGGTCTTGGTGCGCCTTCTGGCTGTGCGCGGATATAAAGAGGCGGGGGAAATTCGAAGCTTCCTCTGCCCGGAAAACGGAGAGCTGGCGGATCCGCTGCTTTTTGCAGATATGGACAAGGCCATTTTTCGGATTCAAAAGGCTTTGGCGGAAAAGGAGTCCTTCGTTGTTTTCGGGGATTATGATGCGGATGGGATCATGAGCACAGTGATCCTGCTCCGTACCTTTGCTGCCTTGGGCGCGAATCCTTCTTATTACATTCCAAAAAGGGATGGAGAGGGTTACGGCCTGAATAATGAAGCGATTTCCGGCCTGGCAGAGCAGGGAATCCGCCTCATTGTGGCCTGCGATAACGGCGTTTCTGCTTTTGAACAGGTGGAGTATGCCAGATCCCTTGGGATCGATGTGGTGATTTTTGATCATCACGACATAACCATAAATGAAGCAGGGGAGCAGGTTTTACCTGCAGCATATGCAGTGGTGGATGCCAAACGAACGGATTGCCCCTATCCTTTTAAATTTTACTGTGCTGCTGCTTTATGCTATCGTTTTTCCCAGGCTCTGTTTGCCAGTCTGGAGCGGGATTGGACGCAGCTGCAGGCTGATCTGCTGCCTTTGGCTGCGCTGGCCAGCGTCTGTGATATTGTCGACCTTGTGGGCGAAAACCGTACCCTGGTTAAGCTGGGCTTGCCTGCCATCCAGAAAAGCAGGAATTACGGACTTCGGGCCTTGCTGCGGGCTACAGACCTGGAAAAACAGGCTGAGATTACTACATACCATGTGGGTTTTGTTTTGGGCCCCTGCATCAATGCGGCAGGCCGAATGGGGCAGGTGGATACGGCCACCAGACTGTTTTTGAGCGATGACCCTACCCAAGCAGCTCTTTTGGCAGAGGAATTGGTGGAATTGAATCAGCAGCGCCGAAAAATGACAGAAGCAGGAACGGCAGCTGTTTTTCAGCTGATTAAAGAAAGAGGCCTGGAAGAGGATAAGGTTATCGTGGTGCATTCTTCGCAGATTACGGAGAGCATTGCGGGTATCATTGCCGGGCGCGTGAAAGAGAAATATTATCATCCGACGATCGTGATCGGTGGGGAAGGGGAGATCCTGCGGGGCTCCGGGCGCTCCATCCATGGTTATAATATTTTTGAAGGCTTGAGTGAGGTTCGTGATCTTTTCCCATCCTTTGGCGGGCATCCGCTTGCTGCCGGTCTGAGCATCCGGGAACAGGATGTAGACGAGCTTCGCTTCAGAATAAATGAGAACTGCAGCCTGGAAGAGGATGATTTTCAGCAGGTGTATCGGATCGATTGTGCATTGGATCCGGCATGCGTGAATTTGAATCTGGCCAAATCCCTGCAGCTTCTGGAGCCGATCGGGAAGAGCAACGATGCCCCTCTCTTTGCGGCAAAGGGGCTGCGGCTTATGAAGCTGTGCATTTTGGGGAAAACAGGAAAAACTTTGCGCTGGCATTTTCGGACGCCCCGCGGGATGCTCTGTGAAGCCATTGATTTTCATGGAAAAGACCTGCTGGAGCAATATATTACACAAAATTACGGGCCGGAGCGCTGGCAGCAGCTTTGTTCCGGCTCATGCGGAAAGGCCGAAGAAAGTATTTTTTTGGATATTCTTTATTCCGTATCCTGCTCTTGCTATATGGGCAGGGAAAGCGCAAAAATTGAGATCGTTTCCTTCCGTCCTTCGGCAATGGAGAGGTCTTGACCGCAGAAAAAGGAGAGAAGCTGAGCGATGCAGTTTTATATACAGACCTTTGGCTGCCAGATGAATGAGAATGATTCCCGCCTTTTGGCCAGCCTTTTGCAGAGCAATGGCTACACGGAGGTGGATGCTCCGGAAAAGGCCGGGGTCATCATCATCAATACCTGCTGCGTGCGGGAAAATGCGGAGAATAAGGCTCTGGGTTATCTGGGCAGCATAAAAAAGCTCTATGAAGAGGATCGCAGCCGCATTATCGTGATCTGCGGCTGCATGATGCAGCAAAAGGGCATGGCGGAAACCATCAAAAGCAAGTACCGCTATGTGAAGATCATTATGGGTACTTTCAGCGCTTCCCGCTTGCCGGAATATATTGCGGAGGTCTCTGCCACCGGGCGCAGCATCATTGATGTGGAAGAGCATTATGACGGAACAGAGCTGAAGCATACCTGCGCCACGGTGGAAGAAGCACTGGACGGGGATTATAAGGCGCAGGTGAATATCAGCTATGGCTGCAACAATTTTTGCAGCTACTGCATTGTTCCCTATGTGAGAGGACGGGAGCGCAGCCGTTCTGCTGCGGATATTCTGGAGGAAATCCAGCTGCTGGCAGAGTATGGGGTTAAGGAAGTGCAGCTGCTGGGACAAAATGTGAATTCCTACGGAAAAGATCTGCCGGAGGAGCAGGCCTGCGACTTTGCTGCCTTGCTGGCACAGGTCTGCCAGGTTCCCGGGATTCAGCGGGTGCGATATATGACCTCCCATCCCCGGGATTTCAGTCGGCATCTGGTGGATGTGATTCAGGAGAATCCAAAAGTCTGCCGCCACTTCCATCTGCCTTTGCAGGCCGGCTGTGATGAGCTGCTGCAGCGGATGAACCGGGGCTATACCACGGCTTATTACGGAGAGCTGCTGAGCTACATTCGCAGCAGAGTCCCGGATGCTGTTGTGACCACGGATTTGATCGTGGGCTTTCCCGGTGAAACCGAAGAGCAATTCCGGCAGACCCTGGACTTTATCCGGGAATGTCGCTTTGATGCGGCCTATACTTTTATTTATTCGCAGCGCAGCGGCACACCTGCCGCAAAGATGCCGGAGCAGATTCCGGAAGATGTGAAAAAAGACAGGCTGCAGCGGCTCATGGATGTGCAAAATGAGATCAGCCTGGAACACAACCGGCAAATGCTGGGTAAGATTTATGAAGTGATGGTGGAAGGGCTGAGCAAGAACAATAAATCCATGCTTTCCGGCCGCACAGAAGGGAATAAGATCGTGGTTTTCCCGGCCCCGGAGGATGAAGAGCTGCATCCGGGGGATTGCCTGAAGGTGCGGATCACCGGTGCTCATACCTGGAATCTGGAAGGGGAGCTCGTTTCCTCTTTTGAGTCAGTATGCGAAACAGAATGCTGAACGAAGCTGAGTCGAAATGCAAAAAAGAAAAGGGCTTGTCTGCCATTTTGGTAACAAGCCCTTTTTTGATTGCCGGAGCTTTAGTCAGTGCCGTGCGTGAAGTGCGCGGCACAAAAAACCGCCCGCTATGCGGGTGGGATTCAACGCTTAAGCAAAAAGCAGCTCCTTTCTGATACGATCGTGGTGGTTTCGGTCACGAAAGAAGAAAGGAGCTGTTTCTGCAGCAAAAAGCTTCGCATATATAAATGATACGTCAGCAAAGCATAGGACTACTTATAAAGAAATCAAATATCTCCACGCGCAAAGATAAAATCAATATGCTTCCGGAAGCAGTCATAATCAAAAAGATCCATAATTTCCCGGTTGCTCAGGAATTTGCGAACCTGCTTGTCCTGCAGGAGCAGGAATTGGAAATCGCACTGCTGTTCCCAGGCGGTGTTTGCATTCCGCATGACCATTTCATAGGCCTGCTCCCGCGAGACACCCTTATCCATCAGAGCCAGCATCACTCTTTGGGAAAATACCAGGCCCAGAGAATTGTCTATGTTTTCCCGCATGGTTTCCGGATATACACGCAGATTTTCCATCAGCTTAATAAAGCTGTTCAGCATATAATCCAGAACAATGCAGCTATCCGGCACAGTGACCCGTTCTACGCTGGAGTGGGTGCTGTCGTATTCATGCCACATGGCCTGGCTTTCCAGGGAAGCCAGTGCATTGCCACGCAGGATCCGTGCCAGGCCGCTGATGACCTCGCTTTCATAGGGGCGGCGTTTGTGGGGCATGGATGTGGAGCCGCTTTGACCTTCCAGCAATAGCTCCTCCACCTCCCGGATGTCCGAACGCTGGAGATTGCGGATTTCGATAGAGAATTTTTCCAAAGAGCCGCCAATGATGGCCAGGGTAGATATGAATTCAGCGATGCGATCCCGCTGAAGGCTTTGGTTCGTCACAAAAGCAGGGTGCAGACCCAGTCGGCGGCAGACAAAGGTTTCAACGTGCGGATCGATGCTGGAAAAGGTGCCCACAGGGCCGGACATCTTGCCGTGGGTAGCCACGAGCCGGGCATGATTGAGCCTGGTCAGGCTGCGATCTACCTCCCGAACCCACAGCGCCAGCTTCAAGCCGAAAGTCGTGGGTTCGGCATTGGTGCCGTGGGTGCGGCCCATCATCAGCGTATATTTGTATTCGTGGGCCAGGTCAGAAAGCAGCTTGCGCAATTGATTCAATCTGCTTTGCAGCAGCTCGCAGGCTTGCCGCAGCTGCAGGGCCAGGACTGTATCCGCAATGTCTACATAACAAATTCCCAGCTGCAGATAGCGGGCTGCATCGCCCACCTTTTCGGACAAGCTGGCTAAGAAAGCCATAGATTTATTGCAGCCCTCTTCCTCCAGCTCCTTGATTCGCTTTGGGGAGATATCAGCCTTCGCCTTGATCTCCTGGTAAGCCTCATTGGGAATACGGCCAATATCTGCCAGAGCCTCGCAGGCGATGACAGACACATCCAGCATAAGCTGATAGCGATTTTCAGAGCTGAATACTTTGCCCATTTCCGGCAAGGTGTATTGTGCGAGCATAAGTTCCCCCTGCTATTTTACGCGGATGGCGAATTCAGGACAATCAGCAGCGCAATAGCCGCAGAGCAGGCATTTGCTTTCGTCCACAGCCGGTTTTCCATCTTTCATCTCCAAGGCAAAGGAGGGGCAGGTTTTGATGCACTGGCCGCAGCCACTGCAAAGAGAAGCCATAAGCGCCCAGGTTTTGCCGCTCTTCAGCCCGGTAAGATCCTCTTTGCTTACGGGTTCATCGTTGAAAATCCGCAGGTTCAGAGCCAGCTCCTGCATGCGAACCATACCAACGGCATGGGCAGCGAGCTGCGGGATGGCACGGCCGTAGGCGATGGCATCCTGAATTTGATCCAGAAGGGAACCGCCGCCCAGCAGTTTCATGGAGTAGAGCGCCTTTCCGGCTGCTGCTGCATCCTCGATCGCTTTTTTCATTTCGTCTGCATTGCCGCCGATGATGCCCAGAGAAGCCTTGTTGATCAGGGTGAAGATCACATCCACCTCGGGCACGGCGGTCAGGGCCTGCACTGCGGAAATGGCATGGGTGGAAGCACCAATGGCGCGGAGGTAACCTTTTTGTTTATAATCCATCAGGCATTCCCAGGCGCCGGGGCGTTTCTCGATGGGGTTGCCTTCCACACGAGCCGCATGGAGCAGGAAAATATCGATGTAATCCCGTTTCAGCTCCTTCAGCGCTTCCTGAATGGCAGCTTCCATCTCTGCATAATCGGCAGCCGTGGATTTGCTGGTGATGATCACATCGTTATGGTAATTCTCCAGAGCATGGCGCAGATGCGGGTAAGTACGGTACATTTGTGCGGTATCAAAGAAATTGATGCCATTATTCATGGCCTCCAGAATGATGTCGCCGCCTTCACGGACATCCACATTGGTTTGCAGCGGCCCCATGGGCAGAACGCCAAAGCACAGCTCACTCACCTTCAAACCGGTCTGGCCCAAAAAATTATATTTCATAATTGTCCTCCCAATATAGGAATTCTCCAATGATTTATGAAGTATATTATAACACGTTCTCTGTTTTATGCCAATAACTTGACAAAGCAACACGAAATATTTTATTATAAGAAAGCAATGGGCGGCCCGAGCATCAGCCGCTGATTTTATTATATGCTTTTGAAGAAAGGTAGGTTTGATCGATGCAGAACGTATTTGACTTACTGGAGGAACGGGGTTTTATTGAACAATCCACCAACGCAGAGGAAGTTCGCGAGATGCTGGGCAGCGGCCCGGTCACGTTTTATATCGGCTTTGACCCCACTGCGGATAGCCTCCATGTAGGCCATTTTCTTCAGGTTATGGTCATGATGCATATGCAGCGGGCCGGTCATCGTCCCATCGCTTTAATCGGTGGCGGCACCACCATGGTGGGCGATCCTTCCGGGCGTACGGATATGCGCTCCATGATGACCCAGGAGACCATTGCTGCCAATGCTGAGAAATTTAAAAAGCAGCTGTCTCGTTTTATTGATTTTGATTGTGAAGGCGGCGCCATTATGGTGAACAATGCAGATTGGCTGCTTCCTTTGAATTATATCGAATTCCTGCGGGATTACGGGAAATTCTTCTCCGTGAACCGCATGCTCACTGCGGAATGCTTCAAAAGCCGCATGGAAAAAGGCCTCACCTTCCTGGAATTCAACTACATGCTGATGCAGTCCTATGACTTCCTGGAATTGTACCGCCGCTATGGCGCACGGCTGGAGCTGGGCGGCAACGACCAGTGGTCCAATATTCTGGCCGGTGCCGATCTAATCCGCCGGGTGGAAGGTGCAACGGCCCATGCGCTCACCTTCAAGCTCCTGACCACCAGTGCCGGCGTAAAGATGGGTAAAACGGTAGGCGGCGCGGTCTGGATCGATCCGGAAAAGACTTCTCCTTACGAGTTCTATCAGTATTGGCGCAATATCGATGACGCAGACGTGGCAAACTGCCTGGCTCTGCTCACCTTTATTCCTATGGATGAAGTCCGGGCCATCACGGATATGGAGAATGGCGCGGACATCAATAAGGCAAAAGAACGCCTGGCCTATGAAGTGACCGCGCTGGTTCACGGCCAGGAAGAAGCCGAAAAATCTCAGGCGGCTGCCAAGGCTCTCTTCGGCGGCGGCGGGGATATGGCGAATATGCCCTGCACCCAGATCCCGGCAGCAGAATTCGGGGAAGGAATGGATATCATTTCTCTGATGCAGCGCTGCCAGCTGGTCAGCTCCAGCAGCGAAGCGCGCCGTCTCATCAAAGATGGTGGCGTTTACCTGAACAATGAACGCGTTGCAGCCCATGACCAGCTCGTCACCAAGGCAGATATGCCGGAAGGCTATGCCCTGATCCGCAAAGGGAAAAAGGTTTTCCACAAAGTTGAAGTAATTTAGTTCCGTTGAGACTTGATTTTAAGAGAGGCAGGCGCTTCGCCTGCCTCTCTTTTTCTGCCTGCAGCTTCGGATTTGTTTCCGGAGCTGTTTTTTGTTCTGAATTTGTTGCAGAAGAAGCTTTTTCTGTCAGCTGCTTTTCTGCAGTAAAATGAGGAGGGTTTTTTCTTGCTTTCGCATATTCCTCCTCGCTTGGGGCAGGCTATAAGGGAATCCCTGCCGGGAAAAAGGCTCTTTCCCGGCACAGAATTGAGGTGATCTCATGGGTTCCCGCATAGAGCTGAAAAAGCAGATCAGCCGGAATCTGGAAGAAAATATACAGGCAATCTATGCTTCTACCGCTGCCAGCATGGATATTGTCGTGCGCCGCTTTCGCCTGGGAAATGGGCAGGAGGCTGCTGCTTTTTTTATTGATGGCCTGGTCAGCAAGGATTTGATGGGGCGAGATTTTTTTGAGCCGCTGATGCATGCGAAAAAAGAGGGGATCTGGACCGCGGAGCTTCTGGCAGCAGAGGTGATCCATTCCGGGGAAGTGAACGTGGAAACGGAATTTTCCACGCTCTTTGAGAATGTCCTTCAGGGCTTGATTGGACTTTTCATCGACGGCTGCAGCACGGCCATCACCATAGAGATCATCAGCTGGCCCCAGCGTTCTATTGGCGAGCCGGAAACGGATGTGGTCATCCGTGGGCCAAGAGAGGGCTTCATCGAAAGCGTCCGTATGAATGTGGCCCTGCTGCGGCGAAAGATCCACCACCCGGATTTTACCGTGGAAACCGTCCGGCTGGGGAGATACAGCCAGACGGATGTTTGCCTGGTTTATGTCAGCAGCATTGTGAATCAGGGTGTTCTGCAAAAGATTAAGCAGCGGCTGGAGAAGATCGATATGGATGGTTTGATGGATAGCGGAATCATCGAGCAGCTGATCCAGGACACCCCCTTCTCCCTGTTTCCCACCATTGGGGTCGCAGAAAAGCCGGATATTGCAGCCTCCCGCATCCTGGAGGGGCGTGTTGTGCTGATGCTGGATGGTTCCCCCATTGCTTTGACCATCCCCATGCTTTTTGTTGAGGGGCTGCAGAATTCGGAGGACTATTATACCCGATTTTATTATGCTTCCTGGCTGCGCCTGGTGCGCTTTATCGCTTTTGTGCTGAACATCTATCTGCCGGGATTTTTTCTGGCAGCATCCGGCTTTCATCAGCAGCTTATCCCTTTTAAGCTCCTGCTTTCCATGTCCGCAGCAGAATCCGTGACGCCTTTTTCCACCGGTGTCTCCATGCTGCTGATCTGGATCGTTTATGAGATCCTCAGGGAAGCAGGTGTGCGACTGCCAAGACCGGCCGGGCAGGCCATCAGCATCGTTGGTGCCATCGTTATGGGGGATGCGGCGGTGAATGCGAATTTGATTTCAGCGCCTGTTTTGATCGTCCTGGCGGTGACCATTGTAGCTTCTTTCGTGAATTCTGCCTATACGGATGCATCCTCCATCCTTCGGCTTTGCTTTCTGCTGCTGGGCTGGCTGCTGGGGCTGTTTGGGCTCTTTTTGGGAACCGCCATCCTGCGGCTTTACCTTTGCTCCCTGGAGAGCTTCGGCACTCCCTTTTTCGCGCCTTTCGGCCCGATGTTTCCACGGCAGGCAGGGGATACCATGGTACGAATGCCATTGTGGCTGCTGCGTTTTCGTCCCAGTGAGCTGAGCCGCAACCATCGGCGAATGGCAGATATGGCCCCGGGAAAGGAGGATAAACGATGAATGCTTATTTGCAGCGGCTCCGTCCCCTGGCCTTTTTACCGGCGCTGCTTCTGCTTCTTACCGTTGTCGTGGCAGAGCAGGACAGAACAGAGCTTTCCGAGATGGCTCTGGTGATCGGTCTGGGGCTGGATGCCAATCCGAAAGGGGGGGAGCCCTGGGAGCTCACTGTGGAGCTGGCCTATAAACAACAGAATGATTCCCCCGGGGAGAAGCAGGTCTTTACTGCTGCGGGGGGAAGCTGGGAAGAATTGCGGGAAGAGCTGGGAAAGGTCCTGGATAAGAATGCTCACTGGAGCAGCGCCAGCCTGCTGATTCTGGGTGGGCCGGTTTTGGAAACAGCAGAAGGGAAGGAATTGCTGCGCAGCATCTTTTTGGATCCAAAAATCAATGGGGAGCTGCTTCTGGCTGTTTCCGCAGAAGAGCCCTCCCAGGTGTTTTCCGCTTCCTTTGGGGAGAGCAACTACCTTTCCGCCGGTTTGGAGCAGGGCCTGCGTCTCCAGGCAAAGACGCAGGAAAAGCAGGCGGTCAGTTTGTTTGATTACATGGAGCAGGTACTGGCTCTGGAAGGGAGCCTGGCTGTCCCGATCATCCATTTGGAAAAGCAGGAAGACCAGGCAGAAGCAGCGATAGCAAAAGAAAGCTATCTTGCATTTTAACAGGTGAACTATGGATAAGGAAAAAACATTGACAAAAACCCAATGGGCTGCTGTGGCGGCCATGACCTGGCTGGCCCCGATCGCTTGCTTGTCAGAGGCAAACAGCAGTTTGGGCGTGGATAAGTTCTGGGTTCTGGCGCCCGCCCTTGTTCTTGCTTTGGGGCTGGGTCTGCTGCTTTTGTGGCTTGCTTCGGCTTCATCTCTTTTTTCCAGATTACGGGACGCTGCTTCCTTTGGGGCGCAGCTGCTGCGCTGGCTTTTGGCTCTGTATTTATTGCTGGTGGCAGGTCGTTTTCTTTCCACCATTTCTTCTATGTGGTTGGCCTGGGCAGGTGCGGAGACGCCCCGCTGGGTATTTCTCTTGCTTCTGCTGGCTATCGCAGCTTATGGTCTGCACAGAGGCTCTTCTGCGATCCTGCGCTGGGCTGTTCTGGAGATGCTGGCCCTGCCGGTTCTGGCCATTCTGGATACGCTGCTTTTGCTGCCGAAAATGCGCTGGGAGCGTTTGAATTTTATGCCCAGCTGGGAGCCGGCATGGGGAGAGGGGCTTTTTGTGTATCTTGCCTTGCTCGCGGCAACTCTGCCTGTGCTTTTATGGTACGGCGCTTTGCCGAAAAGTCAAAACCGCAAAGCTGCATTGTGGGGCTGGCTGCTCAGTGGCCTTTATTTGCTTTTGCTGCTGATCCGGGATGCATTGGTACAGGGTGCCCTGAGCACCTGGGAACGATTCCCCCTGCTGCGGACTTTGAAAATGGTTGAATTGGGTGTTGGGCTGAACCGCATGGAGTTTTTGGCCATTTTAATGCTGATGGGCGTGATGCTGGCTGCCGTGATGCTCGTATCCGCAGCCGCTCGGGAGATGTTTGAGCGCAGTCCGGTTTTGGGGAGGAATGGCAGCATAATATTATCGATAATTCTCTTGGCGGCAGCGGCTTTGTTGTGATATACTCTATAAGTAAAGCATTGTTTGGGCAGAAAGCTAAAAAAACAGTTGACTCCTTCTTATTCGTAATGTAATATTTTAGTATAGCATAGCGTCACAGCGGGAAGGTGTATCCCCCGCCGTGACGCGGAACGCGAAAGAGGGGGCGCTGCTGTGGAAAATAAAATCAGAAGTGAGAGTATCGATGAGTTGTTCCAGGCTTTGTTAGCTTTGCGGGATCAGGAAGAATGCTATCGCTTTTTTGCGGATTTGACAACCATTCCGGAAATCAAATCCCTGGCGCAGCGTCTTCAGGTGGCAAAATTATTGATGCAGAACGAAACCTATACCGTGATCTCCAAAAGCACAGGGGCCTCTACTGCTACCATCAGCAGAGTGAAAAACGCTTTATTTTACGGTTCAGACGGCTATAAGCTGATCATCGACAGATTAAAGAATAATCAAGAATAAGGAGAGCAGAACAGTGGAAATCATCCCGGCTATCGATATCAGAGAAGGTGCTTGTGCCCGCGTATTGGGGGATGTTCCCCCGGAAGCGGATATCTATGCTGAAAATCCTTTGGAGCAGGCGATTATCATGCGGGAACTGGGCGCGGAATGGGTTCATATTACCGATCTGGATGGCGCCTTTTCCGGGCATCTTTGCAATTTACATAATATCCAGGAAATTGTTGAGCTGTCCGGTGTGAAGGTGCAGCATTCCGGCGGGATCCGCAGCCTGGAGCATATTGGGACCCTGCTCGCCATGGGCGTCAGCCGTGTGGTTCTGGGCGCTTCTGTGCTGCGGAATCAGAGTCTGGTTCGTCAGGCTTATGAGAAATTTGGCGATCAGGTGATTCCCGGCGTTGACGGCCGCGATGGGGATGTTTCGATCGAGGGCTTCGAAACCACAACCAGTACCACTGTTCCCCAACTTCTTGAAGAGCTGGGCAATATTGGCTTCTCGCGCGCGATCTATACGGATTTGCGTCGTTATGGCACCATGCGCGGCCCGGATATGGAAGCGATCCGGCAGGTTCTGGCTTCCAGCAAGATGAAAACCTGGGTGGCTGGCGGGATTGCCAACTACGATATGATCCAGCAGCTGAAAGCCGCAGGTGATGTAGAAGGCCTCATTATCGGTAAGGCCATCTATACCGGTGCGATCAATCTGAAAGAAGCGCTGGCAATCGCAAAGGCATAGAACAGGCTGGAGCTTCCCTTTGGGAAGCACGGCCTTTTGCGGGAAAAATATATGAGAACTTTTGGCTCTTCATGAGCTGCGGTTTTTGCTGCAGCTTCATGAAGAGCTTTGTTTTTTCTGGAGAAATATTTTTCCTGCAAAAAAGAAACTGTTTCCTATTGACTGCAGTGGTTTTTTTTGTTAGAATTCGGTTAGTCGAAGCTAACCAACTTCGATTTTTTATTGCTTATTGGTTAGATGGAGCTAACTTTTGTGAAAAGGGATACTTCCGTAAAAAACAGTCAATATTACACAGAGAAGGCTTTCTCGTTTTCATTTTGTTTGCCTTCGGAAGGCTCTTTCTTTGGTTTTCCCTTCCCCGAAAACATCCCCGAAAAGAGGTGTATCATTTGCTGGATCATTATCTGATAGAACATTGCTCGCCTACATTGGCATGTTTAAAAACTGCAAATCTTTTTTCCTTTGCCTGCTCATCCCGGGATGAGCTGCGGCATCATATCCGGGACTGCAATCAGTGTTTGTTTGGCACCGGTGTTTCGCTTACTGTATTGGCAGAACGGGAACGCAGCGCTTTGGTTTATGTTTTCCGTCGGGATAAATTGGTGGAAGATCTGAAGAAACCCGGTGTGAAGGAGCTTTTGGCCCGCTATGGTTATGAGCGCTTTTCTCCCGGGGCTGCCTTATCCATGCTGCGGCAGCGTTTTCGGAATTGCCGGGAATTTCCTCATGAGATCGGTTTGTTCCTGGGCTATCCGCTGGGAGATGTGAGGGGCTTTATTGAAAATGGCGGCAAAAACTGCAAATGCTCCGGCTGCTGGAAGGTTTACGGCAATGAGCAGGAGGTACTGCGCTTGTTTGAAAAATATAGGAAATGTCGGGAAGCCTATCGGAAAAGCTTTCGCTTGGGGAAGAATATCCGTCAGCTGACCGTATCGGCATAAAAACAAAGGAAAGAGGGATTTTGAAATGAGTAAAGTTGCAGTTGTCTATTGGAGTGGTACCGGAAATACGGAAGCCATGGCGGAAAAGGTCGCAGAAGGCGCAAAAAGCCTGGCTGCAGAGGTGGATTTGCTTACTGCGGATCAGTTCAGCGCATCCATGCTGGATGACTATGCTTCAGTGGCTTTTGGCTGCCCTTCCATGGGCGCGGAGGAGCTGGAAGAAAGTGAATTCGCTCCCATGTTTGATGCTTGCCGGCCGATGCTGCAGGGAAGAAAGATCGCTTTGTTTGGCTCCTATGGCTGGGGAGATGGAGAATGGATGCGTACCTGGGAGGAGGATTGCAAGGAGGCCGGTGCGGTTCTGCTTTGCGAGCCGGTGATCTGCAATGAGTCCCCTGATGAGGAAGCCGCTCAGGCCTGTCTGGAGCTGGGCAAAGCTCTGGTCTAGCGAAGCCCGGATCAGCATAGGCTGAGGAATCTGTGCTTGCTTTCTGCTGGCGGCGTGTTTTTGGGGAGAAACAGAGATTTTTCCTGCATGTGAGCCTACGACCGGAGAAGCTGCTGGATTACAAAAAAATACCCAGGCGATTATATCGTCTGGGTATTTTTTATAAGCAGAAATTTTAGCTGTTCTTTTGTTTGGAGGCAATGCGCAGACGCTCGGTGCGGCTAAGCACTTTTTTGCGCAGGCGCAGGCTCTTGGGCGTGACCTCCAGCAGTTCATCATCATCCAGAAATTCCAGGCATTGCTCCAAAGAAAGCCGACGGGGCGGACTGAGACGCAGGGCCTCATCAGAGCCGGAGGCACGCATATTGGATACCTGTTTCTTTTTGCAGACGTTGACAGAAACCTCATCGTTTTTCGGGTTGATGCCCACGATCATGCCTTCATAGACCTTGGTGCCGGGCTCGATGAAAAGCTGCCCACGCTCCTGTGCATTAAAGAGGCCGTAGGTCACAGCAACGCCGCTTTCCCAGGCCACCAGGGAGCCGCTTTCCCGCTTGTTGATCTTCCCTTTGAATTCCTGGTATTCCGCGAAAACGGAACCCATAATGCCCTCGCCCCGGGTATCGGTCAGGAAATCGTTTCGATATCCAAAGAGCCCGCGGGAGGGGATCATATATTCCGCTTTCATGCGCCCACCGATGGAGGGCTCCATGGAAAGCAGCATACCCTTGCGTTCCCCCATCTTTTCCATAACGTGATGGAAATATTCTTCGGGGACATCTACATGCAGGCGTTCCATGGGTTCATAAAGAACGCCGTCGATTTCTTTATACAGCGCCTTGGGCGGGGAAACGGAAAATTCGTAGCCCTCTCTGCGCATGTTTTCGATCAGGATGGAAAGGTGCATTTCACCGCGGCCCAGAACGCGGAAGGAATCGGTGGAATCCGTATCAAAGACGCGCAGGGAAACATCCTTCAGCAATTCCTTATACAGACGCTCCCGCAGCTGACGGGAGGTAACAAAATCACCCTCCGTGCCTGCGAAGGGGCTGTCGTTGACGGAGAAAGTCATTTCCACCGTGGGTTCGCCCACTTTTACGAAAGGCAGGGCTTCCGGCCGTTCTACCTGGCAGACCGTATCACCGATATTGATGCCTTCAATGCCGGAGAAGCAGACAATATCCCCGGCTCTGGTGCATTCCACCGGCACGCGTTTGAGCCCTTCGATGGCAAAGAGATTATTGATTTTTCCTTTCACGACCCTTTCCGGATCATGATAGTTCACGATGGATACTGTCTGCCCAACGCGAATCTCGCCCCGGTCCACACGGCCAATGCCAATGCGGCCTACATAATCGTTATAGTCCACGGAGCTGACCAAAAGCTGCAAAGAATCCTCCTGATCCGCTACCGGCGGGGGAATGTGGTTTACAATGGCTTCAAAAAGGGGCGTCAGATCGCTGCCGCTTTGATCCGGATCTGTGGTGGAAATGCCGCTGCGGGCAGAGCAATAGATGATGGGTGCATTCAACTGATCCTCCCCAGCATGCAGCTCCTCCAGCAGTTCCAGGGTCTCCAGGGCTGCATCCAGCGGGCGTGCATCCGGCCGGTCGATCTTGTTCACCACAATGATCACCTGGTGATTCATTTCCAATGCCTTTTGCAGGACAAAACGGGTCTGGGGCATGGGGCCCTCGAAGGAATCCACCAGCAGCAAAACGCCGTTGACCATCTTCAGGACGCGCTCCACTTCCCCGGAAAAATCAGCGTGGCCGGGAGTATCGACGATATTGATCTTGATGTCGTTCCAGTAGATAGAGGTGTTCTTTGCCAGAATGGTGATGCCTTTTTCTCTTTCCAGATCGTTGTTGTCCATGACGCGTTCCGCTACATTCTGGTTGGCGCGGAAAGCGCCTCCCTGGTGCAGCATGCAGTCTACCAGGGTCGTTTTGCCATGGTCAACATGGGCCACGATGGCAATATTGCGGATATTTCCAATCTCTTTCAAAGTAAACGCTCCTTACTTTCTAAACGCTCTTTTCAATCGCGCATTGATCCTTCGAATAAATTAAAATCCAACCTTAAAATAATAGCATCATATCCCATGCTGCGCAAGCAAAACTTTCGAAAAATCCAAAATAGAATGGTGGGTATATTTGCTTTTTCCCATGGCAATACTGAAAGCAGATCGCCGTTCCCGGAGGGGAGACAGATGTTGAACAAGGTTGAGATTTGTGGAGTGAACACCGCGAAGCTGCCGGTGCTTTCAAATGAAAAAACCATGGATTTGTTCCGCCGTATGCAGCAGGGGGATACAGAAGCCAGGGAGGAGCTGATCTCCGGGAATCTGCGTCTGGTTCTTTCTGTATTGCAGCGTTTTAACAATCGGGGGGAAAATGCAGATGATCTTTTTCAGGTCGGCTGCATTGGCTTGATCAAATCCATTGATAACTTTGATCTCAGCCAGAATGTTCGCCTTTCTACCTATGCCGTTCCGATGATTATCGGTGAAATTCGCCGTTATCTTCGGGATAACAATGCAATTCGCGTATCCCGCTCTCTGCGGGATCTGGCCTATAAAGCGATGCAGGCCAGGGATGCGCTGGTGAATTCTCTGGGGCGGGAGCCCAAGGTGGAGGAAATCGCCGCAAAGCTGGATCTACCCACCGCAGAGGTTTTGTTTGCGCTGGATGCCATTGCTGACCCCGTATCCCTTTACGAACCGATCTATAATGACGGCGGTGACCCCATCTATGTGATGGATCAGGTTCGCGATGAAAAAAACAGCGACCGGGTCTGGACGGAGGCCTTTAATATCAAGGAAGGCCTCTCAAAATTGGGGGAACGGGAAAAGAAGATCATTAACCTGCGCTTTTTTGTGGGGAAAACCCAGATGGAGGTGGCGGAAGAGATCGGCATTTCCCAGGCACAGGTCTCCCGCCTGGAAAAGGGCGCCCTGCTGCAGCTGCGTAAATATGTATAATTGAATGGGAGGCTCTATGGAAGGCTCTATGAAAGAAAGAAAAAACAAGGCCAGGGCTGCCTGGTGGATTTTTTTGCCCCTTTGTCTGCTTGGTCTGCTGCTGGGCGCTTCTGCTGACCGAGTCCTTTTTGCGGATGCCTCTGCGGAAGAAAAACCCCTTCGCCTGCATGTGCTGGCCAACAGTGATTCCCTCTTTGATCAGCAGCTGAAGCTGGAGCTGCGGGATCATGTGGTTTGGCTGCTGCAGGAGGATATGGAAGGCGCTGCTCATAAAGGAGAGGCGATTCAACGTTTGGAGGAAAAGCTTCCTGTTCTGGAGGAAGCCTGCAATGCCTATCTGGCTGGCCGCTGTAAGTATCAGGCCCGGCTTTTCATTCAGCGGGATGACTTCCCGGAGATCGACTATGACGGTATGACCTTTGCTGCCGGGGAATACGATGCCCTGCGGATCGTCCTGGGGGAGGGCGCCGGACATAACTGGTGGTGCGTGCTGTTCCCCCCGCTGTGCTTTGTGGATATGGCCGGCGAGTTCCGGGATACGGAGGCGGTAGAAGTGATGGCCGGCTATCCGGAATACGAGGGGCAGAGCGGATTTCGCATAGAGTGGAAGCTGGGGCAGCTCTTCCGGCAGATCGAAGAATAGAAAGGGCGGGAGAAAGTCTGACTTTCTCCCGCCTGATGTTTATCTGGGAATCCAAATTTCTTTTCTGCTTATGCCCGGCGAAGCCCAGGGGAGCCGGAGTGCGTTCAATCCTGCTCTTCTTTGAGCTCCTGCGGTTCCCGGGGCTGCACGTATAAGGTTCTTTGTCCGCTGAAGATCACATAGCCGGGGTGGCTTCCCGGCGGCTTACGCAGCTTTCCGGCAGGCAGATAATCCACGGGAACCTGATTGCTGTCCCGTCCCTTGCTGAACCAGGCCGCATAAGCGGCGGCCTCTGCCAATGTGTTTTCCGGGATTTCCTGGCCATGGCTTACGATGATCACATGGGAGCCGGGCATCTTTTGCGCGTGGAGCCAGATGTCATGCTCAGCAGCCTGATTCAGGCTTAGCCGGTCATTCTGCTTATTGTTCCGGCCAATGAGGATGGTGAAGCCATCAGCGGAAATGACCTTTCTGGGGGGCAGAGCCGGGACGCGCTTCTCACTTCCTGCCTTTGTGCCGGGTTTTTGCGGAGCGCCTGCCTTATGATAGCCTGCGGAAACGGCTTCCCGTTCCACAGCAGAAAGCTCCTCCAGGCTGCCGCAATCGTTCATGGCCTGCTCAATGCTGAGCAGATACTCCCGCTCCCGGTAATTCTGCTCAAGCTGCTTCTGAATGGAGCCTCTGGCCTTTTTTGCCTTGGCATAGCGGCGGTAATAGCGCTGCACATTTTCCTGGGGCGTAAGTGCCGGGTCCAGCTTTACCAGGATTTTTTCTTCCGGATCGGCAAAACTGGGCAGCTCCACCGAATCCATACCTTTGCTCAGATGCCAGAGATAGGCGGAAAGCAGATCCCCGGAATCCTTATAAATGTCCGCTGCCTCACTCTGGCAAAGATCGGTTTCCTCCAGGGAGATTTTCTTGTTTAAACGGGCCAGATGGTGACGAAGAGAACGATTCAGATCGTTGTAGGCTTTGCGGAACTGCTGCTCTTCCTCCCGCTGCCGGTAAAAGAGATCCACTGCCTGGTTCATGGATTCTGCGCTTTGCAGCTCCTCCTGGGGCCAAACCGCAGGTGCAATCGCTGCAAAATCCAGGAATCGTCCCTTTTGCTGGCGCAGGTGGGGCTGAAAGCTGTTTTTCTCATACATTTCCCCCAAGTCCTTCAGGATCGTATAAATGCAATGAATTTCATATTCACCCAGCTGATCCGGGGAGAGCCCTTCTTCCATTCCGGAGCTGGCAAGGACATGATCTGCCAAAAGAGGGGATATCCCCATGATCTCCCGGCGGAGAATCGCGGCCAGCTCCTGATCCGGGTGCGCATAGAACAGTGCGGCCAGCTCTTCCTCAGAGCTTGGCGGCAAAGAGAGACGCTCCATGGGCGGCGGTGGGAGATAGGGCTTCCCGGGAAGCACCTCCCGATAACGGGAAAGGTGGCTGCCGTAGCGGCGAATACCATCGATGATCTGTTTCTCCGCGTTATAAAGGATGATATTGCTGTGCTTCCCCATGATCTCGATTACGAGATGCAGGGGAGCCGGGTCACCCAGTTCGTCGCGGCCTTCCGCATCCAGCGTGGCCACACGTTCCCCCTCTGTGCAGGAAAAATCAGTAATACGGGCGCCCTCCAGCCATTTTCGCAGCACCATAAGAAACATGGGCGCTTTCGGCGGATTTTCCTTTGTGCTTTCTGTGCAGACGACCCGACCGTTTTCCGGGTGGGCTGAAAGCAGCAGGCGGAGCTGCCCGGCCTGGCTGTGGCATTTCAGCAGAATGGTGTGGGGATCCGGTTGGTGTATTTTGTTAATCTTTGCGCCGATCAGTCGGGGTTTTAGCTCGCCGACAATGGCGGAAAGCGTCATGGAATCAAAAGCCATAAACTGTCCTTTCTTATGAGGTAAACGATATCTCTCGTATTAAAATAGCTTCAAGATGGGCAAATGTCAAGAAAATCCACCAGAAAAAAAGGAATTGTTCTTTTGGAGTAGAATTTGATTAAGACTAATTTTACAGGGGTACAGTGCTGTGATAAAAAGTATGACAGGCTTTGGGCGGGGAACTGCGCAAAGCGAAGATTATAATGTAACCGTTGAAATGAAAGCGGTCAATCATCGCTTTCTGGAAATCTCCATTCGCCAGCCGAAGGCATTTAATGCTTTTGAGGATGGCTTGAAAAAACAGATTCAGGCTCTTGTCCATCGGGGAAAGGTAGACGTTTATGTTTCCCTGGACTACCTGACAGCGAAAAAAACCACTGTTAAGGTTGACAAAGAGCTTGCTATAGCGTATTATAATGCAATGTTGGGCTTGGCTGAGGTCTGCGCTCTGCCCCCGGATTTGCGTTTGCAGAACATCGCTTCTTTTAACGGCGTTCTGAATGTCGAAACTATGGAAGATGATGCAGAGGTACTCTCTTCTTTACTGACACAGGCCATGGCTGCGGCTTTATCCGGCTTTTGCAGCATGCGGCAGGCGGAAGGAACGGCTTTGCTGACAGATCTGAGCGCACACCTGGATGCTGTGGAACAAGCCAGAGAGAATATCGCTCTTTTTGCGCCTCAGGTCGTGGCCGAGCAGCATGAAAAGCTGCAGCAGCGCATCAGCGACCTGCTGCAGGGCATCGAAATTGACCAGGCTCGTCTTGCCAATGAATTGGCGTTTTTTGCTGATAAAGTGGATATCAGTGAGGAGCTGGCTCGCTTGGGCAGCCATATTTCCCAGTTCCGTTCCGGTTTG
This sequence comes from Bacillota bacterium, assembly GCA_017440145.1. Classification (GTDB taxonomy): domain Bacteria; phylum Bacillota; class Dehalobacteriia; order UBA4068; family UBA4068; genus RGIG3155. The sequence continues at coordinate 29,275 of JAFSHU010000036.1, forward strand.
GAGTCTTCCGAGCCCATTGGCCGTCAGCTGGAATTCATCCTTCAGGAAATGCTGCGGGAGATCAATACCATTGGCTCCAAATCCAATGCACTGGACATCAATAAATTGGTTATTGCGGTAAAAAGTGAATTAGAAAAGATCCGCGAACAAATACAAAACGTAGAATAACTACAGAAACAACTATGGAGGTGCTTTATGTCTATCCCCAAATTAACCCCTGAAGAAAGAGCTAAGGCTCTGGCTAAAGCGCAGCAGATTCGTTCTCAGCGTATGGAAGTTCGCAAACAGCTGAAGGCTGGCGAGCTGACCCTGACTGATGTTCTGGATAATGTTGAAAACGAAATCTACGGCAAAATGCGGGTTAAGTATTTGCTGGAAAGTCTTCCCCAGGTCGGCAAAATCACGGCTGCCAAATTGATGGAAGAAATCGGCATTGATGAAGCTCGCCGCGTACAGGGTCTGGGTGCCAGACAGAAATCCCAGCTGCTGGAAAAATTGGCCTAATCGGCTTGATTTTATAGGATTATCACGATGGCTATCAAGCTGATCAATATCGGCTATGGTAATATCGTCTCCGCTCAACGGGTAGTGGCGGTGGTGAGCCCGGATTCCGCTCCGGTTAAACGCATCATCGCCGATGCCCGGGATGGCGGTTTTTTGGTGGATGCCACCTGTGGTCGCCGCACCCGCGCTGTCATCATTATGGATAGCCGGCATGTGATCCTGTCTGCTTTGCAGCCGGAAACCATGGCGAACCGCCTGGTTGAGCCAAAATCTGATTTTGGAGAGAATACTGGTGAATAATACGACTGGACTCGGGCTGCTGATCGTTGTATCCGGCCCTTCCGGTGTTGGCAAGGGCACAGTATGCAAAGCCCTGCTGGACCGGGAAAAGGATACGGTGCTTTCTGTTTCTGCCACCACTCGTTCTCCCCGTCCCATGGATGTGGATGGGCAGACCTATCATTTTCTGACGAGGGAGGATTTTCTTTCCCGGCGGGAACAGGGTGAATTTTTGGAATGGGCTGAGGTCTACGGTAATTTTTACGGTACCCTCCGCTCTGAGGTGGAGCGGCTGCAAAAAGAAGGAAAGAACGTGATTCTGGAGATTGATACCCAGGGCGCGATGCAGATCAAAAAAGCCTATCCACAGAGTTTGCTGGTCTTTATTTTGCCGCCATCTTTGGAGGAATTGCGGGCCAGGATCGTTGGCCGGGGGACGGAAAGCCAGGAAGTGCTGAATCTGCGTTTGTCCAAAGCGCAGGAGGAGATTTCCATGTCCCCGCATTATGATTTTTCTCTTGTCAATGATGAGGTGGATCGGACTGCGGAGGAATTGGCTGAATTCATTCGTGCAGAACGGATCCGGCGCAGTAAGGAGGATAACTTTGCTGAATAAACCGAATATCAACGAATTGATGGACGTTGTGGATTCCAAGTATGCCCTTGTCATTTTAGCGGCAAAACGAGCCAGATACATGATCGACAGCAATCCCGATCTGGCTGATGACGAAACCTTTAATCCGGTTTCCGCTGCTTTGGGTGAGCTGGTGTCCGGGGAGCTTCACTGGACCAGCGCTCAGCAGCCCGTTCCCTCTGAACCGGAGGAAGCAGAAGAGGCCTAAGGAGCAGCTCTATGTTTAAAGGGAAAAAAATCACCGCCGGTATCTCCGGCGGTATTGCTGCATATAAAGCAGCTGAATTGGTCAGCTGGATGAAGCAAAATGGTGCTGAAGTTTCTGTGGCAATGACAAAAAATGCCACGGAATTCATTACGCCGCTGACCTTGAAAGCGCTGTCCGGCCGTCCTGTGGCTGTGGATATCATGGATACTTCTTCCGATTGGCATGTGCCGCATGTGGATCTGGCAGCCTGCGATCTGCTTCTGCTGGCGCCTGCCACTGCGAATCTTTTGGCCAAAGCAGCCCACGGCCTTGCGGATGATCTGCTTTCTGCCACGATTTTGGCCAGCCGGGCGCCTGTTCTGTGCGCGCCTGCCATGCATACGGATATGTATAACAATCCCTCTACCCAGGAGAATCTGCGGATCCTGCAGGAGCGGGGCTGGTCTTTCATTGACCCCGGCTGGGGGCGATTGGCCTGCGGCGCGATGGGGCAGGGAAGATTGGCAGATGTGGCAGAGATCAAAGAAGCGATCCGGGCTGCACTCAGCGAAGGGCCGCTGAAAGGCAAACGCGTTCTGGTTACGGCGGGCCCGACTTATGAATATATTGATCCGGTTCGCTTTGTGGGGAACCGTTCCAGCGGGAAGATGGGCTTTGCCATGGCAGAGGCCGCCCACGCTGCCGGCGCTGAGGTGGTGCTTGTCGCCGGCCCCACTACCTTGGCAGATCCTCCCGGAATCCGGGTGGAGCATGTGGTTTCCGCTCAGGAAATGTATGATGCCGTATGGCGGGAATATGCGAACAGTGATATTGTAATCATGGCGGCGGCGGTCTCGGATTACCGCCCTGACCATATGGAAGCCTGCAAAATGAAAAAGGGCGGGGAGCAAAGTCTGCAGCTCGTCCGCACGCAGGATATTCTGGCCTCCCTGGGGGAGAAAAAGGGTGAGCACTTTTTGGTGGGCTTTGCTGCAGAAACCAATGATTTGCTGGCCTACGCCCAGGATAAATTGGAGCGAAAACACCTGGATATGATCGTTGCCAACGATGTGAGCCAGGCCGGTGCAGGATTTGATGGGGATACGAACATCGTTACGGCTTTATATCCCCGGGATGGGCAGCTGCTTCGCCGGGATTACCCTTTGCAAACGAAAAAAGCTGCTGCCCGCCAGATCATTGAGCTGATTTCTGCTTTGCTGCCCCCTTCAGAAGAGAATAAAATTTGAAAGGAGATGCCTATGCCTAGATTTTTTACCTCTGAATCCGTAACGGAAGGTCATCCGGATAAAATCGCGGATCAGATTTCCGATGCGATCCTTGATGCAATGCTGGAGCAGGACCCCTTTAGCCGGGTTGCCTGCGAGACCTTTATTACCACCGGCATGGTTCTGGTGGCCGGTGAAGTTACGACCAAATGCTATGTGGATATTCCGGCCGTGGTGCGGGAAACCATTCGCGGAATCGGTTATACCCGGGCAAAATTTGGTTTTGATTGTGATACCTGTGCCGTGATGACCGCTTTGGATGAACAAAGTGGCGATATCGCGATGGGCGTGAACCAGGCTTGGGAAAGCAAGTCCGGCGCTTCTGATGTTTTTGCACAGATCGGTGCCGGCGATCAGGGCATGATGTTTGGCTATGCCTGCGACGATACCCCTGAATTGATGCCTTTGCCCATTTCTTTGGCCCATCGTCTTACCCAGAAACTGTCTGCTGTGCGGAAAGCGGATCCCAAGTCTCCGCTTCTGCCGGATGGGAAAAGCCAGGTGACCGTGGAATACGATGAGAATGGACGCCCGACCCGCATCGATACGGTGGTGATCTCCTCTCAGCACAGAGCGGATGTATCTTTGGATGAACTGCGGCCCTTTGTGATCGAGCATGTGATTAAGGACGAGTTGCCTGAAGAGCTTTTGGATGAGAATACCCGCTATCTGGTAAATCCCACCGGCCGCTTCGTGATCGGCGGCCCCCAGGGGGATACCGGTTTGACCGGGCGTAAAATTATTGTGGATACTTACGGCGGCATGGCACGTCATGGCGGCGGCGCTTTTTCCGGGAAGGATCCCACAAAGGTGGATCGTTCCGCTTCCTATATGGCTCGCTACATGGCAAAGAATATCGTTGCGGCGAAGCTGGCCTCCCGCTGCGAGGTGCAGCTGGCCTACGCCATCGGCGTAGCAGAGCCTGTCTCTCTGCGTGTGGATACCTTCGGCACCGGGAAGGTGGATGATGCTGTTTTGGAGGAAGCAGTGCGTCAGGTCTTTGATGCTCGCCCGGCAGCGATCATTCATAATTTTGAGCTTCGCCGGCCCATTTATAAGCAGACTGCTGCTTATGGGCATTTTGGCCGGAATGATCTGGATCTGCCCTGGGAACGTACGGATAAGGTGGACGAGCTGCTGCGTTTGGTAAAATAAGCTGCTATAAATCAAAAAGCGCATCCTGATCCTCAAAAGGATCTTTTTCAAAAGGATTTATCGGTGCGGCATAATGCGCGCTTTCTTCCTGCGGGCTTTCATAATTTGCTGCCGGTTGAACGCTTTTATCGGGGTCGATCAAAATCACATCGACCCCGATTTTTTTGATTTGCCGCCAGTGAATCAAAGTTTCTTCTCCTTTGGCAAAAAGGCTGAACATGCGGCTGCTGCCCGTGGGGATGATGATCGCTTCGATCCGCCCGTGTTCCATATCCAGATCAATGTCTTCGATATACCCCAGCCTTTTTCCATCCTGTATGTTGATCACATCTTTGTTGCGCAGCTCTGATATTCGCAGCATGGCGATGCCCTTTCTTTTTCATTTTTGTATATCCTATGTCGTGCACTTTCTTAAAATGTATGAATTTTAGCCTGGCATTTTTTGCTTTCAAGGAAATATTCCTTGTAATACTGTATTTTGTCAGGTATAATGAAGCCGATAACTATATGCGGTATTTCTGACTTTCGTCAGGAAGACGAAGCGGAAATACAGGGAAGGGGAGTCTGCTTATGCGTTGCTTGTTCTGCGGTCATGATGATTCTAAGGTCTTGGATTCTCGCCCGGTGGAGGAAGGACGCAGCATTCGCCGCCGCCGGGAATGTTTGGCCTGTGGAAAGCGTTTTACCACCTATGAACGGGTGGAGGAGCTGCCTTTGATCGTCGTGAAAAATGATGGCAGCCGGGAGCTTTTTGAACCAAACAAAGTTTTGAATGGGCTGCTTCGGGCCTGTGATAAACGGGCTGTTCCCACCAGTGTTCTTGAGAATGTGGTTGCAGATGTGGAGCGGGAGCTCAGCAATAATCTGGAGCGGGAGGTTTCCTCCAAGGAAATCGGTGAGCTGGTCATCAAGCGCCTGAGGAGCATTGACCAGGTTGCTTATGTGCGCTTTGCCAGCGTATATAGAAAATTTGAAGATGTATCTACCTTTATTGATGAGATTCGTTCTCTGCAAAAAGAAGCCAACGAAAAATGATTTAAAAGCATAGCATTTGTGGCTTTGCCCTGGTGCTATGCTTTTTTATATGTATATGTGCCCGCTTTTGCCGCTGTGATATGGATTCTGTTTCGCAGAAAGAGTAGATCCCGTTCTTTTCCTGCTGTGCAATAATTTTTCAGGAGACTTATTGCATATATCAATGCTTGGCTGCTTGTTTTTTGTTCAAGAGTTTGCTATAATTGTGTCAGAAGTTTGAACAGTTTCTCTGGCGAAGAAGGGGAATCCTGAGATTCGGGAGGGAATATGCAGGGAGATTGCTGCGATTTCAGCTTATCGATAAAAAATTGTCTTTCCCCCGTGGAAATTCAGGCCGAAGCGGTTTCGGATGCTTTTTCCCAACCCGGAGCTGCCCGGAAGATTTGGCGAAACGAAAACGGACAATGGACGGATGGCTGCGCAGTGCTGCAGTCGGTTTCCTCTGCGCTTTCCTGGGAGGAGCTGCTGGCCCTGCTGGAAAAAGAGAAGCAGCTGCTGCTAATGGATGCCCAGGGGCAGCCTTTGGGCATAGCCGGCAGCGCAGAAGTCCATTCCTATTTGCTTTCCTCCACAAAAAGAGCAGTGGCTGCGCTGGAAACCCTGTTGCAAACTTCCAGTGAATCCATTTGCGCCATTGATGAGCAGGGCATTGTCACCATGTGGAACCCCCCTGCGGAACGCCGATATAAGATTTCCCGGAAGGAGATCATCGGCCGGAATGTGGAGGATTTTTTCTCTAACCTTCTCATCACAAAGGTGCAGTATAACGCCATGACAACCGGGAAGCCCCTGCGGGATCGCTACCATCAGCCGCTTCTGGGTGAGCATGTGCTGACGAATGCCTCCCCCATCATTTGCGGGCAAGAGGTTTTGGGCGCTGTCACAGCTGAGCGGGATATCAGCGAAACCATGCGCCTTTCCCATGAGCTGGCCCGCAGCAATACCCGGGTGAACAATTTAAAACGGGAGATCGATAAATACAGCCGCGGCGCAGATGCCTTTGAGAGTATCACCGGCCAAAGCCCAGCCTTGACGGATGTTGTGGACCTGGCCCGCAGGATCGGCAATACGGATGTAAGCATTCTTTTGCGTGGGGAGAGCGGCACCGGTAAGGAATTGTTTGCGGAAGCAATACATAAAGCAGGGAAGCGCCATGATCAGCCCTTTGTGGTGCTGAACTGCGGTGCCATTCCTCTGAATTTGTTTGAAAGTGAGCTTTTTGGCTATCAGCCCGGTGCCTTTACCGGTGCAGACCGTCGGGGGCGCAAGGGGAAATTCGATGAGGCCAATCATGGCACATTGTTTTTGGATGAAATTGGCGAGCTGCCTCTGGATATGCAGGTAAAGCTTTTGCGTGTCCTGCAGGATCAGCGCTTTTATCGCGTAGGCGGCGGGGAAGCGATCAAAGTGGATGTCCGCTTGATCTCGGCAACGAACCGGGATCTGAACAGGATGATCGAGGAAGGCCGCTTTCGTGAAGATCTTTATTATCGAATCAATGTGGTCACGCTGGAGCTGCCGCCCCTGCGGGATCGCAAAGAGGATATCCCCCTTTTGGCCAATCAATTCCTGCGGGAATTTTGCCTGAAGCAGGGGATCCCGGTGAAGCATCTGGAGGCGGAGGTTCTCAGCTATCTGATGAACTATGCCTGGCCCGGTAATGTCCGGGAGCTGCGCAATGTCATAGAACGCCTGGTGGTTCTTTCAGAGGGGAATGTGATCGGAAGTGATCATTTGCCCGGGCAGATCAAATACAGCAGTGTGGATTATGAAGGTCAGCCCGGCGTGCTGCCGGAAGGCGGTTTGAACGGAGTGGCGGGGAAGGCGGAGAGAACAATGATCATTCAGGCCTTGGATACCTGCCTGGGGGATCGAACCCGTGCCGCAAAGCTGTTGGGCATTCCGCGGAGTACGCTATATTATAAGATGAATAAATACGGTTTGATGCAGAAAAAGCAGTGAAAATAGCCCTTGTGCAATTTTTTATACATAGTTGTCTCGTTTTTTGTCGATTTAATGGCTTACTACGCTAAAGTTTTATTGTATTTTTGGAAGTTTTCAGTTTTTTTAGTGCCTTAAACAGGGATTACGGCGAGAAAAGAAATTTTTTCTGAAATTGGATTTTTGGCATGCTTTTTGCTATATATATTTATTGTGGATTTTTTGCTTTGGTTTAGAGTTGTTCTTGCAGCAACATATTATAGAGGAGGTTCAGCTGTAATGAGAATTGAAGAACATCCGATTTTGGACTTTGACCGTGGGGAGAAAATCACTTTCTTCTATAATGGTCAGGAAGTGGAGGGCTACACCAACGAAACCATCGTGGCAGCCCTGCATGCGGCGGGCGTTCGCAAACTGGGTGCCAGCCCGGAACTGCATCGTCCCCGTGGTTTGTTCTGTGCTATCGGAAACTGCTCCAGCTGCTTTATGACCGTGGATGATGAACCCAATGTTCGCGTCTGCGTCGTTAAATGCAAGCAGGGCATGAGAGTTGAAGAACAAAATGGTAGGGGGGTCGTCAGAGTATGAAACAGATTGAAATCCTTGTCGTAGGCGGCGGACCTGCTGGCCTGTGCGCAGCTTTGGCTGCAAGCTCCCTGGGAGCAAAGGTTCTTATTTGCGAACGCGACGATCATCCCGGCGGCCAGCTGGTAAAACAGACCCATAAATTCTTTGGTTCTGAAAAACAGTATGCTGGCGACCGTGGCTTCCAGATCGGCGAAATGCTGCTGGAAAAGGTCAAAGCAGATGAAAACATCGAGCTGTGGATCGATACCACTGTTCTCGGTATTTATGAAGACGGCATCGTTACCTGCGAACACGATGGCGAACACGTCAAAATCAAACCCGAACGCACCATCATCGCTACCGGTGCTGCTGAAAAATTCCTGCCCTTCCCCGGCAATGATCTGCCCGGCATCTATGGCGCAGGTGCAGTCCAGACCCTGATGAACGTCTCCGGCGTTAAACCCGCTGAACGCGTTCTGATGGTCGGCGCCGGTAACATCGGTCTGATCGTTTCCTATCAGCTGAAACAGGCTGGCGTTGATATCGCCGCCATCATCGAAGGCGCTCCGAAGATCGGTGGTTACCTGGTACACGCCTCCAAAGACGTCCGTTCCGGTATCCCGGTCCTCACCAGCCATACCATCCTGGAAGCCTATGGTAAGGATCGTGTGGAAGGCGCCATCATCGCGAAGATCGATGACAAATGGCAGCCCATCCCCGGCACTGAGCAGGATATCAAGTGCGATGTCATCTGCCTGGCCGTTGGTCTGTCTCCCTTGACCGAACTGTGCTGGCAGGCCGGCTGCGAGATGGCTTTCATCCGCGAGCTGTCCGGTCATGTACCGATCGTTGACGATTATCTCGAAACCACCGTTCCCGGCATCTATGTGGCCGGTGACGTGAGCGGCATTGAAGAAGCCAGCTCCGCTATGGTGGAAGGCCGCCTGGCCGGTCTCTCTGCCGCAGCCAGCCTGGGCTATGGCAAGGAAGAAGCTCCCGAGCTCCAGAAAGCTGCCATGGCTGAATTGGATGAGCTGCGTGCCGGCCCCATGGGTGAAAGAATCCGCATGGGTCTGGAAAAAGTTGCTGCGAAGGGAGGAGCAAAATAATGCTTATCAATGATGGTATCCCGACCAAAGAAGATCTGGCGAAGGTCATGCCTTCTCCGGAACGTCTGGCTGCAGGCCCGGTTTCTATCGCCGAATGCTTCCAGAATATTCCCTGCAATCCCTGCGTGAAAGCTTGCCCCCGCAATGCGATCACCATGCCCAATTCCATCAATGATACCCCGCAGGTTGACCATGAAAACTGCAACGGCTGCGGCGTATGCGTTGGTAAATGCCCCGGTCTGGCAATCTTTGTTGTGGATATGACCTACAGCGAAGAATTTGCTCTGGTCAAAATCCCCTTTGAATACGTTCCCGTTCCGGAAGTGGGCCAGATGGCTTGCGGCCTGAATCGCTCCGGCGAAGAAATGGGCTGGTTCGAAGTGGAAAAAGTTATCTCCGGCGGGAAGAAGAACAAAACCTATACCATCTCGCTGAAAGTGCCGAAAGACCTGGCCATGGAAGTCAGAAACATCAAGGTTGGGGGGTATAAATAATGGCTGATCAGATTCTTATCTGCCGCTGCGAAGATATTACCAAAGAACGTCTTTTGGAAGTAATTGCAGAAGGTTATGAAACGATCGATGAGATCAAAAGAGCTACCCGTGCCGGTATGGGCCCCTGCCAGGGTCGTACCTGCCGCCAGCTGATTGCCCAGGAGCTGTCCAAAATTTACGGCGTTCCTATGGAAGAAGTGCTTATGCCCACTTTCCGCGCTCCGGTTAAGCCCATCAGCATGGGTACACTGGCTGACGCTCATAAAAAAGGAGGAGAATAAGCCATGAAAAAAGCGTATGATATTATTATCGTGGGCGGCGGCATCGTTGGTTGCTCCATCGCCTTTGAAATGGCCAAACGTGGCCACAGCAACATCCTGCTGATCGAGCGCGGTTACCTCTCCGGCGGCGCTACTGGTCGCTGCGGCGCTGGTATCCGTCAGCAGTGGGGCTCTGTCCTCAACGCCACCCTGGCTGTTGAAAGTACCCACATCTTTGAAAACCTGGAAGAATACACCGGCTATAAAGGCAACTGCGGCCTGAACCAGGCTGGTTACCTGCTTATCGCCTGCACCGAAAAAGAATGGGATCAGTTCCAGAAGAACCTGGAAGTTCAGCATCAGCTGGGCGTAGATTCTTATCCTGTTGATCTGGAAAAAGACGTCTACAAATACGTTCCCTTCATCAATACCGATGGCATCTACGGCGCCACTTTCTGCCAGAAAGACGGCCACGCAGATCCCTTCCACTGCACCTTTGCTTATGCTTACGGCGCTCGTCAGCTGGGCGTGGACATCCTCACCTACACGGAAGTCCTCTCTCTGAAGGCCGAAGGCGGCAAGATCAAGGGCGTTTCCACCACCAAGGGTGATTTCGAAGCTCCCATGGTCATCAACTGCGCCAATGCCTGGGCTCCCGGTCTGGCTGCACAGGTTGGCGATGAGATCCCCGTATTCCCCGAACGCCATCAGGCTCTGGTCACTGAACCCGTGGCTCCCATGGGTCCCAACGGCCCCATGCCCATGGTCATGTCCTTCCATCGTAAATTCTACGTACAGCAGTCCCCCCATGGCAGCTTCATCATGGGTATTGCGGAAACCGAACCCGTCAGCTTCAACATCCGTTCCAGCTGGCAGTTCCTGGAAGAATGCTGCGGCGTGATCTGCGACACTCTGCCTGCTCTCCGCGGTCTGCGCGTTGTCCGTCAGTGGGCTGGTCTCTATGATATGAGCCCCGACCGCAACCCCATCATCGAATTCTCCAAGAACGCAGAAGGCCTCATCACCATCTGCGGTTTCTCCGGCCATGGCTTTATGGTTGCACCCCGTACTGCAATCCTGGTTGCCAAACACCTCTGCAACGAGCAGGATGACCTGGATATCAAACGCTTCTCTGCCGATCGTTATCGCACCGGCGAGCTGCTGCTGGAACCCTCTGTCGTCTAATTCCTGCAAAATCTCGTTTTTTGAGCTGCGCCGCGCTTTGCGGCGCAGCTTTTTTATGCCTCCCGGAAAAGATTCCAAAAATCTTCCAGAAAACTTCCTTGCCGTTTAATCCTGGGGTTGTTATAATAAATGCATGGAAAGAAAAACAGCAAAAAAGAACAAAGCCCCACGATCTATACGCATTGCAGATTTGTTGGCCATATTGGTGCTGCTTGTGATCGCAGCTTCTTTGCTGACCATGGCTGTTCGTTATGTTCGTTACCTGGCATTGGATATTCGCCTGGCTGAGCATTCCACCACCGTGGTGGATTTTGATGCCCAAATGATCGTCCTGCGGACGGAATACCCCATTTACGCCGGTAGGGAGGGGGAGTTTACCCCGATTCTGGAGGAAGGTCAGCGGGTGAAGGAAGGGGAGCAGATCGGCTATATCCAGTGGGAGAGCGGCCCCCAGCACCCGGTTCTGGCTTCTCACACGGGGCTTGTTTCCTATGCTATTGACGGTTGGGAAGCTCTGCTGATGCCGGAAGCCGCTGATACAACGGATTGGCTGAAGGTTCTGGATGCCCTGGATGAGGATGCCTCCCGCAATGCTGAGGTCGTGCCGGATCTTTCCGCCGGCCGCACCGTAGCCAAAGTGGTGGATAACCTGATCCCGCCCATGCTGTTTTTCCATGCCGATGACCTGCCGGATCGTCTTGCGGAGGAAGGAAACTGCCGTTTTCTTTTGAGCAATGACCCGGATGGCACGCAGCCTCTGCAGGCTCAGGCCGGTGAAGTTATTTCTTTGGCCGACGGCAGCCAGTATTTTTTTGCGGAGCTGAGCAGCATGGATTCCCGTATGTATGGGGAACGCATTCATCAGGTCTCTATCATTGATCAGAGCATATCCGGGGTCAGCGTTCCGCTTACGGCGATCCATTGGGACGAAGAAAGCAATCGCCCCTTTGTTTATCGCTGTGATCGCAGCCACCTGGAGCTGGTGGAGGTCAAGATTATCTATCAGGCAGATAAAACTGTCTTTGTGGAAGGAATTACTTTGGGCGATCGCATCGTTGTGAATGAGAATCGAGCCCGGGACGGCCAGAAAATCTACGGAAAATAGGACGTTGACACCCTGGGTACAATAAATAAGCGAAAGAAGAACAGAACATATGATAGAAAAAATTGCAGAAAATATCTCTGTTATCCAGAACAAAATTGCCGCTGCCCAGGCGCGCAGCGTTTATGCCGCGAAGCAGGTTCAGCTGCTGGCCGTTTCCAAAACCTACCCCATCGAGAGAGTCCGCGATGCAGTGGCCGCCGGACAAAGAGCTTTTGGCGAAAACCGTGTTCAGGAGCTTGTAGAAAAATTTGAACACTGCCCGGATCTGGAGTGGCACCTGATCGGCCATTTGCAAACCAATAAAGTGAAATATCTCATTGGAAAGACCTGCTTGATTCATTCCCTTGACAGCATGGAGCTGGCACAGGAGATCGAAAAACGCAGTGCTGCCCAGGATGTGCAGACGAATGTTTTGGTGCAGCTGAATATTGCCAAGGAGGATACAAAAAGCGGCCTGATGGAGGATGAGCTGGCAGACTTTTTGGATGCAGTCTGTGCATTTCCCCATGTGCATCTTTCCGGCCTGATGACCATTGGCCCCAATGTGGAGGATGCTTCTGCGATCCGCAGCGTATTTGCCCGCCTGCGGCAGCTTCGGGATGCACAGCAGCAGATTCTGCGGCCGAATTGTGATCTTTCCCTCCTTTCTATGGGCATGAGCGGCGATTATGAGATCGCCGTGGAGGAAGGCGCCAATATCGTCCGGGTCGGCAGTGCAATTTTTGGACAACGAGTATATTCTTAGCAGGATATTTCTGTTTTTTATAGAAGTTAAAGCAGATGCTATGAAATCTTTTCTAAGGAGAGAATCAGCGTGAGCGGTTTTTTAGATAAAGTAGGCAATTTCTTTTTCAAAAATGATGAGGAGCTGGAAGACGATCTGACTCTGAATTTTGAGGATCCGGCTGGCGGCAGCAAAAGCGCTGGGGAAGCAAAAGCCAGTGCAAAACCCCAGGCCCAGCCGCAGCAGCAGCGCAAACCCAACCTCATCAGCGTTCCCACCAAAACCAAGACAGGGGATGGTAATTTGGAGATCGTTTTGTTTAAAGCCACCTCTTATGATGATATGCAGGAGATCGCCCGGCAGATCAAAGACCGGAAGATCGCTGTGGTCAATTTTGAAGATATGGATAAAGATGTGGCTCAGAGAATGGTGGATTTCCTTTCCGGCGCGGCTTTTGCCCTGGATGGCGCTCCCCGGAAGGTTTCCGGCGGCACCTTCATCTTTAGCTCCTCTCAGGTGGATGTGAGCGGGCAGATCATGACCAAAGAGGGCATGCCCGGTGGGGACGAGCTGGCAAATGACAGCCGCTTTTCCTCGAACCAGTGGATTCGTTCCTGAGTAAAGCAATAAAGCATTTTATATGCGTGGGGAGGTCTTTTTATCCTGATCCTGCGAATCATTCAAGTCGCTTTTCGCGTCTATTACGTGCTTTTGTTTATAAATGTGCTCTTTTCCTGGATCCGGGTGGGGGACAATCCTTTTACGCGTTTTGTTTATGAAATGACGGAGCCCCTGCTTTCCTTGTGTCGGCGCATTCTGCCGCCGCGGCCAGGTTTTCCTCTGGATTTTTCACCTGTGCTGGCCTTTATTGGGCTGGAAATTCTTCAGCATCTTCTTACGCGCCTGGTTTTGACCATCCTGTAGGCAGAGAGCAAGCGCTTAAAGCAGCTGCGCTTTTGCCTGTGCAGGCTATATCGTAAGAGCGCTTCCACTGAGCTTCTTCCGGTATAGGGTCTGTGCGCTTCGTTTTTTAGTTTCCCAGAGGAGAATTGTCGGCAGTAAGCTTATGGCAGCTTGCAAAAATACGCAGCCGAGTATGAATGCCTTTCCGGCATGGTGTTTTCTGATGAAAAATCCGCCGGGGATCGGCGGCCTTCATAAAACAAATAATCCGACCCATGCTGATGAGCATCGGTCGGATTTTTGTAATATGTATTGGCTTTTTGCAGGCTCCCCTTAAATCAGGGAGCCTTCTCTATATGTGGCGTGGAGATTTTTTTTTTCTCCTGCTGGATTTTCCTGCTCGATGAATTCCAATTTGCTACTTGATTTCAAAAGGAAGCTTATCTGCTTGTTCCTGGTATGGGAATTTAGAAAGCTTCACCTCCGTATACTGCTGCGCAAGGCTTTCCATATCCGTCTCAAAATCATACAGATATAAATTTTCGTTGTTCATCTTCGCTTTCGCCTCAAGAATCTTTTCACCATCCGCGGTGCAGAAGGAGACGATTGGCGCCCCCTGATAAAGGTTCAGCTGAGAAGACGTCCATTGGCCTTCAACAAGCAGGAAAGCCAGCACATTCCCATAAAGCGCCTCACTGTCCTTCGTGCATATCAAATACATCTGTGAGTTATCATCAAGCCATATCGCCTCGCTGCCCCATGGTCCTTTTTCCAGCAATACCCTTTCTTTTTGTGAATTGCTTTCACAGCTCAGCAGCCCTAAGGCACAGACTAAGATCAAAAGCAATGCCAGCCTTTTCTTCATTCCGATGCCCCCTGGAAAAAGCAAGTTTATCGAACAAATACCATAGATCATCGTTTAGCTGATTCTATAAGAACAGGCACAGCAGTTTGATCCACTGTGCCTGTTGGCTCGCCTTCTTGGCAGTTTTTCCGTTTATTCTTTGGTCATAATTTTTAAAATGGTGGTATCGGTTTGGCGCATACCCTCCTGGGCTAAGATACCCACATTGGCGATGGTGTTGTCCACGCCCTTGGTAACAATGCCCTCGCCGCTCAGGAATTCCTGATCATGCAGGAACATATGGTAGCCCAGGATCCCTGCTTCCACCGCAGCAGCGATTTTTGCCGCACAGGAAGGCTTCGCGCCATCGCAGATCATCCCGGAAAGGATGGCCACTGCATTTACCAGAGTATGGGCGATGGCTGTATAATCCCCGCCCAGCAGATAGGCAACGCCCGCACCGGCACCGCAGCCTGCGCTGACAGCGCCGCAATAGGCAGAAAGCTTGCCGATACCGGTTTTCTGATGCAGGGTGCAGAGGTCAGAGACCAGGAGCGCCCGATACAGCCGTTCCTGGGGGATATCGTATCTCTTCGCGTAGCGGATCACCGGCAGGGAAGCGGTCATGCCCTGGTTCCCGGAGCCGGAAAGGATGACCACGGGCAGCTCGCAGCCGCTCATGCGTGCATCGGAGCCGGCTGCTGCATAGGCCTGAGCCTCTGTTTTGATATCATCGCCAAAATCAGAGAGGATCACTTTCCCCAGATTCGCGCCCCAGTCTCCCCGGATCCCCTCCTCAGCGATGGCAGAATTGTACTCGATCTGCCGCTTCAGAAGGGATTCAACCCGGCTAAGCTCCACCTGATCCGCAAATTCCACGATCTCCTGTACAGTCAGGCTGGGCCTTTCCTTTTGAACCTGCGTGGGCTCGTCAGCCGGTGTATCCAGCAGAATCTTTCCATCCTGTTCCAAGCGAACCACATTGCAATGGCTGTTGGCGATATGCACCACTGCCTGGTGATCACCCAGAACACCGGTGAGATGAATATCCAGCATGCGGGGGGCATCAGAGCAGCGAATGGAGATTTCTGTTTTCTCCAGATAGTCAGCAATGGCCTTTTGCTGCTCTTCTGTTACATCCTCAATGACGCGCATCATCCGGCTGGTATCCCCGGCCACGATCCCGGCCGCGATGGCAGGCGCAATGCCTTTCATTCCGCCGGTATTGGGAACAACAACGCTTTTCACATTCTTAATGATGTTGCCGCTGACCACGGCGATGATCTTTTCCGGCGTGCCGCCCAGCAATTCCCGGAGCCGCCCTGCCGCATAGGCCAGAGCAATGGGTTCTGTGCAGCCGGTGGCAGGCACCAGCTCCTGCTCAAGGAGAGCTATGTAAGCATCGACTTTTTTTGCATCGAGCATATGAACACCTCATTTATTCTGCATGATAAAAATAGAGTGAAAAAGCATACTATAGCTATTTTAATATATGTGCAGGTCTTTCGCAAGTATCTTCCTGCATTTTCTATCTGAGCGGCTTTTATCATAATGGAAGCTTGAAGCATCTATCCTTCCTGCTTTTCGGGAAAAGCGGATTGACTTTCCGGCTTCGTCATATTATAGTGAATAGGAAGATCTTATCATGGATCTTTTTTGCAAATAAACGGCTATTTAGAATTAAAGGAGCAACTATGCCTATCTCTTTTGACCTTTTACATAATGATCAGCGAGCCAGAGCGGGGATTCTGCATACGCCCCATGGGGATGTAAAGACCCCTGTTTTTATGCCTGTTGGCACCTGCGCTTCTGTGAAAACCATGTCTCCTCATGAGCTGAAGGAAGTTGGCGCGCAGATCATCCTGAGCAATACCTATCACCTTTACCTGCGACCCGGCCATCAGCTGGTGGCAGAAGCCGGGGATTTACATGGCTTTATGAATTGGGATCTTCCCATCCTGACGGATAGCGGCGGCTTCCAGATCTTCAGCCTGGCTGAACTGAGAAAAATCACAGATGAGGGCGCAAAATTCGCCTCTCACATTGATGGCAGCCGCCATTTCTTCACCCCGGAAAGCGTGATGGAGATCGAAATGGCTTTGGGTGCGGATATTGCCATGTGCTTTGATGAATGCGCGCCCTATCCCCAGGAATTCCGAAAGGTGAAGCGTTCCACGGATCGTACTCTGGCCTGGGCGAAGCGCTGCCTTGATGCCCACGAGCATCCCAGGCAGGGTCTGTTTGGCATCATTCAGGGCGGCCTTTATCGGGAGCTGCGTGAGCAGAGCGCCCGGGATATCACCGCGCTGGATTTCCCCGGCTATGGGATCGGCGGTCTCTCCGTTGGTGAGCCGAAAGAGCTGATGTATGAGGCTTTGGATTATACCACGCCTTTAATGCCGGAGCATAAGCCCCGTTATCTGATGGGGGTCGGTTCCCCTGATTGCCTGGTGGAAGGTGTCTATCGCGGGGTGGATATGTTTGACTGCGTGCTGCCGACCCGCATCGCCCGGAATGGCACGGTCATGGTTCCCGAGGGGAAACTGGTGCTGCGGAATGCAGAATATGCCCGGGATTTCCGTCCGATTCAGGAGGGCTGCGGCTGCTATGCCTGCCGGAATTTCTCCCGCGCCTATATCCGTCATCTGCTGAAGGCCGGAGAGGTTCTGGGCATTCGCCTGACTACCATTCATAACCTCTACTATCTCTGTCATTTGATGGCAGATATCCGGGAAGCCATTCTGGCGGATTCCTTCGATGAATTCCGTAAGGAATTCTGGAGCCGTTATAAGCTATAGCTCTTCTTCGCTGCACAGGCGGATTCCATGCTGCCGCAGAAGGGCAGCAGTCAGGCCGGAGCCGGAGATCTTTTTCCCGCTGAAGCTGCCGTCGTAGATGCGCTTCACCCCGCAGGAGGGGCTGCCTTCCTTGAGGATGGCCAGGTCAACGCCATTCTTCAGGCAGAGCTCCAGAGCAGCCTCTGCGCCTCTATGAAAGGCAGCACTTACATCCTGCCCTTCTTTGTTCAGCACCTTTGGCGCTTCGGTGGATCCTTCTTTCTCCGGTGCTTGAATCTCTGCCGGAGGACGAGGCGTGGGCAAACCACCCAGCTCTTCCGGGCAGCAGGCAATATAAGCTTTATCCTGCAGATAATCCACAACAGCGGGGGAGAAATTATCTCCCCCGCTGTATTTGCATTTTTCTCCCAGCAGGCAGGCGCTGACCAGAATCATTTTTCTGCCACCTTTCCATCCCAATCGGAGCCAAAAAGCCGGTCCAACGCGCCGGTGACCCGGTCTTTTCCCCGGGGTGCCAGCTCTTCCAGCTGGGCCACGATTTTTTTCATCTCCTGCCTTTTTCCCAGGCAATTCTGGGGGCAGTTGCTCTTGCAGACCGGCAGGGGCGCAGTGCGGGCAAAGTAGCTGATCTGATCCTCCGGCACATAGATAAAGGGGCGGATGACGGTCAGCTCCATTCGATCCAGATAGGTGATGGGCTTGAAGGAAGCAGCCCGCCCTTCATAAAACAGATTGAGCAGCAGGGTTTCCACTGCATCATCCTGATGATGCGCCAGAGCAATTTTATTGAAGCCCTTTTCCTTGGCCAGGCTGTTCAGGGCGCCGCGGCGCATTTTGGCGCAGAGAGAGCAGGGGTTTGTTTCCTGGCGGTGATCAAAGATGATCGGGCCGATCTCGGTCTTTTCCCAAAAGAAGGGGACGTCCAGCTCCCGGCAATAGTCCTCCATAAGGGAGACATCATCCCCGGGAAAGCCCAGGCTCACATGGCCGGCCACCAGCTGGTATTTATGTTTGGAGATGCGCTGAAACTGCTTCAGCGCATAGAGCAGGGTCATGCTGTCCTTCCCGCCGGAGAGACCCACCATGATGGGGCTGTCATCCGGGATCAGGCTGTGGTTGACGATAGCCTTTTTCATTCGTTTATTGATTTCGTCGAAGCCGTGTCTCATATGGTCCACTTTGTCTCCTTGGATAATATTTTAGCAGGAATACCATCAGGAAAAGGCGAATAAAATAGAGTTAAATTATAGACAAGCCTGTGGAGGATACAATGGCCAAAAATATAGTGAACATTAAAGGTACCCCGTCTGGTCTGGTCTTTTATTTTGATAACGTAGAATCCGGTTTTGGGCAGCTTTGCGCCGCCCTGGAGGATAAGCTCCTCTCCAGCGGAGATTTTTTTATCAACGCAGATTACATCATCGATAATCCCCAGCAATTTACCACGGAAGAGCTGGCAGTTGTGGAAGAGATTATGGCAAAATACCATCTGCACCGCGGGAAGGTCATGCCCCACGAGCTTCCTTCCGACGAGAAATATGAGGTTATCTACCAAACTGCCGGCGGCAACAGCCTGCTGGTGACAAAGGGCATCCGCAATGGTCAGCGCCTGTCCGTGCGGGGCAATGCCGTCATTATGGGGGACATTAACCCGGGTGGTGAGATCGTGGCCACCGGGAACATCGTGGTTATGGGTTCCTGCCGTGGCGTGCTGCATGCCGGTGCCGAGGGGGACGATAATTGCTATATTTTGGCCTATAATATGCTTGCCCAGCAGCTGCGGATCGGCTCTCATGTGGCCACTGTCCCTACGGATGCAGGGACGACTCCTTTGAAGCTGGCTGTGGTGCAGAACAATACGATCGTTTTGATGGATTACATTCCCTCTCAGTTCAGGGAATCAATGGCAGTTGAGGAGGGTTAAGCCTTTGACTATTGTAACACCGATGATGCGGCAATATCAAGAAGTGAAGGCTGAATATCCTGATTGTTTATTGTTCTTCCGCCTCGGTGATTTTTACGAATTGTTTTTTGAGGATGCCCAAACGGCTTCCCGGGAGTTAAATATTGTACTTACTGCCAGGGATGGAGGAAAGGGGACGAAGGTCCCCATGTGCGGTGTACCCTTCCATTCCGCAAGCAATTACCTGGCCCGCCTGATCGAAAAAGGCTATAAGGTTGCCATCTGTGAGCAGCTGGAGGATCCGAAATCTGTTAAAGGCCTTGTCAAACGGGGTGTGGTGCGCGTTGTTACCCCTGGCACCGTGGTAGAAGAGAATATGCTGGACGAAAAGCAGCATAACTACCTGGCTGCCTGCTGGCGGGAAAGCCGCCGCGGCTCCGGTTTTGGTCTGGCTTATGTAGATATTTCCAGTGGGGAGTTTTTGGTTACTCAATTTACCGGTGAGGAAGCCGAAGGCGAAGTGGCGGACGAGCTTTGCCGCATTCATCCGGCAGAATTGATTCTGCAGGAGGCTTTGTATCAGGATGAGGGCTTCCGCGCCCATTTCTGGGATAAAAGCGTAGGCAGCTTCAGCCTTTGCCCGGAGGAAGCTTTCATAAAAAACAACTACCGGGAGCTTTTGCAGACCCATTTTCGTGTAGCCTCTTTGGAAAGTCTGGGCCTGGGGGAACGCCCCCTGGCTGCTCTGGCAGCGGAAATGATTCTTTATTTCCTGCAGCATACGCAGAAGCGCTCTCTGGATTATATCGATAAACTGCAGGTTTATGATTGCGGCGCCTTTATGTTTTTGGATGCTGCAAGCAGACGAAACCTGGAATTGACAGCTACGCTGAGAAACAATCATCGGCGTGGCTCTTTGTTATGGGTGCTGGATGATACCCAGACCTCCATGGGGACCCGCCTGCTGAAAAAATGGCTGGAAAGCCCCTTGCTTTCCGCGGAGGGGATCAATCATCGTCTGGATGCCGTGGAGGAATTGATCGAAGCGCCGCATATTTTCAATGAGCTGCGGGCGCTTTTAAAAGAGCTTTATGATATGCCGCGATTGATCTCCCGCATTTGCTACGGCAATGCAGGCCCCAGAGATTTGAGCGCTCTGAAGCAGACTGCCGCCCGGATGCCGGGGATCTCCGCTCTTTTATCCCAGCTGAAAAGCCCCTTATATCAGCTTCTTTTCGATTCTCTGGATCCTTTGGAGGATATTTACAGCCTGATCGATGCCTCCATCAGCCCGGAGCCGCCTCTCTCTCCCCGGGACAGTGGCGTGATTCGTAAGGGCTATCATGCGGAAGTGGACGAGCTGCGCAGCCTCTCCGGCTCCACCAAGGAGCTGCTTCTGCAGATGGAAGCCCGGGAGCGGGAGCGTACCGGCATTAAAACGCTGAAGATCAGCTACAACAAAGTTTTTGGCTATTATATTGAAATTTCCAAGAGCCGGGCTGCGGAGGCCCCGGTGGATTATGTGCGAAAGCAGACCCTGGTCAATGGGGAACGCTTTATCACGGACGAATTGAAGCAGCTGGAAACCCGCATTCTCAGCGCAGGAGAGCGGCTGGCGGATCTGGAATACGGCCTGTTTACGCAGATTCGGGAGCAGGTGGCTGCTGCCGCTAATCGCATCCTGCAATGCTCTGATGTTCTGGCAAATCTGGATGTGCTGCAATCTCTGGCTTCCGTGGCCCTGGAAAACGGCTACTGCAAGCCCATTGTCAATGATGAAGCTGCACTTATCATCAAGGATGGCCGCCACCCCGTAGTGGAGAAGATCATCGGCCGGGAGAATTTTACGCCGAATGATACATATCTGGATCGGGGCAGCCAGCGCATGATGCTCATTACCGGCCCAAATATGGCAGGGAAAAGCACCTATATGCGGCAGGTGGCTTTGATTGTGCTCATGGCGAGAATGGGCTCCTTTGTCCCTGCCTCTGCTGCGCAGATCGGCTATTTTGACCGCATTTTCACCCGGGTTGGCGCTGCGGATGATCTGGCCTCCGGGCAGAGTACCTTCATGGTGGAAATGAACGAAACCTCGAATATCCTGCGCCACGCCACGAAGGATAGCCTCATCATTCTGGATGAGATCGGTCGTGGAACCTCCACCTTTGATGGGCTTTCCATTGCCGGAGCCGTGGCGGAATACATCATTCAGGATCGCTGCGGCGCAAAGACACTCTTTGCCACCCATTATCATGAATTAACTGCCTTGAGTGAGACCTATCCTTTGATTTGCAATTATTCCATTGCCGTGAAGGAGAAGGGGCACAGCATCATCTTCCTGCGAAAGATCGTCAAAGGTGCTGCGGATAAAAGCTATGGGATCCAGGTGGCTCGTCTGGCCGGTCTGCCCCAGGCTGTTTTGGCCCGTGCAGCGGATATTCTCAGGCAGCTTGAGACGGAAAACCATATGCAGGCATTGGATCTGAGTGAGCAGATTTGCTTTGATGCCCTGCTGAAAGATACGGAGCCTGTGCCGGAGCCGCCGATCCTGGCAGAATTGCGGAATCTGGATGTGGATGCCCTGACACCGCTCCAGGCTCTGATGAAAATCAATGAATGGAAGAGTGAATTGAATTGAGTCAGCCGATTTCCATGATCCATATTCTGGACAGTCATACTGCAAACCAGATCGCCGCCGGAGAAGTGGTGGAGCGGCCTCTTTCCGTTGTGAAGGAATTGGTGGAAAATGCCATTGATTCCGGCGCCAGCATGATTACAGTGCGGCTTTATGATTGTGGCTGCGAAAAAATAAAGGTAACGGATAATGGCTGCGGCATGTCCCCGGAGGATATGCGTCTGGCTGTTCAGCGCCATGCCACCAGCAAAATTAACAAGGCGGCGGATCTGGGGGCTTTGCATACCCTGGGCTTCCGTGGGGAGGCTTTGCCGTCCATTGCTTCCGTGAGTCTGATGAGCATTACCAGCAAGCGCAAGGAGCAGGATACCGCATATCGGATGAGCATCCAGGAGGGGAAGGCCAGTCTTCCGGAGGAATGCGCCGGGACGGATGGAACCACCATTGAGGTGGATCAGCTGTTCTACAATGCACCTGCCCGGAAAAAGTTTTTGAAATCCCCCAGAACAGAGCTGGGGCTGATCAGTGATTATATCGGCCGAATGGCCATCTGCCACCGTGACATAGCCTTTACCTTGATGAACGGGAATCATCGGATCCTCGTGACCACGGGGAAGGGGAACCTGGAGGCGGCGGTGATCGCCGTCTTTGGCCAGCAGATCAGCAAGGAGCTGCTGCCTGTCTCGAATGAAAGCGGCTCCATTTATGGTCTGATTTCCCGGCCCTCTTTTACACGGGCTGTGAGAAGCAACAGCTTTTTTGTGAATGGCCGCCTGGTGAGAAGTAAGGAACTGTCTGCTGCAGTGGATCGGGCTTATCATACGCTGATCCCGGAGAAACGCTATCCTTTTACGGTTCTCTTTTTGCAGCTGCCTCCCCAATCCATTGATGTGAATGTCCATCCTGCCAAGATGGAGATCAAGCTGCATGACCCAAAATCCGTGGAGGAAGAGATCATTCAGCTGATAAACTCCGGCCTGGAAAGCGGCTTTGAGCGGCAGCCCAGGCTGTCCATCCTGTCCCCAGTGACGCAGGCTCCCGAAGCAGCCCCTGCAGAGCAGCAGCCCTTGCCTGCCGAGCGGGAGCAGAAACCAAATTTTGGGGAGAGGAAGCCGATCAGCGGCGCTGCTTTATACAATGCCCTGGCTACAGGGGATCTTTCCGGTCTGCCTGCCAGGAGAGCAAAACCGACAGAGGCTGTCTTTTCCATGGCTCTGCCGGAGCAGGAGCATCCTTCATCGGGGAAGAAAGCCTCTGCCGAATCAGAGAATCCCAATCAGGGGCAGCTGACGCCCTTTCCCACGGCGCGGCAGGCCAAAGACCAGCAGCAGCGCCTGGATTTTCATTATGGGCAGCAATCAGCTTATGCCTCACCGGGCAGAAAAGCCCCGGGGGGAGAGATGCCTGCCAAAAGCAGCAGGCTGTCTTTTTCTTCCCTTCAGCCCATTGGGCAATTTGCCGGCACCTTCATTCTGGCTTCTGCCGGGGATGTCCTTTATATTATCGATCAGCACGCTGCCGCAGAGCGGATCCAATATGAAAGGATATTGCAGGCTGTGGAAAAATCCGGTAACGAATCAGAAATGCTGGCTATCCCGTTGCAGCTGGATCTTTCCTATCGGGAAACCCTGGTGCTGACCGATCACATTCTGGAGATTCGGGATTTGGGCTTCATTTTGGAGCATTTTGGTGAGAATAGCTATATCATCCGGGGCGTACCCCTGTGGCTGGGGGATGTGGAGCCACAGCAGCTGCTCCGTGATTTTTTGGATTATGTGTATCTGCGGGGAAAGGTCCATGCGGTTGAGATGCGCAAAAAAGAATTGTTCTACATGGCTTGCCGGCGGGCCATAAAAGGAAACCGCTATCTGAGCAATGCAGATATCTCTTCTTTGTTCCGCGATCTGGATGCCTGCCGCCAGCCCGGTACCTGCCCCCATGGACGCCCCATCGCTGTGCGTATCACATTGGAGGACATCAATAAACAGTTTTTGCGGGGCGGCATATAATGGAGCGAGGACAGCTTATGGAACAGAAACAAAAGCTGCTGATTGTTTTGGGGCCCACTGCCTGCGGAAAAACCGGCCTATCCCTTGCGCTTGCGAAGCGCTTTCGGGGAGAGATCGTCTCCGGCGATTCCATGCAGGTATATCGGGGCATGGATATCGGCACTGCCAAAATCATGCCTGATGAAATGCAGGGGCTTCCCCACCACCTGATCGATGTTCGGGATCCCCGTGAGCCTTTCAGCGTTGCGGATTTTCGCGCTTTGGCAGAGTCAGCAATCTCTGAAATCAGCGCCCGGGGCTGCCTGCCTATGGTGGTTGGCGGAACCGGTTTGTATATTGATTCTCTGTTGTATCCCTATAATTTTGCAGAAGAAATGGAAGCTTCTCCGGAGCTTCGCCAGCGTTTGCAGGAGGAATATCGTTCCCTGGGGCCGGAGGCGCTGCATCAGCGTTTGGCACTTCTGGATCCGGCAGCGGCAGAGCGGATCCACCCCAATGATGCGCATCGTTTGGTTCGCGCTTTGGAGGTTCTGGAAATTACCGGGGAGCCCATCAGCCGCCACCAGCAGGATAAATCCCGCGTTTCTCCCTACGAAGCCATTATCATCGGTTTATGCATGGAGCGTGAGTTGCTTTATGCCCGTATCGAGCAGCGTGTGGATCAGATGATTCGGCAGGGGCTGGTGGATGAAGTTCAGCGTTTGCTGGAGGCCGGCGTTCCGCCGGAAGCCAATTCCATGCAGGGGATCGGCTATCGGCAGACAGTTGGCTATTTGCAGGGGCAATATGATCTGGAAACCGCTATCGATCTGATTAAGAGAGATACCAGGCGCTTTGCCAAAAGGCAGATCACCTGGTTCAAGCGGAATCCAGAGATTGCCTGGTTTGATGTTGGCCATTATCGCGTGGAGGGAGAATTGCCGGATCGCGTCAGCGCCTATATAAGCGGCAGACTAAAGGAGGAATGAACATGGATTCCGCAGGTCTGCAGGAAACTTTTTTAAACGCACTGCGTAAAGGCGGTATTCCCACTACTTTCTTTTTGATCAATGGTGTGCAGATGAAAGGCCTGGTTAAAGCTTTTGATGCCTATACTGTGGTTGTAGAAAGCGCTGGTCAGCAAAAATTGCTTTTCAAGCACGCATTGAGTACCTTGATTCCGGAAGAAAGAGTAGAGTTAAGAGCTTGATTTCAGCACAATGGGGGAGGGGACATCCGGGCCGCCTCCCTTCTTGTGAGAAAAGATTATGAGTGCCAATGGGCCGGGAGGATATAGTGGATTCCATCATAAAAAATGCCAGAGCTGCCATGGAAGAACAGGCGGACAAGCTGGAAAAAATTTGCGAGGAAAACTTTTATCGTGTGCTGAACGCATTCCGCGAAGAAAAGGTTTCGGCACAGCATTTCCGTACCACCACCGGGTATGGCTATAATGATATGGGGCGGGACAAGCTGGAGCAGGTCTATGCCCGTGTCTTTGGTGCAGAGGCTGCTCTGGTGCGTCAGAATATCGTATCCGGCAGCCATGCCATTGCTTTGGCTCTGGCGGGAAATCTTCTCCCCGGGGATCAGCTTCTTTCTCTGGGTATGCCTTATGATACTCTGCAGACCGTGATGGGCATCAATCGTCCCACCCCCGGCAGCCTGCGGGAGTATGGGGTGGAATGCACGATCTACGATATGGATTTTGCCAGGCCGAATCTGGAAGAAATCAAAGCGCAGCTGACGGAAAGAACAAAAATGGTGGCGCTGCAGAGATCCAGAGGCTACAGCACACGTCCTTCTTTATCGGTAAAGACCATCGTGGAGATCTGCGATGCGGTGAAATCGGTTCGCCCGGATGTGATCTTTTTCGTGGATAACTGCTACGGGGAGTTCGTGGAGACCACAGAGCCCAGCATGTTTTCTGTGGATCTGATGGCCGGCTCCCTGATCAAAAACCCTGGTGCCGGCATCGCGCCCGGCGGCGGCTATATCGTGGGCCGCGCAGAATATGTGGAGCGGGCTGCTGTACGTTTGACTGTCCCCGGTGCAGGCAGCGAGCTGGGGCCCACCCTGAGTGACCCCCGACCTTATTATCAGTCTCTTTATCTGGCGCCGCAGATCGTTATGGAAGCGCTTCTCGGTGCAATTTTCACGGCAGCTGTTCTGGAGCAGATGGGCTTTTCCGTCAGCCCCGGCAGCCGGGAAGCCAGAGCGGATATTATTCAGACTGTCAATCTTTCCACTCCGGAACGCCTGATCGCCTTTTGCCAGGGGATTCAGAAATATTCTCCGGTGGATAGCTTTGTTCAGCCTCTTCCCTGGCCCATGCCCGGCTACGACAATGATATCATTATGGCCAGCGGCAGCTTTGTGGATGGTTCCTCCATTGAGCTCTCTGCGGATGCTCCTCTTCGGGAACCCTATTCCGTCTTTATGCAGGGTGGCCTGAGCCGCTGGCATACGGTATATGCTTTGCAGAATACATTACAGGATATGAAGGAGCAGGGGCTTCTTTAATTCTCCTGCTTCCTCTCTTTTGGAAAGACACAGGAAAAAGCAGATTCACTTTCCCCAGGAAAGCCGGGGCGTGAATCTGCTTTTTCCATATATTGGGCTAAGACAAAGGAGGGCGTTTAATCGGCAAAGAACTGCGCCCAGCCATAACCGCGGGTGGCCTTTTCCGTGGCAACGCCAATCCGGCTATAGCTGCTGTTCATAATGTTTTCCCGGTGGCCGGGGGAATTCATCCAATCCTCCACCACCTGCCTGGCAGTGCTTTGCCCCAGTGCAATATTTTCACCGGCCCGTCGGTAGGATGCGCCGACCTGATCCAAAGCCGTGAAGCAGCTGCTCCCATTGGGACGGGTATGGCTGAAGGTACCCAGGATTTCCTTGGCACGGATCTCTGCGGCAGCACTCAGATCCGGGTCGATGGTGAGGGGGGCCAGACCTTCTGCGGCCCGCTCCTCATTTACCAGTTCCACCACTTCTTGTGCGAAATTGCTGATTGTACCGGTGCTTGCCGCAGGCTTTTCTATAGGCTTGGAGCCAGTGTTTGCAGTGACTTCCGTAATTGTTTCCGTATTCGGCTGGAAGCCGGGGGTATAGGCATTGCATTGCTCCCGAAGCATCGCGAAATAGCTCCGCAGCAAGCTTCCATAATCCAAAAAGGATGATTTCGCGCAGGAGCTGCTGGTCGGCGCTTTGCTGCCGGATTGGGAAACAGCACTTTCCCCATTGTTTGCACTGAGCCCACTCTCCGCTTTGCAGCTATAGGCAGAGGGAGCTTCGGAGAGGGCTTCAGAGCGGCTTGTCCCTTTGAAGAGCAAGCTCAGCAGCTGAGTATTCTGGGAGCTTTTCTTGTCCTGATTTCCGCAAAAACTGTTTTCTTCCGCATTTTTGTGTTCTTCGCAGCTGCTGCAGTATGTATGGAAACGACTTTCGCAGCTGCTTTCATATGCGCAGCCTTCAGAGGAAAGGATCGAATCGGCTGCCTCTGCAGGGAGGGGTGAGCTCAGCACCATACAGCAAGCAACAAGAAACAACAGCATCCGGACTCTTTTTTTCATAATCAACCTCCAGGATGTTTGATGATGTTTGATTATAGCATTTTTTATCCCATAATACAAATCCAAATGCTGGTATAGCTGGTCTTTTGCTCCATATTCCTGCTGTCGGAAACTTCTTTTTCCTCTGCGGCAGGCTGCGACAAAATTTTGGAATGCCGCCGTTTATAATAAAGCAGAAAGGAGAATTTATCCTTGTTTTATTATAAAGAGGCGGTGATTTTTATGTCAGATGCTCCAAGAATATATCCATTCAGACGCAATGGTGCTTCAGCCATCTCCCGACCAAGCTACATAACAAAAAAACGCTTTAAAGCTTCTCTTCTTTCTGATTGGGCTACGGTGCTATCTTTGTCTTTGTGTGCTTTTCTCCTGGCCCGCGCACAGATTCTGGGCGGGCTTTACCCCTTTGGCCCAGCCTTTCTGGGGGCGGCCTCCCTGGTTTATCCTAAAAAGGGGGCAATTTATCTCCTGCCTGTGCTGCTGGGGATGTTCACTGCAATGGATGGCCCGATTTTCCTGGTGTATGCAGCGATGTGCTGCCTTTTGACGGTGATTTTTCTTCTGTATGCCGTAGATGGGAAAAAGCAGTGGTTTGTTCTGCCCGGGATGATCGTTGCTTCTGTGATGGTCAGCAAAGGTCTTTTGATCTCCCTGACCACCTTCACGGATTATCAGCTGATGCTCAGTATTTTTGAAAGCCTGATCAGCGCGGGTGTTTCCTTGATCTTTTTGGTCATCCTTTCCGCAGTCCGCCGTTTTGATGTGGCCAGACGCTTTTCCATGGACGAAACAGTCTGCATCTTTATTGCGGCGATGGGTCTGCTTTGCGGATTAAATAGCTGGTATATCGGCGGGCTGGATATTCAAAGCATGCTCAGCCGCTTGCTCATTCTCATTGTCGCCTATTTGGGCGGCGGTGGAGCCGGAGCGGCAGTGGGCGCCATGGTCGGTATCATCCCCAGTATTTCTCAGGTGATCGCACCCTCTATTATTGCGACCTATGCTTTTTCCGGCCTTTTGGCTGGCGTTTTTGGCAGCTTTGGCCGTCTGGGTGCAGGGATTGGTTTTATTCTGGGGAATTTGATCCTGGCTTTGTATATCCTGACTGGCGGGGAAATCAGCAGCAGCCTGCTGGCCAGCGCGGTGGCGGCCTTGTTTTTCCTGGTACTGCCGCGTCAGTTTTATTCCCGTTTGAAGCGCTCCTTTGCCTCCACCGGCTTGAAAAGTGCGGTTGAAGAAAAGAATGAGCGCCTGCTGAAACTGGCTGTGCGTAAGCTGCGGAATTCCGGCTGGGCCTTTCGGGATCTGGCAGCTTCTCTTACGGTTTCGGAGGAAAGCCTGCCGGAAGAGGATAACAATATTAAGGTTTGCATAGAGCAGCTTTCCCATCAGCTGTGCAGCCACTGCTCTCTGCGGGATATCTGCTGGGAAATTGATTATCACGAGACCTTTACCGGCCTGATCCGCCTTTTTGAGCAGGTGAAGCTGAACAATCTGGTCAGCATGAAGGACGCGCCGGAAAATTTTGCGAAGCGCTGCCCGCATATCAAGGAGCTTCTGGCCATCGTAAACTGCCTTTACGATCTGTATTGCCGCAGTACCTATTGGCAGATGCAAAGAGCCAGCAGCCGGAATTTGCTCAGCAGCCAGCTGAATGGTGTCGCGGAATCCCTGGATAAAATTGCAAAAGAAATCGTGGATTTTGGTGATGAGCGGGAAATGCTGGAGCGGGAGCTGCAGCGGGCCATTGCCAAACGGGGACTGCCCATTGACGGAGCCGGCCTGCTTTCCATCAGTGATAAGGCGCTGGATCTTTGGGCTCAATATGTGGAATGCCCCGGAGAAAGCTTTTGCCGCCAGGCGGTTGAGGATGAGGTCAGCCGTTTGCTGGGCTGTGATTTCAGCGTCCATGAGCACAGCTGCGGCGGGAAGAACTGCAGCGAGCGCTGCAGCTATCGCATGCTGGCCAGCGGCGCGCATATGCTCAGCATTGGACAAGCCCAGCTGGCGAAGGATGGCCGGGATGTTTGCGGGGATAGCGGCGGCAGCATTATGCTGGATGAAGGCCGACAGCTGCTGATGATCAGTGACGGCATGGGTGTGGGGGACAAGGCGGCCAACGAAAGCGCAGAAGCGATCGCCATGGTCAGCCATTTATTGGAAGCTGGATTCAAGCAGGAAACAGCGATAGATGTGGTCAATGCCGCTTTGTCCCTACGGGGCAACGAAGAGAGCTTTGTTACCCTGGATCTTTGTGTGGTGGATCTTTATAGCGGTATGGCGGATTTCATCAAAAGCGGCAGCTCTGCCAGTTATATCAAACGGGGCAGCCAGGTGAAAATGGTGCGTGGTGCGGCCTTGCCCGTTGGTATGCTGTATAATGCAGATAAAGATATCATCAGCGAACAGCTTCTGCCGGGGGATATGGTCATTATGGCCTCAGACGGTTTGCTGGGAATGGATATGGATGACCAGGGGCAGTGGCTGAGCCGCGTGATCGAGCAGGCTGTGGTGAACAATCCCCAAGCGATGGCGGAATATCTTTTGGATAAAGTCATCTGCATCAGCAATGGGATAATCAAGGACGTTATTACGGTATTGGTCGCCCAGATGGGAGATGTTGTCTAGCCCACAAATGCTATTTTTCCTTTGTTATACAGGAAAAAGCCAGCTAATAGAGAATCAAAATAAGGAGCCAGGGCTTTTGCTCAGGGCTTCTTATTTTATATCTCTGCATATCTCTGTATCGCATTGCTTTTGGGAGAAACGTATGTCTGAACAAGAGAAGAAGCTGGCTGCTTTTATTCAGCGTTGGGATTTGATTCGCCCGGGGGAACAGCTTGTGCTGGCCGTATCCGGAGGGGTAGATTCGGTGGTGATGGCGCATCTTTTGCTGTCTTTGCAGAAGCAGCTCGATTTTTACCCGGTGATCGCCAGCTTTAATCATCAGCTGCGTCCGGAGGCTCAGGAGGAGCTGGATTTCGTAGCGGAATTGGCTCGCAAATGGGCAGTTCCTTTTCATGGGGGCTCGGCAGATGTAGCCCGGCTGGCAAAAGGGAAAAACCTGGAGGATGTGGCCCGGCAGGAGCGCTATGCTTTTTTGCGGAAAATCGCCTATCGCTATGGCGGCGCCCGGATCGCTACAGCCCACCATCGGGAGGATCAGGCAGAAACTTTGCTTTTGCACTTGCTGCGTGGCAGCGGCTCTTCCGGCCTTTCCGCCATCTCTCCGAAAGAAAACGGTCTCATTCGCCCGATGCTCTGCCTGAGCCGGGGGGAGATCGAGGCTTATGCTGCGCGGCATCAGCTGGAATTCCGTCAGGATCGGAGCAATTTTTCTCCCCGTTTTCAGCGGAATCGGGTGCGCTGGGAGCTGCTCCCGCATTTGGCAGAATTTAACCCCCAAATTGTATCGGCATTGAATGCCACAGCAGATATTTGCCGGGAAGAGGATGCGCTTTTGGAGGATTTGGCTTCCAATGCGCTGGCAGAGGCCCTGGATGCGGAGGATCGCCTGTCGCTAAGCGCTTTGTCTCAAATGCCTCTGGCG
Organism: Bacillota bacterium; assembly: GCA_017440145.1. Classification (GTDB taxonomy): domain Bacteria; phylum Bacillota; class Dehalobacteriia; order UBA4068; family UBA4068; genus RGIG3155. Next base: position 59,936 of record JAFSHU010000036.1, read on the forward strand.
CTTTCCCGCCGCGTGGTTCGCAAGCTGTTTTGTCTGCAGGCCGGGGAGGGGTATGAATTAAGCTTCGATCAGGTAGAGGGTATTTTATCTTTGAGAGAAGGTAAGTCCCTTGCCCTGCCCGGGGGCAGGCACGCGCTTTGCCGGGACGGGGCTTTGCGGATCCTTCGGGAAATTCCGGAGCTGCCGCATTTTTCGGAGCTTTACCCTCTTATTCTGGATGAGCATTGGCAGGCTTTGCCCGGTTGGGGCTGGGAATACTGCTGTATGCCTTTGTCCCATACGGCGCAGCCCTCCGCCAAACAGCTGCATGGAAACGCAGGCCTTTTTTATCTTGTCCCCGCAGATGCGTTTTCCGCTTTCTATTGGCGGACCCGGCGGGAAGGGGATGCAGTTCTCTCCTCCGGCGCCAAAGGAAAGCGTAAGCTAAAAGACCTGTTTATCGATAAGAAGATATTTCCTTCTCAGCGGCAAAGCTGGCCCATTCTGACGGATGGGAAAGAAATTCTCTGGGTGCCGGGGCTCTGGAAAAAGAAGCTGTCGGAGATTCCCCGAGATATGATATTGATAAAAGTTCGGCAAAGTGATATTATAAAATGATGGAATAAGACTCGCTGTGAAAGTGGGCTTATATAGAGAGCAGGAACGAAAACTTTGTGTGAAAGGAGCGTCCTCTTGAACAAAATACTCAAGAACTCCACGATTTTTATTTTACTTGTTCTGATCATCCTGACGATTTATACCCTTCAGACGCCTTCCTCTTCGCTGGTGAATCTGAATTATTCGGAATTCCTCACCAAGGTGGAGGCAGGGGAGATCACGGAGGTCAATATTGCTGCGGAAAATGAAGCCGGGCGTTACACGATCACCGGTGAAATGCTGGATGGCAGCCGCTTTGAGACCATTGCTTTCCCGGATCCGGACATTAGCAGCTTCCTTACGGAGCATCAGGTCATTATCAATTATGATGCGGTGACGGCTTCCTGGTTTTCCTCTCTTCTGATGACCCTGCTGCCCATGCTGCTGATCGTGGGCGTGTTTATGTTTATCATGCACCAGGGCCAGGGCGGCGGCGGGAAGATCATGCAGTTCGGCAAAAGCCGGGCAAAACTGCAGACAGATGCCCGCAAAAAGGTCACCTTTGCGGATGTTGCCGGAATTGATGAAGTAAAAGAAGAGCTGGAAGAGGTCGTTGGCTTCCTGAAAGACCCGCGCAAATATAACGCGCTGGGTGCAAGGATCCCGAAAGGCGTTTTGCTTTATGGCCCTCCCGGCTGCGGCAAAACCTTGCTGGCCCGGGCAGTTGCCGGGGAAGCCGGAGTTCCCTTTTTCTCCATTTCCGGTTCTGATTTTGTGGAAATGTTTGTTGGTGTGGGTGCCAGCCGTGTTCGCGATCTGTTTGATCAGGCAAAGAAGCACAATCCCTGCATCATCTTTATCGATGAGATCGATGCCGTGGGCCGCCAGCGCGGTGCCGGCCTCGGCGGTGGGCATGATGAAAGAGAGCAGACCCTGAATCAGCTCCTGGTGGAGATGGATGGCTTTTCGAATAATGAGGGGATCATTGTCATGGCGGCAACCAACCGCCCGGACATTCTTGACCCCGCTTTGCTGCGTCCCGGCCGCTTTGACCGGGAGATTACGGTGGATGCGCCGGATGTGCTGGGGCGCCAGCAGATTCTGGAAGTCCACGCAAAAAATAAGCCTATTTCCCCCGGTGTGGATTTGAGCCTTATTGCCCGCCGCACCCCCGGCTTTACCGGTGCGGATCTGGCCAATGTATTGAATGAAGCTGCTTTGCTGGCTGCCCGCAACAATAAATCCAGAATTGAACTGCAGGATCTGGAACAGGCAGTGGAGCGGGTTATTGCCGGGCCGGAGAAAAAATCCAAGGTCATCAGTGATAAAGAAAAGAAGCTGGTGGCTTATCACGAAGCCGGTCATGCAGTTGTTTCCTATTTCCTGCCGAACTCTGATCCTCTGCATAAGGTCAGTATCATCCCCAGAGGGCGAGCCGGTGGTTATACCTTGTTGCTGCCGAAGGAAGACCGGAATTATGCCACGAAATCCCAGATGCTGGATTCCCTGGTTCTGCTGCTGGGTGGTCGCATGGCGGAAAAGCTGGTCCTGAAAGATGTTTCTACCGGCGCCCAGAACGATTTGGAGCGGGCAACGGAAACCGTTCGGGAAATGCTTACCCGCTACGGCATGAGTGAGGAATTGGGTCCCCTGACCTTCGGCAAGCGTCAGGATACGGTTTTCCTGGGTCGGGATATTTCTCAGGAACGCAATTACAGTGAAGCCATTGCCTATGCCATCGATAAAGAAGCCCGGGCCATTATGGATGAGGCCTATCACCGGGCGGAGCAGATCCTTTCCGCGCATATCAATGAGCTGCATCAGCTGGCGAAGCTTTTGATGGAGCGGGAAACCATCGAAGCCGTCGAATTCTATCGGCTGATGAAGGATCATCCGGCTGCCTCCCCTGATATGGCAGAGGCTGCCCGTCAGGCTCTGGCGGCTCCTGCGAAGCCCGCCACAGCTGCACCTGAGGAGTCGGCAAACAAAGAAAAAACATCTTCTGTGAAGATCGGAGATCAGTTTGACCATTTTTCCGGTGAGCAGGCTGCAAAGGAAAAACCCAGTGTAAATATTTCTTTCAGAAATAAATAAAACTTGATAGACTCTCTTTGTGGGCAAGCTCTGGTTTTTCGCCAGGGCTTGTCCCGTCTGTATTTTTGCTTCTTTGGAGGATGAATATGGAGAAAGCTTTGTATCAGGAGCATCGTTTAAAAGATGGTCGGATGCTGGTGATCCGTTCTGCCGGGGCAGAGGATTACAAGGCCTATTCCCGTTTGTTGCATCGCTGTGGCGCAGAGACAGATAATCTTAGCTTTGGCGCAGAGGATTGCCCCTATACGGAAGAATATTGCCGCAGCTATCTGCAATCCCTGGAGGAAAAGCCGGCCTCTCTGTGCCTCCTGGCTTTTGTGGAGGATGCTTTGGTTGGAGAAATCAGCTTAAACCAGCTGCCAAGACGCTGCGCGCATACAGCGGAGCTGGGGATCTGTATTATACAGGATTGTTGCGGCATGGGCATTGGCCGTTTGCTGATGGATGCTGCAATGGATGCGGCCCGCAGGGATGGGCAGCTGCATTCGCTTTGTTTAACTGTGGATGCGGATAACGAGGCAGGGCTTCGCTTGTATTCCCGCTGCGGCTTTCAGGAATATGGCCGCTATCGCGCCAGTGTTTACATAGATGGCGCATATCACGACATGGTTTTGATGAATTATTATTTTTAGGACAAGGACAAGGACAATGTTTGATATTTTTTCTTATCTTCGGGATTTTCATGCTGCATCCCCCTGTCTGTTGATGGGGATTCTGAATCTTACGCCGGACAGCTTTCATGACGGGGCTTGCTATAACCAAAAAGAGAAGGCCATAGAGCAGCTGCTGCATTTAAGGGATGCCGGAGCCCAGATCGTGGATCTGGGGGCCATGTCCAGCCGCCCGGGGCATGCATTTGTCACGGAAGAAGAAGAGATTTCCCGCCTGGCCCTTGTTTTGGAGCAGGAAATTCCTGATCGCCCCTTGCTTTCTGTGGATACGGACAAGCCAGAGGTTGCCGCTTATGCCCTGGAGCAGGGTGTGCAGATCATTAACGATTGCAGCGGGCTCTTGCAGGCTGATATGTATCGACTGGCGGCCCGGAAGGCTGCCCCCTTGATCGTTATGCATCGGCAGGGGGAAGAGGGTCGGCACACGGATATTTGCCGGGAGGTTCAGGATTTTTTCCGGGAATGCATTGCCTTTGGTAAGCTTTATGGCGTGCAGGAGCGGCAACTTATTCTGGATCCCGGTTTGGGCTTTAACAAGAGCATTGAGGAGAATCTGCAGCTGATGGCTGCTTTACCGGAGTTTTCCGGCTTTGGTCTGCCTGTTTTGTTGGGCTTTTCCCATAAGCGTTTTGTCTCCGGGATCAGCGGGGAGCCTCCTGCGCAATCGCCCGGCGGAAATCTGGCGGCTGCGGTCTATGGCTTCCTGCATGGGGCATCTATCCTGCGGATGCATGATTTGGAGCTTTTGAAGCCACTGCTGCAAGCTGCAGCTGTTTTATGGAAAGAGCAGAGGTGAATTTCTATGGATAAGATTATTTTGCCGGAAATCCGGATCATGGCCTGCCATGGCTGCTTTCCGGAGGAAAAAGTGAAGCCACAGCCTTTTGTGATTGGTCTGACGCTGTTTCTGGACCTCCAGCCGGCTGGGAGAAGTGATGATTTGCTGGATACCGTGGATTATGGTAAGCTGTTTCTGGAGATTCGGGAGCTTGCTGTTTCTCATAGCTATAACCTGATCGAGGCTTTGGCGGAAGCCGTGGCGCAGCGGGCTCTGGCAGAAGCTCTGGTGGAGCAGGTTACGGTAAGCGTGGAAAAACCCGAGGCCAAAGCGGCGGGGATGGTTTTTCCCTCCCGGGTGGAAATTCAGCGCACGAAGGAGCTTTGCCTATGAGCTGGGCCTGCTTGTCTCTGGGGAGCAATCTGGGGGACAGCCGTTCCTATCTGCAGCAGGCAATATCCGCTATAACGAAGGAAAGCAGCTGTCAGCTTCTGGCGAAGTCCTCCCTTTATCGCACTGCGGCCTGGGGGAAGACCGATCAGCCGGATTTTTTAAATGCAGCTGTGCTGCTGGAAACTTCTCTGGAGCCCCTGGCTCTGCTGGCCTTCTGCCAGCAGCTGGAAAAAGAAGCAGGGCGCCTGCGTTTGGAGCATTGGGGACCCCGTACCCTGGATGTGGATATTATTGCGATCGAAGGCTGCACCCGGAACGAACAGCCTTTGCTCCTGCCGCACCCCTATTATCGGGAACGGCTTTTTGTGCTGCGTCCTCTGCTGGAAATTCTGGGGGATTCCCCACTGGCTCCCGGCGAGCCTGGGCTGGCTGCTTTGGAAGAGGCCTGTATTCTGCGGGATCCTGAGCAAAACCGCTTGATTGAGGTTCTGGCTGGGCCGGAGGAATGGTAGGCTTCCGGCATTGCCGGGAGCAGCTGTGATACACAGGGAGAAGCTGCAGAGCAAGCTGTGCCTTTTGCTTTCGAAGGGGATTCGCTTGACAAGAAAAGCCGGGGGACATATACTTATCCTGATATCCCAATGGGAATTCTCGTCTCCGGTATTCCCTGGGCATTTGCCCAATCCACTTTGTTTCATATGCGAAAAAGAGGTGCTTATGAACATTTCAACTAAGGGACGCTATGGGCTGCGGGCTGTGTTGGATCTGGCGGTCAATGCCACAGAGCGCCCGGTCTCTTTGTCTTCCATTGCTGCACGGCAGCAGATTTCAGAGGGCTATTTGGAGCAGCTCATGGCTTCCATGAAAAGGGCTGGGATCGTGACCAGCAGCCGGGGTGCCCAGGGCGGCTATTCTTTGGCTCGCGCCCCGCACGATATCCGCGTTGGGGAGGTCTTTCGTGCTTTGGAGGGGCCTCTGGCTTTGGCTTCCTGCATCAGTGAGGCGAATACGGATAATTGCTCCCGCGTGGATGTTTGCGGCAGCGCCTTTATCTGGAAAGAAGTACAGGATGCCATCAGCGCAGTTCTGGATAAATACTCCATCGGCGATCTTCTGGATAAGGAGATGGGCCCCTGCGGTGGGGAGCAATAGGCATTTGCAGCAGGAAACGAAAATTTCTTGAAAGATTGCGTTCACCAATGAAAGAAGAGCAGCATTGTCTGCTTTATGGCAGCTTTTTTCGTTATGAAAATCCACCCGATCCGGGTGGGTTTTTTCTTTTCCCGCATATATATAAAAGCAACATGAAAAAGGGGGAAAGAAAAATGGCGATGATAAATGAGCAGACAATCCTGAGCCTGGGCAGAGCCCTGCAGGTGCAGAAACGCGCTGTGCGGGCATATGAGATCATTGCGAATGCCGCACCCGCGGCAAAGGAAAGGGAGCTGCTGTTGGGGATCCGTCGGGAGGAACGGCGACACTATTATCTTCTGGAGGGGATTTATGAAGATATGGCAGGGCAGGCATTTTCATCGTCTCGCGTAGCCTTATCCCTGCCGCGGAACTATCACGATATGCTGAAAACCTCTCTTTGCGACAAATTGGCGGGTATCGATTTTTATGAGCAGCTGCGGGAGGAGATCGGCTGCGTAAAGAATCAGGTTTTGATGGATCTGATTCTTCGTGAGCAAAAAGAGCATGCCCGTATCCTGGCGGCGCTTTATGACCAGTAATCTGGCGGCACTTCTTGCTATTTTACCCAGAACCAGGTATAATACCATCAGTTGCTGAGATGATGGCTTAACCATTACTGATTGGAAATCTAACATCGCTATCTGGCGTTTGAACGGAGGCTTTTATGCTTTTAGCAGTGGATTGCGGAAATACTCACATTGTGCTGGGTCTTTTTCAGGGAGAACAGCTGACCCGCAGCTGGCGTATTTCCACAGAAGGAAATAAAACAGAGGATGAATACCTGGCTCTTTTACAAACTTTGCTTTCTCAGGATGGCTTATCCATTGATCAGATCGAAGGCATGATCGTGGGATCGGTGGTTCCCCGGGTAACCGTTGCGTTTGGCAAGATGGCAAAGAAGCACCTTCGCTGCCCTTCTTATTTTGTAGATCATACTACGGATACAGGAATCAAGGTTCTGATGGATAACCCCAAAGAGGTGGGCGCGGATCGCATTTTGAATGCCCTGGCTGCCTATCATAAATATGGCGGATCCTTGATCATCGTGGATTTTGGCACCGCCACCACCTTTGATTGTGTCTCCGCAGCAGGGGAGTACCTGGGCGGGGCGATCTGCCCGGGTATCGAGATCTCTCAGCAGGCCTTGTTCGCCCATGCCGCAAAATTGGCAAATATTGATCTTTATCAGCCGCCTGCTGTGATCGGGAAAAATTCAGCGGACAGCATGCGATCCGGCATCCTTTGGGGCTATGGCGGTCAGGTGGATAGCTTATCCCGGCGAATGAAGCAGGAGATGCAGGGCCCTGTACGTGTCATCGGCACCGGCGGCCTGGCTTCGTTTATCTATAATTTTACGGAAGAAATGGATCTGGTGGATCCCGGGCTGACCCTGGACGGTCTGCGCTTGGTTTGGGATCGGTATAAAGACGTGCTCAAGGGAAAATAAAGAAGGGGAGGGACAGCCCATGCTGGCAAAAGTGAACAGCTGCGCCTTATCTGGTTTAAATGGATATCGCCTCACTGTAGAGGCAGATGTGGGCCTGGGGCTGTCCGCCTTTGATATTGTCGGCCTGCCCGATGCCTCTGTGCGTGAAAGCAGAGAGCGCGTGCGGGCAGCGGTAAAGAATTCGGATTATGACTTTCCTCTGCGCCGGATCACCGTGAATCTGGCGCCTGCAGACATAAAGAAAATTGGGCCTTCCCTGGATTTGCCCATTGCCGTGGCCCTGTTGGCGGCCACAGAGCAGCTGCCTGCCAGTGAATTGCTGGAACAAGCGGCCTTGATCGGTGAATTGTCGCTGGATGGGCATGTGCGCCCGGTCAGCGGTGTTTTGTCCATTGCCTCAGCTTTGCTTGAGGCAGGCATCCGCACCTTGCTGGTGCCGCAGGAAAATGCACAGGAAGCCGGCATTGTGCAGGGCATGAATGTTTATGGCGTATCCTCCCTGCGGGAGGCCGTGGAGCTGCTCAGCGGGGAAAGTACGCTTCTGCCGGTTCAGGTGGATGTGGCTGCTTTGTTTCGCAGCCGCGGGGCAGTGAATGGACCGGATATGTCCGACGTAAAAGGGCAGCCGGTGGTGAAGCGGGCTCTGGAAATTGCGGCTGCCGGCGGGCATAATATTCTGATGGTAGGGTCCCCCGGCAGCGGTAAAACCATGCTGGCGAAACGACTGCCCAGCATTCTGCCGGAGCTGACTGTGGAGGAGAGCCTTTTGGTCACACAGCTCTTCAGCATCAGCGGCCTTTTGCCCCCGGGACAGGCTTTGCTTACCCAGCGCCCATTCCGGGCGCCCCATCATACGGCTTCTGCTGTCAGCATCATTGGCGGCGGTGCTGTTCCCCGTCCGGGGGAAATCTCCCTGTCTACGCATGGCGTTCTTTTCCTGGACGAGCTGCCGGAATTCCAAAGGGATGTTCTGGAGGCTTTGCGGCAGCCCCTGGAGGAGCAGCATGTTTCGATCACCAGAGCCAATGCCCGGGTGGATTATCCGGCTGATTTTCAGCTGGTGGCGGCCATGAACCCCTGTCCCTGCGGTTATTACGGCGATGCATTGAAGGCCTGCACCTGCAGACCTTATCACCGGCAGCAGTATTTGCGAAAAATATCCGGCCCCTTGATGGACCGAATTGATTTGCATGTTCAGGTTCCCCGGGTGGAATACGATGACCTTTCTCTGCAGGCGAATCGGGCCCCGGAAGAAAGCTCTGCTGTCATCCGTCAGCGGGTGCTGGAGGCCAGAGAACGGCAGGCTCGCCGTTTTGCGGAGGCGGATTGCAATTTAAACGCCCGCATGAGCCGAAGAGATCTGGAGCATTATTGCTGTTTGAGCGCGGAGGCAGAGACCCTTTTGGGACAGGCATTTCGCAGCCTGGGGATGAGCGGCCGTGCCCATGATCGTATTTTGAAAGTGGCCCGCACCATTGCGGATCTGGATCATAGTGATACCATTGGCCCGATGCATATTGCAGAGGCGATTCAATACCGGAACCTGGATAAAGAGGAGAGCTGATGGATTTTTCTTATCGTGTAATCGCCGCACCGCTGGCGGGGATCAGTGTGCGTGCGTATCGGGAGATATGCCGGGCCCAGGGTGCAGATTTGTCCTATGGGGAGATGATCAGCGCCAGAGCCATCGGCTATGGGAACAAAAAGACTCTGGAGCTTTTGGATATAGAAGGAGAGGAATCTCCCCGCATGGTGCAGCTCAGCGGTTCGGATGTGGAATTCATCCGGCAGGCTGCGCATCTGGCGGTCTCTCTGGGAGCGGAGCTGCTGGATTTGAATATGGGCTGCCCGGTTCCCAAGGTTGTGCGGAATCAGGAGGGCAGCTATCTGATGCAGACGCCGGATTTGGCTGCGAAATTGATTCGCGCCGCCCGGGAGGCCGGTGTTCCGGTTTCTGTAAAGTTTCGCACCGGCTGGGATGATTCGCATTTGAATGCAGTGGACTTTGCCTTGATGGCTGAGGAGAACGGAGCGGCTTTTGTTGCGGTGCATGGCCGGACAAGGATGCAGTTTTACAGCGGGAAAGCGGATTGGTCCATGATTCGCAGAGTCAAAGAAGCACTTTCCATTCCCGTGGTAGGAAACGGGGATATTTTTAGTGCTGCGGATGCCCTTGCCATGCAGGAAGAAACCGGCTGTGATGCGGTGATGATCGGTCGCGGGATGCTGGGGAATCCCTGGCTTTTCAGAGAAGTTCAGGCTGCTCTGAAGGGGGAGCCGATTCCGGAGCGCCCCAGCCCGAAAGAGATCGTGGATCAGGCCATGGCGCATCTGGAGCGGCACATTGAGCGAAATATTTACTGGCTGCAGCAGCGGGAAGGCGTAAGCCCGGAAAGCAGACGCCTGGGAGAAGATTTGGCTGTTCGCGCAATGCGTGGCCACCTGGGCTGGTATACAAAGGGACTGCGTAATTCGGCACAGCTGCGCATGCATATCAATCAGCTGACTACAGCCGCGGAGATCCGAAGGCTTTTTGATGAATATATCTCCACTCTTCCCGAGTGAGATGCGGGATATCTTTTATTTTAGGATTGACAAGTATACCTGAACAGGATAAACTAAATTGGTTGTAGTGCATATCGTATATAAATCGAAAGGTGGTCGATCAGCATGGCAGAACAAGAAGTTTTAATGACAGTGGAAGGCCTGCAAGCCATGGAGCAGGACCTGGAACATTTAAAAACGGTCCGTCGTAAAGAGGTGGCGGCCCGTATTAAACAGGCCATCGAATTCGGTGATATTTCCGAGAACTCGGAATATGAAGATGCAAAAAATGAACAGGCTTTCATTGAAGGGCAGATCCTGAACTTTGAAAAAATGCTCAAAAATGCTCGTGTCATCGAAGCTTCTGATGTCAATGTGGACGTGGTCTCGGAGTATTCCAATGTTACTTTAATCAATTTGGAGACGGGTGAACCCTTATCTTTCCAGATCGTTGGCTCCGTAGAAGCAAAGCCTTTTGAGTATAAAATCTCCAATGAGAGCCCGGTTGGCAAAGCGCTTTTGGGCCATAAAGTTGGTCAGGAAGTGGATGTGCAGGCCCCGGCCGGCCTTATTCGTTATCGCATCGTCAGCATTCAAAAATAACAGAAAAGCAGCTGCACTGCACAATTCCTTAAAAAGTAAGAGACCAGAGGAAATTCCCTCTGGTCTCTTTTTGTGGATCTCAATAATGGTTCCCGGATTTTTCTGCTTGGTAAACAAAAATATGACTTTAGCTTATCCGGGAAGCTGCTGCTGATGCCTTTCGCAATCGCCTCTGAGATGGTCGGGATTATTGCACATACCTGGGTGAGCTGAAGAGAAGAAAATATTTACAGCTTCATGCATAGTCTGGCTTTTGCCGGACATACTTTTTGCAGGCGGTTTATTATGCTTTTGGCTGGAGTGCTTTCATATGCTGTGGGTTCTAACCTTTGTTTTTCTTTTGGCTGCGATTTTATATAACCCAATCTATATTGAGTTGTTCTATTCCGGGCAGCGGCTATCCTTAAACTGGCTCCCGCGCGTGTTCTGCGGGGCAGCCCGCCCCTTTCGTTTGCCATGGCCAAAAGCGCGGCACAAAGCAGATCGGGAGATCAAGCACAAAGCGCCTCTCTTTCCCCGGGCTTATTTGAGCCATCTGCTGAGAGCGCATATTGGCGCTCTTGTTCTGGAACATCTTTCCGCCAGGGGGCTTTTAAAGCATTCTCCCGCAGCGGCAGCCTTATCCTATGGGTTGGTCCAATCCGGTATTGGGATCTGGAAACCAAGTCACTTTTTATTCTGGTCGGAAATTGATTTGCAGCCTTTTGCAGAAGAGAATTTGGAAGCAAAAGCAAGAATTGTCCTCAGTCTCAAAATCAGTCATTTGATTCGGCGGAGCATGAAATGGAGGTTTGGTATATGAGCACAGAGCATGAAATTGAAGGCTTGATGTCCACGACCATGCGCAGTCTGCGGGAAATGGTGGATGTTAATACCATCGTGGGGGATATCATTGAAAGCAGCAGCGGTGTCGCTGTCATCCCCGTATCGAAAGTCAGCTGCGGCTTTGTTGCAGGCGGCGGAAATACGGGCCTGAAAGATCGGGACAGGCATTTCAGCAGCCGGGAACGGGAGGCCACGGAACTGCCCTTTGCCGGGGGAAGTGGTGCGGGGATCAATATTAACCCTGTTGCCTTTTTGGTGATGTGCGGTGACAATGTTCGTTTGATTCCGGTTACCGGGGCAACCAATTTGGATAAAGCCATTGAGGCTGTTCCGATCGTAACGGATCAGCTGCAGAATCTTTTCCGGCGCAGAGAAAAGGATTGCGAGATGCAGATCCCTGCGGATCACTAGGGCATGGCACAGAGCTTGAGAAACAGAGACAGCGCGAAAGCTTCGCGCTGTCTTTTTTGAGCTGGAGAGAGCTTGTTTTTGGGAAAAAGAAAAAGCCCCTGCAAAGATGGGCTTTTCGAGAGAATATGAGACGAGTAGGGAATAGAGCGGCTAAACACTTTCGATGGATACGGGGATCGGCAGGCAGTGCAAAATCGCCATCAAATCCTTTTTGGCATTTTCTGCGACACGCAGTGCCAGACGGCCGATTCCCGGGTCAATGGAAGTGACCATTGCCAGATTGTCATAGCCTTCCAAAAGCTTGTTGAAAAGATCAATATCACGGGGCTCCACGGAAAGCAGGATCGTGGAGCCGTTGTTTCCTGCTGTTTTTTGCATTTTTACTCCTTTAAAAAACTCATAGGGCAGAAGGGACCGGCCTGCACAACGGCAGTTGTCCAGGCTGCCGTTGGGTCTACCCAAATCTTTTCCAGACCGTTCCATGTTAAAGCTCGTGGGGGACCCTTCTGCCATCAGTATTATTTCGCCTGTGCAGAGAAAAATCCTTTTTTTCTGGCAGATTTTCTATCAGACACTTTTGTGAGAGCCGTAAGTTTCCGGAGAAAGAGCCAGGATAAGCTTTGTGTATTGTGTGCAGAAAGCAGAAAAAGAAAGCAGAGCACGGGATTCCGGCTCTGCTTTGGTGTTTTCTGCTATTCTGTTTCTTTTTGCTGCTTATAATAGGCCAGCATTGCCTGAGAGAGATAGGCCGCCAGCCCTTCGCCGTAACGATCACATTCTTTTTGATTATGTGGATCCACGGCCAGAGCTGTACCCATGGCAAAAATCTGTATGGGGGTGCTGGTAAACAGATAGATGTCAATATATTCGCGGCGATAACGCTCCATCAGTGCCTGGGTATCAGGATCTTCCGGGCTGAGACCGGCCTGCTGGTTCTGGCGGAAAAGCTGCAGAAGCATACCGCGGGTTGCATTGGCCGTTTTCGCCTCGTCATCTGTGAATTTCAATCGGATTTTCTGTTCGCCCTGGGCCATAATTCCCTCCGGATCAGACATTAAAGCGGAAATTGATGATATCACCATCTGCAACAATGTATTCCTTACCTTCCAAGCGGAAGCAGCCTTTGTCTCTGGCTGCTGCTATGGAACCACATTGCTGCAAATCAGCAAAAGCTACAGTCTCGGCACGAATAAAACCACGTTCGATATCGGAGTGGATCTTGCCTGCGGCTTTTCTGGCGTTCAGCCCTTTTTTGATCGTCCAGGCGCGCACCTCATCCTCACCGGCAGTCAGGAAGGAGATCAGGCCCAGCTGCGTATAAACTGCTTTCGCCATGCGGTTGATGCCGCTTTCTGTGATGCCCAGCTCTTCCATGAAGAGCTCCCGATCCTCAGCAGGCAGCTGCTCGATCTCTTCTTCTGTTTTTGCGCAAACAGTCAAAAGCTCATAGCCCTGCTCAGCGCAATACGCTTCTACCTGTTCTTTCCCGGGATAATCGTTGCCGGCCAGCTGCTTTTCATCCACATTGACTACGATCATCATCGGTTTATTGGTCAGGAAGGTGATGTGCTTCAAGGCCTCCTGCTCTTCTTCGGAAAGCTCCAGCTGGCGCAGGGGCTTTTCTTCCATCAGCAGATCCTGGCATTTTTTGAGCGTGGGTTCCTCCAGGGGGTGTTCCACCTTTTTCCTGGGGCCGCCGCTGATGCGGGAAAGACGAGTCTCGATCAGCTGCAGATCCGCAAAAAGCAGCTCCATTTCGATCGTAGCAATATCCCGCATGATGTTAATGCTGTCATCTACATGCAGCACATCCGCATTTTCAAAGGCGCGGACGATGTGCGCCAGCAGATCCGCATCCCGCACGGAGGAAAGGAATTCATTGCCGCTGCCCTGGCCTTTGGATGCACCTCTGACCAAGCCGGGGATGTCAATGATCTCCACTTGGGCATAGGTTGTTTTTTTCGGCTTGAACATCTCAGTCAGGTAGATTAGTCTTTCATCCGGAACCGTTGCATGTCCCGTATTTGTTGCTGTTTTGCCGGAGAAAAAGGCACTGGTTTCTACACCCAGTCCGGTCAAGAGATTAAAAAAAGTGGTTTTGCCTACCATAGGCAGGCCGATGATCCCACAGGAAAGTGCCATGGTGATAACCTCCTCAATATTAGACTTTTATATTATAATGCCAAAAGGGGAAACAGGCAAGGGCATCGTATACTATTAAATACAGTAATTTTTCAGAAATGCTCCTTTGGAAAGCGAGCAGGGCAGAATTTCATAAAAACTTGTGAAAGAAAAGAGGAAGTCTTAGATGAAATACATGGATATAGATCAGATTTTAGAGGCTGTCTCCAGGCAGGAACTGACGGCTGCAGAGGCCAAGGCTCTTCTTTCCCCGAAGGGCTTCGCAGAAATGAATTTTGCTTGTGTGGATACAGACCGGGAGCGCCGCTGCGGATGGCCGGAGGTGATTTACGGGGCGGGAAAGACCGCGGAGCAGATCATTGCGATATTGGAACGGCTGCGTTTATCCACGAAAAAAAATATTATGGCTACCCGCTGCGATGCGGAAAAGGCAGCCGCAGTTCTGGAAAAATGCCCCGGAACGGAGTATGACCCCGTTTCCAGGATCGTTTATTTGCGGCAGAATACAGAAGCGGCTGTTGGCTGCGTGGCGGTGCTTTGCGCCGGCACCTCAGATCTCCCTGTTGCTGAGGAGGCTGCTTTGACAGCAGAATTGATGGGGGCCGCTGTGGAACGCGCCTATGATGTTGGGGTTGCCGGTTTGCATCGGCTTTTGGCCCGGCAGGAGCTTTTGTCCCGGGCAAAGGTTGTTGTCGTTGCTGCAGGAATGGAAGGTGCACTTCCCTCTGTTGTGGGCGGCTTGACGGCAGCACCTTTGATCGCAGTTCCCACTTCCATTGGCTATGGGGCATCCTTTCAGGGCTTGTCCGCCTTATTGGCAATGCTGAACAGCTGTGCATCCGGCATGTCGGTTGTTAATATTGACAATGGCTTCGGCGCGGGGTATCTGGCCGCTGTGATCAATGCTCAAAGCAAATAATCAGCACTTATTCACGTTGTTTCTGCAGCTTACAGTTGAATCATGGGTGGATAACATGTTATAATTATTTAGTTAATTTTCTGCGTGAAAATAAAATATGGAGTGATACTATGGCAACGAGTGATTTAATCCTTTTGGGGATCCTGCTTTTGGGAATCTGGAATGGCTGGCGCATGGGTACCATCAAGGTCATTGCCAAGCTGGGTTCTTATGTTGTGGGCTACCGGGCTGCACGCTTTTTCTCTCCTTATGTGGCTGCTTACATTGGGGCGGCCTTTCCCAATATTGCAAACGGAGCTGAAAATACGAAGCTGGATGCACTTTTTTCTTTGTTTTTCGATAGTGCCGGCGGTGGTTTTATCAGTCGGCTTTTGGAAATGGCAGCTTTTGTGATCGTCTTTACCATTGTGTGCTGGCTGATTCGAAAATTGGCCTTTGCCCTGACCGGTATTTTTGGACGGGGGCTTTTGGGTCAGCTGAACAGAGCCCTGGGCGCCTTTGTTTCTTTTTTGATTGCGATCGTTTTGATTTTTGTTTTAACGGATGTGGTCTTGCCAGCATTTGTGGGACTGGGAATGGGAACTGCTCCAATGGACTTCTTCGATAATTCCAAGATCGTTATGCCCTTGCTGCGGAATTTCCAAACTGTTTTTTAGGAGGGCCTATGGATCGTCTGCTGGAAAATATAAAAGCTCTCTGGGGAGAGTTTACGTATTCTGTGGGGAACCTGGATGTTCTCTATGCAAGTGACCCCTCCCGGTTTTGGCTGATCGCGGGAATTCTGGCCTTTGTGCTTGTGCTGCTCCTCTGGCTTGTGATTGCAGCTGTGCTGCGTAAAAAGAAAAAAGCAGCAGAGATGGAGAAAGAGAAAACTTCTATCCGCACCTTTGTCAGTGTGGAGAAGGAAGAAGATGCCTCAAAGGAAGGGGCGATCATGCTTCCTTTGCCGGAGCGGATCGTTAGCTGCGGTGAACAGCTGAACCGGGAGACTGCCCGGCGCATCCTGCTCAACGCTCCCCGTACGCTGGCAGACATCGTTTCTGCTTATGAGCGCTCTTCTGCGGGTGTGCAGGCCGGTCTGGCGCAGCTGGTTAAGGAATCCAGGATGCTGGAAAGCTATGGCCTGCATCTGAATGAAGATGGCTTCCCTTTGGGGATTCTGGTGGATGCCTGGAATTATTTCCCGGACCAGAATACGCTGCGGAGCTTTGTGGAGCTGCTGGCGAATCCGAATGAGCAGATCCAAATGAATGCAGTGCGGATTTTATCTGCGATTCGTGAACCAAAATCTTTGTCTTTGTTGGTTCCGGCTCTGGTTCGTCCGGATCGCTATGTGACGGCTCGGGTGGCGGATGTATTTTTGTCCATGCCGAACCAGAGTGCAGCTCTTCTGGCTTACATGCTGCCGGAGGTGAATGATCCGCAGAAGGTACTTATGCTGGAGATCATTGCCCAGGCCGGCGTAGAATTCCCCACTGAAAATGTGCTGGCGTGCTTAAAAAGCAAAAATATGCAGGTTCGCTCTGCCGCCTGCCTGGCTCTTGGCTCCGGGCATATGACCAGCCCCGTTCCGCAGCTGATTCTTGCAGCGAATGACAGACAGTGGCAGGTTCGTGCCGCGGCCGCAAAAGCTTTGGGACAGATCGGAGACGCAAGGGGGCTTACGGCTTTGCAAAGCCTTTTGGCAGATAAGGAAGGCTGGGTTGCTGCTGCTGCCAAAGAAGCAATGGCTGTGTATGATGATTTTACCGGCAAAAATTAGCAAAATCCTCTTGCATATTGTGGTTTTATATGTTAAAATAAATTGGTTTGTACGACCCTGCCTTTCCGCAAAGCGGATAGGCCGTTAGTCCAGAGGGAGGAGGTGAATTGGATTGCGCGAGTACGAAGTGATGTATATCATTAAGCCCAATTTTGAGGAAGAAAAGTATTCCGAAATTATTGAGAAATACAATGCGCTGATCCAGAATAACGGTGGCGAGATCATCAGTGTTGAGCCTTGGGGTAAGAAAAGGCTGGCATATGAGATCGAAAAGCTGCGTGAAGGTTATTATGTGCTGGCTCGGATCAATGCTGGTCCGGAACTGCCCCAGGAACTGGAACGTAACTTCAAGATCGCTGATGAGATCATGCGTTATTTGATCGTGAAAGCTGGCGAATAGGGATAAACGAAGGAGGTTCCTATGCTGAATCGTGTTGTTTTGATAGGCAGACTGACCCGTGATCCCGAGCTGCGTTTTACCCAAAGCGGTATCGCAGTAGCCACTTTTACCTTGGCTGTTGACCGCAATTTTAAAAATGCTTCCGGGGAACGGGAGACGGATTTTATTGATATTGTGGTCTGGCGGCAGCAGGCGGAACATTGCGCCAATTACCTTTCTAAGGGGAAATTGGCTGCAGTGGATGGAAGTCTGCGGATCCGCACTTATGAAGCGCAGGATGGCAGCAAACGGAAAGCCGCTGAAGTTGTGGCTGATAGTGTCCGTTTCCTTTCCCCGAAAGATAGCGGTTCGCCCTCTGTTTCCGCATATGGTGCGCCTCCTCCGGAGGCTTCCCCCTTTGAAGTGGGCCCGGATCGGGATATGGTTGGCGATGATGATCTGCCCTTCTAAGACAGCTTATCCAATCTATATTTTGATGTGAATTTTATGGAGGATATATCATGGCTGAAGAAAGAACCAGCCGTCCGGAACGGGGCGAACGCGATTTCTCCCGCGGCAGAAGCAACCGCCGTGGCCGTCGTCGTGTTTGCAGCTTCTGTGTAGACAAGGCTGAATCCATCGATTACAAAGATGCTGCCAAACTCCGCAAATATATCACTGAGCGCGGCAAAATCTTACCTCGCCGGATCTCCGGCAACTGCGCCAAACATCAGCGTATGCTGACCGAGGCCATCAAGCGGGCTCGCATCGTAGCTCTGCTGCCCTATACCAACGATTAATTTCAAAGCCCCGTCTTCGGACGGGGCTTTTTCTTATGCCTGCCTATTTTTTGTATATGAGAACGAGGTGTTCCTTTCTGAAGAGGCACGAAAACATGATATAACACAAGCTTTATTTGAATATCGAATAAAGCTTGAAAAGCAATCTGCAAAAGGGTATCCTCCATATTGGAGTAGTAAACATTTTCTGAAATGGCTTATTGTTATAGGTCATTTTGGATCATCAAACGGGCTTTTTTCGCTCAAGCTTTGCAAATAAATTTGGAGGTGCATACTTATGACAGATTACCGTCAAATGTGGTCTGATTTGGGAATGGATTTGGAAAACCATGATAATCTTTGCGCTGTTTTGCCGGTTGCTTTTGGTGATACTTATCTTAGCCAGGAAAACCGCCCGGAAGGCATGGCTTTTTATGATTTTGTTGTATCAGAAATCCATGGTGTTCGCCCGGCGGAGCTGATCGAGCATCAGAAAAACGGCGGTAAGGTTTTCGGTACTTTTTGCATCTTTGTTCCGGATGAGGTCGTTTTTGCTGCCGGCGGCATTGCCACCGGTCTTTGCGGCGGCTCTCAGTTCTGGGTTCCTGACGGTGAAAAGGTCCTGCCGAAAAGCACCTGCCCTCTGATCAAGGCCTCTGTTGGCGCCCGCATCGGGCGCACCTGCCCCTTCTTCCGCATTGCTGACATGTATGTTGGTGAAACCACCTGCGATGGCAAGAAAAAGGCTTGGGAGATTCTGGCAGAGGATGTGCCGGTTCATGTAATGGATATGCCTCAAATGAAACGGCCGCAGGATATAGCCAAATGGGAAGATGAGATCCGCAATTTCATCAAAGTTGTGGAGGAGCAGACCGGGAACCAGGTCACTGCAGAGAAGCTGGCAGAGGCCATCAAGCTGCTGAATAACAAACGTAAAGCGCTGGCCCGGGTATATGCCTGCCGGAAAGCCGACCCCACTCCCATCAGCGGTAAGGATGCCCTGCTGATGACCCAGATCGCTTTTTATGATGATCCTGCCCGTTGCGCCGAAATGGCGAATAAATTGGCGGACGAGCTGGAACAGCGTATTCAGGATGGCGTTGCGGTTTTCCCCAAGGGCGCAAAACGCATCCTGATTTCCGGAACGCCCATGGCCATTCCCAACTGGAAGCTGCATCATATCGTCGAAACCTGCGGTGCTGCTGTGGTTTGTGAGGAAGCCTGCACCGGTACCCGTTATTTCGAGAATCTGGTGGATGAAAGCCAGACAACTCTGGATGGCCAGATTCACGCTTTGGCTGAGCGCTATATGAAGAACAACTGCGCCTGCTTCACTCCCAATAAAGGCCGGATTGAGGATATTATCCGTCTGTGCAAGGAATATAAGGTTGATGGCGTGATCGATGCCAACCTGAAGTTCTGCACGCTTTATGATACCGAAGGCAGAGATGTGGAGCGGGCTTTGAAGGAAGCCGGCATCCCCGTACTTGGTTTGGAAACCGATTATGTGGATACGGATGCAGAGCAGCTGCGTACCAGAATCGGCGCCTTCCTGGAAATGCTTGGCGAATGAGCGAAGCAAAAGAGGAACGTATAGATTGGTATATTCTGTTCTTTAATCATACGGATGGCATGCAGATGTATCGCTATCTTAAGGATTTGGCTCTTCCGGTGCGTATATCTCCTGCTCCGAGAGCAGCAACGGTTTGCTGTGGCATGTCCCTGCTGGTAACAGAAGAGCATATCGCTGCTGTTCGGCAGGCAGTGGAGGATTCGGGCATTGCCTATGACCGAATCGTGGATTTGCCGCGGCAGATCAACCCACACCGGGATGTGTATTGCTAAGATGCGTATTCAAAATAGGGGAGCCGCTTTGCCGGTTCCCCTGTTACACGTAAGCAGCTTGCTTTTGCCAGGAAACAGAGCCAGGGAGAATACTATATGAATTACATTGGAATTGATATTGGGTCGACCGCTGCCAAAGTCGCAGTTTTGGGGGAGACGCAGCAATATTTCGTACTCCCCACCGGCTGGAGCAGTATCGATACTGCCAGAGCAATTCAGGAGCAGCTTCAGCAGCGGGGCATCTCTTTGGATGAAAGCCTTGTGGTTTCCACCGGCTATGGCCGCAGTGCTGTGAATTTTGCGGACAAACAAATTACAGAGATTACCTGCCACGCTGCAGGCTGCGCAGAGAAATACCCCAACTGCAGCGTGATCGATGTGGGCGGGCAGGATACCAAGACCATTCGGATCGTTGATGGCGTTGTCAGTGATTTTTTGATGAATGACAAATGCTCTGCCGGAACCGGAAAATTTATTGAGGTGATGGCCAACCGCCTGGGCTGTGACATTGATCATCTGTTTGAGATAGCTGAACGGGGCTCGGCCCTTCCGATCAGCTCTTTGTGTACTGTTTTCGCGGAATCGGAGGTCATCAATCATGTTGGTGCCGGGAAGCCCAGGGAGGACATTGCTGCCGGTGTGGTGGATAGTGTAGCGGCCAAGGTAGCTGGCCTGGCCGGTCGCCTGGCTTTGTCCGATCAGGTGGTTCTTACCGGTGGCCTGAGCCATTTGCCTCTTTTTGCCCAGTCCATCGGCAAAAAGCTGGGGCATCCGGTGCAGCCGCTGGAAAATGGCAGATATGCCGGAGCCTATGGCGCTGCTTTGCTGGCCCAGCGGCTTGAAGAAAAGAAAAATAGAAAAGAAAAATAGATGTTGGAGGTCGCTTATGTTTATTTATGCTATGGGAAAGGCCTGCCCTACGCCTGTTATTTTGGCGAAGAAGGCACTCGAGGAAGGCTGCACGGATTTGATCATTACAGTAGATAACGAAGTTGCGGTAGGAAACCTGTCCCGCTTGGGCAATAGCATGGGGCTTTCTGTAGAAGCGGAGAAGGCAGAGGATGGCTATCGGGTTCATTTTCAGGGAACGCCTGATCCGAATGCCGCACCCCAGCCCATGCCGGCGGTATCCTGCAGCAGTTCCGGCTGCGGTTATGCCGTCTTCATCGGAAAGGACAGAGTCGGCGAGGGTGAGGGCGAATTGGGCTATAACCTGATGAAAATGGCTCTTTATACCCTGTCTCAGAGTGATGCAGTTCCGGCCAGCATTTTGTTTATGAACAGCGGCGTTAAGCTGCCCGCCGGAGAAGAGCAGCAGATCATCGATAGCTTGAATGAGATGATTGCCAAAGGGACGGAGGTTTTGGTTTGCGGAACCTGCCTGAATTTCTACGGCCTGGCCGAGCAACTGAAAGTGGGTACAGTCAGCAATATGTATGATATTCTCTCCCGCATGCAGACGGCAGCCAAGGTAATCAGCTTATAAACCTTTTCGTTTTCTTGAACAGCTGTAGATAAAACTGCTTTTCGGCAGTTTAAAATAGAATTTATGGAGAAAGAATGGATTTTCGGCAATTAGAAATACTGGTATCGATCGTAGAAACAGGCAGCTTTTCCCGGGCAGGGGAGCGTTTGTATATGTCCCAGCCCACAGTTACCTCACATATCAACTGTTTGGAGCGGGAGCTGGAGCAGCAGCTTTTAATCCGCAGCAACAAAGGCGTACGTCTTACGGAAAGCGGCAAGCTTTTATATGAATATGCTGTATCAGCACTGGATCACAGGGAAGAGATTTTGCTCAAGCTTTCGAAAAACCATCCCGGCGCCGGGCAGCTGCGAATCGCGGCATCCTCGGTCCCGGCGCAATACCTGCTGCCTGATTTGTTGTCCAGCTTCCGCCGCAGCCATAAAGAAATGCGTATCAATATGGTTTTTTGCGATAGCGTGGAGGTTGGCCGGAAGCTGATGGAGCAGCAGGCGGACATTGGTTTCAGCGGCTGCTGTGCTTTTGATGGCGAATGTGAGTATCTGCCGATTGCGACGGATCGTTTGGTTGTGATCACGCCAACCACATCCCCATACTCGGAATTGGCAAAGAATGAGTGCTTCCCCCTGGATTTGCTTTTATCAGAGCCCATGATCGTTCGGGAAAGCGGCTCCGGAACCAGGCGGGAATTCAATAACTATCTACAAAAGGTGCAGCCGGGGGCCAGCCCCAATATTCTTGCTGTAATGGAAGACTATTTGGCGATAAAAAATGCAGTCAGCGCCGGTATGGGGGTAGCTGTTATGTCTGAGCGATCCGTTGAAGACTATGTTCGCCTGGGATATGTTTGGGCCTTCCCCCTGGGAGCTGAAGCAGTGCGGAATTTGTATCTTTTGCGCCGCAAAAAAACACGGCTTCTTGGCATTACGAAAGAGTTTTATCAGTTTGTAATTGAACACTTCTCCCCTGGGGGTTCGAAACAAACTGATTGCTTTTCTGCCGACAGAATGGATACGGTTTGATCAGGATTAGGAGAACATATGGGAGAATATATTAAAGAATTACCGGATGTTTTTTCTGAGTTTAGTGAGCAAAGAAGGCAAAGCTTTCTCACCGCTATGGAATACAAAAAGCAGGGGAAGCCTTTGGTGGGAGCTTTCTGTACGTATTTACCAATGGAATTGCCCCTGGCTGCGGGAGCCTCTGTGGTCAGCCTGTGCTCTGTAAGTGATGAGACGATCCCTGCTGCTGAGCAGGATCTTCCCCGAAACCTTTGCCCGCTGATCAAGGCCAGTTATGGCTTTGCGAAAACCGATAAATGCCCTTATTTTTATTTTTCGGATCTGGTGATCGGTGAAACAACCTGTGATGGCAAAAAGAAGATGTATGAGTTTTTGTCTCAGTTTAAGCCGATCCATGTGATGGAATTGCCGCATACCCAATCCGAGCAGGCATTGCAGCTATGGAAAAGCGAGCTGTATCGCCTGAAAGCTGCCCTGGAGGAGCGATTCCATACAGAAATTACGGAGGAAAAGCTCCGTGCGGCAGTACGGCTGCGCAATCAGGTACGCAGGTCGATGATCGAGTTTTATGACACTATGCAGATGGATCCGCCTCCTATGAGCGGGATGGATTGTTATAATGTTTTAAATGGCGCTCCCTTCCGTTTTGATCTGGAAAACCTGGCAAAAGAACTAACAGAATTGGCGGCTCGCCTGCGGGAACGTGGTTCTCTGCCGGAGAGAAAGCCCCGCATTTTGCTTACCGGCTGCCCCATCGGCGGAGTATATAAAAAGGTGATCTCTGCTTTGGAGCAGTCCGCCTATGTGGTTGCCTTCGAAAACTGTGGCGGCGCGAAGGCTACCCACGAGCTGGTGGATGAGGATGCGGATGATATTTATGAGGCTTTGGCCCGTCGTTATTTGAATATCGGCTGCTCCTGCATGACGCCGAATCCGAATCGGATGACGCTGCTGCGGAAAATGATCGAAGATTACAAGATCGATGGTGTGGTGGAAGTCGTTTTGCAGACTTGCCTCACGTATTCTGTTGAATCCGGATTGATTCGGCAGATGGTCACAAAGGATTTGGGCGTCCCCTATATTTCCATAGAAACAGATTATTCGATGGCAGATACAGCCCAGCTGCAGACCCGTTTGGGTGCCTTTACGGAGATGCTTTAATCCCTTCGTTTGCGCTTTTCAGGATTTATGCAGCAGGGCCTTTTCTCGTTAATTTGCAGCTAATATAAAAAGAGAACCAGCAAATTTGCTGGTTCTCTTTTTATATTATTGATAATTGTGCGCTTCCTGCAGCACCATATCCTTGACCTTCATCAGACGTGTGATGTTGCCGCGTTCGTTTTCTTCCAGCTTCATGGAGATATATTTGATCTTTTCCTCCATCTGGGGAATCATCACATATTCCAGAGCATTTACACGACGGCGGGTCTTTTCAATGTCCTCTGCCAGGAGCTGCATGGTTTTTTCCACCTGTGCCAGCTCCAGCATATCCTGGAAAACACCGGAAAGCGCTTCCACTGCATCATCCAGCTCGCCGGAGGTCTGGGCAAAACCATAGGGGAAAATATCCCCCAGATCAGCGTTGGCTGTTTTGAAGCTATAGACGGGCACGTTCACGCTCATGATGTTTTTGAAGCCCATGCCCAGTTCCACGCTCTGCTTCGGATAGAGCAATGCCTGTTCCAGCATTTCAGAGGACATGACCGCGGAGGCTACGGTAAAGGAGGCATGGGCCTGCATCAGGCCGTCCTCAACTTTTGCGCGAAGCTCGCGATTGCGGCGGACGATGTCCAGGAATTGCTTCATCAGTTCATCCCGCTTATCCTTCAGCAGCTTGTAACCGCGTCTGGCGGTTTTCAAGCGGCCTTTCAAGCGGGTCAACTCCATTCGTGTTGGGTTAACCGTTACGGAAGCCATAAACTCGCCTCCTTAGCCTTCCTGCTTCGGCAGGTACTTATCAATGTGTTCCTGCTTAATACGTTTCAGCTCGGAAGTGGGCAGAATGGAAAGCAGTTCCCAACCCAGCTGCAGAGTTTCTTCGATGCTGCGGTTTTCGTCATTGCCCTGGGCAACATAGCGGCGCTCGAATTCATCAGCGAATTTCGCATAGAGCAGGTCAGTGGGGGAGAGGGCTGCTTCACCCAGAATGGTCATCAGCTCCTTGGCCTCCTTACCGGCAGCATAAGCAGCAAAGAGCTGGTTCATGGTGCCTGCATGATCCTCACGGGTCTTACCGGCGCCGATACCCTTATCCTTCAGACGGCTCAGAGAGGGGAGAACATCCACCGGCGGCACAATGCCCTTGCGATAGAGATCGCGGCTGAGAATGATCTGGCCTTCCGTGATGTAACCGGTCAGGTCGGGGATGGGATGGGTCTTATCATCTTCCGGCATGGTCAGAATGGGGATCATGGTGATGGAACCTTCATGGCCCAGCTTACGACCTGCGCGTTCATACATGGTGGCCAAGTCGGTGTAGAGGTAGCCGGGATAACCACGGCGGCCCGGAACTTCCTTACGGGCAGCGGAAACCTCGCGCAGAGCTTCTGCGTAGTTGGTGATGTCCGTCAGGATGACCAGAACGTGCATGCCTTTTTCGAAAGCCAGGAATTCGGCAGCAGTCAGTGCCATACGGGGGGTGGCGATACGTTCAACAGCCGGGTCGTCTGCCAGGTTGGTGAAGAGAACGGTACGGTCGATGGCGCCGGTGCGTTTGAATTCCTGTACGAAGAATTCGGATTCTTCGAAGGTAATGCCGATGGCGGCGAAAACAACGGCGAAATTACTCTCGCCGCCCAGAACCTTGGCCTGGCGGGCGATCTGTGCAGCCAGAGCTGCGTGGGGCAGACCGGAGCCAGAGAAGATGGGCAGCTTCTGCCCACGAACCAGGGTGTTCAGGCCATCGATGGTGGAGATACCGGTCTGAATGAATTCAGAGGGGAAGTCGCGGGCAGCCGGATTCATGGGAAGACCATTGATATCCAGATGCTTTTCGGCCAGAATTTCCGGGCCGCCATCGATGGGATGGCCCATGCCGTTGAAGACGCGGCCCAGCATATCGCCGGAAACCGCCAGCTGCAGGCTGTGGCCTAGGAAGCGGATCTTGGATTCCGCCAGGTTGATGCCGGCAGAGCTTTCGAAGAGCTGAACGACAGCCTTGTCCTTGTTGACTTCCAGCACCTTGCAGCGGCGCATCTGTCCGTTCGGCAGCTGAATTTCGGCCAGTTCGTCGTAGGTTACACCTTCGACCTTTTCAACGACCATCAAAGGGCCTGAAACCTCGTGGATGGTTTTATACTCACGTATCATTATTCAGCGCCCCCTTTCATGGCGATGGCATCGATTTCCTGTTCCATCAGTTTGTCGATATCCGCATAAGCGGCAACATATTCGTTTGCATCAACGCTCTTTGCGCGGCCGATGCGGTCGCGGGCGCTGAGGGAGAAAAGCGGCTGCAGATCAGCGCCCTTCTTGATGGCGTCACGGCAGAGCTTGTCATATTTGAGGATCAGGCCCAGCAGCTTGGCCTGGCGATCATAGGAGGAATAGCTATCCGTTTCCATAAAGGCGTTCTGCTGCAGAAAGTCCTCACGGATCATTTTTGCAGTCTCCAGGGTCAGCTGATCGCCGGCGCCCAGAGAATCCTTACCAACCAGCTGAACGATTTCGTTCAGCTCTGCTTCTTCCTGAAGCATGCTCATGGCACGATCCCGGTTATCCATGAAGTCGCGGCCAATGTTTTCATTGAACCAGTCGCGCATGGAGGAGAGGTAGAGGGAGTAGGAATTCAGCCAGTTGATGGCAGGGAAGTGACGGCGGTAAGCCAGGGAAGCATCCAGGGACCAGAAGACCTTAACGATACGCATGGTACCCTGGGATACAGGCTCGGACAAGTCGCCGCCGGGCGGGGAGACCGCACCGACTGCGGTCAGGCTGCCGACCCGTTCTTCGCGGCCCATGGTAGAGACCACACCGGCGCGCTCGTAGAACTGAGCCAGGCGGGAAGCCAGATAAGCGGGGTAGCCTTCTTCACCGGGCATTTCTTCCAGACGACCGGACATTTCGCGCAGCGCTTCTGCCCAGCGGGAGGTGGAGTCTGCGATGACAGCCACCGCATAGCCCATATCGCGGAAGTATTCGGCGATGGTGATGCCGGTATAAATGGAAGCTTCACGGGCTGCAACCGGCATATCCGAGGTGTTGGCGATCAGAACAGTACGTTTCATCAGAGATTCGCCGGTGCGGGGATCCTGCAGTTCCGGGAATTCACGCAGAACGTCGGTCATCTCATTGCCGCGTTCACCGCAGCCGATGTAAACAACGATATCCACGTCAGACCATTTGGCCAGCTGGTGCTGAACAACGGTTTTGCCGGAGCCGAAGGGGCCGGGAACTGCTGCCGTACCGCCTTTGGCGATGGGGAACATGGTATCAATGATGCGCTGACCGGAGCACAGCGGTGCAGTGGGCGGGAATTTCTTCTTATAAGGACGGCCAACGCGAACCGGCCAGCGCTGAATCATGGTCAGTTCTTTGGTTTCGCCATTGTCCAAGGTCAGAGTGGCGACAACATCTTCAACAGTGTAGCTGCCGCTGGAGATGGATTTGATCTTGCCGGAGAGACCGTTGGGAACCATGATCTTATGGAGAACAACAGAGGTCTCCTGGACGGTGCCGATCACATCGCCGCCGATGACTTTATCACCAACTTTTGCAGTAGCCTTGAAATCCCATTTTTTGGAACGGGAAAGGGCGGGAACCTCAACACCTCTGGTGATGTTGGAGCCAACCATCTTCATGATTTCTTCCAGAGGACGCTGAATACCGTCGTAAATGTTTTCGATCATGCCGGGGCCCAGTTCAACAGAAAGAGGAGCGCCGGTGGTTTCAACAACGGTACCGGGGCCCAGGCCGGAAGTTTCCTCATAGACCTGGATAGAGGCGGTACCGCCGGTCATGGTCAGAATTTCGCCAATCAGACGCTGCTCACCAACGCGAACAACGTCGGCCATATTGGCGTTTTCCAGGCCTTCCGCTACAACAAGCGGACCGGAGACCTTGGTAATTCTACCGCTTTTCATCTATATTTTCACTACCTTTCGCGAAAAATGGTAAACATCATGTAGCTTTAGAGAATATCTGCACCGACCGCCCGTTCAACAGCGCTCTTGAGATTGGCCTTGCCCAGGCCCAAAGAGCCGCCTTTGCCGGGGATCAGAATGATGGCCGGTGTGATGCTGTCCTTGTATTTGTTGATATCCGCCTGCAGATCCACGGCGAGCTGCTCGGTCAGGTAGATAATCGTATAATCTTCCTTGACCAGATTTGTCAGCTCACGGTGGGCAGCGGCGCTATCCTCCGCAAAGACAACATCCAGACCCAGGGCCCGGAAGCCCAGAACACTCTCCTGATCGCCCAATACAGCAATTTTATACATAGGTGTCACGCATCCTTTCCCGGATGGTATCTGCCGGAAGCCCGGCCATCCGTCCAGCCATGATGATGCGGATCGTAGTCAGTTCGTTTTCCTTGGCAGCCAGATAGGCAATGAGCGGCGCTTCCCCAAAGGCAATATATTTTGCGCCGGAGAGATAGGCCTGAACCGCGTTGTCGCAGAGCTTTTCGAAATTGGTCAGGCTGCCGCCCTGAAGCGCCGCGGTGCCGGCCTCTGCTGCTTCTTTAAAGCGGCTAAAGCCAAAGAGCTCATTCAGACCGCTGCCTGCATTCACGCTGGCAAGGATACGGCCGGTATCCACAGTCCCGCCGGAGAAGAGCACGCCTTCCAGGAATGCACTGCCCTTACCCATGCGCAGAGTGCGCACAGCGGAACGAAGATTTGCGCCATCGATCATGGTGCGTACGTAATCCGCCAGGAATTCAGACCGGGTTTCCTCTGCCAGCTGGAACATCTCCTGAAAATAGGCCTGATCCAGAATGAAATCCGCCAGCTGGGGGTC